>DATFXI010000203.1:0-3402 GCA_035316085.1 Candidatus Angelobacter sp.
AGTCCCCAGACTGCCCGGTCCAGCCGAGGCTGGAGTTGAATAGACGTGAAGGGTCCTTCAACGCAGCTCCCTTGGCAAATGTCATCTTGACGATGTTCTTGTATGTCTCTTCCGTGCAGACGATGCCGCCGTGGGACCAGACGGAGTTCCCGGCGATGTCGGCTTGACCCACTTGCACTCTTCGACGATCTCGGGGTCCGCCTCGTGGCAATGGCCAGCCAGCGGTGGGCCTGCCGAACCCATTTGTTCCAGTTCGATGGGACCTCCTCTGAAGACGAGCCTGAAGCGGATCAGGCACACGGCGCATTGTTTTGCGCCCCCTCGATTCACTACTTTTGAGCCGCTTTCGGCGGCCAGTTGGGCGCTTGAACGCCGAACTGCTTTGCGTACTCTGCGGTCAGCCGCTGCCAGCCCCCGAGGTTCATCGCCTGACCACCAGCGATGCGGCCGATGGGAGATCCGCTCAGAAGCCGATCCAGAACATCGAAAGCAATGTGCCAGCCGGCGGCGCCCCAGGAGATGAAGCGGCGATCGATGTTGGTCCACAGCGTCAGGCGCGTGCCGCCAGCAAAGTCTTCGAGTTCCCACCGGGTATCGTTGTACTCAAGCATCCTGGGAGCGTCGGCTCGCGTCACTCTTGTTTCGATCGGCGTGGCCGTTCCCACCCAGGTGAGCTTTACCGTGGCTCCAACTGCACCCATGTTCCCATCGACCTCGAAAGGCGCCCACTCGCGCAGGTGCGCCGGGTCGGTCAGCGCCTGCCAGACTTTTTCCGGCGAGTGGCGCATTTCTCTGACGAGAATGAGCATCCACTTGTCTTTATCCTTTTCTGCGCCGTCCTTTATAACCTGCGCCCCGCTGGCCGGACCCGGTGTGTACTGCTCGCGATCGGTCATCTTCTCCTCCTTAGCGTGAATAGCGTTTCAGTTGGGTGAGCTGAATGAGGTTGCCGCAGGTGTCCTTCAGCATGGCAATGGTTGAGCCGGTCACGTCAGTGGGCGGCATCGTGAACTCGGCGCGGCAGGCCTTGATCCGCTCGTAGTCGCCCTTGATGTCGTCCGTGAAAAACATGGCCGCGGGCTGGCCCTGTTGAAACATAGCCTGCTGATACGCTTTGGCTGCGGGATTCTCGTTCAGCGCGAGCTGCAGCTCAGTGCCGTCCGGCTCCTCGGGCGAGGCCACCGTCAGCCATCGATATGGACCCTGACTGAAATCGGTCTTCCTGGCAAAGCCCAGTACTTCCGTATAGAAGCGCAGGGCCTTGTCCTGGTCGTCCACGTATACGCTGGTCACTTTGATTTTCATTTCGTTTCTCCTTTGTCACGTTTGCGGTTTGGGCCGCGTCGTCTTTTCCTTGCGTTCCTTTTCGTTGATGCCGGTTGATCCATGCGGCCGAGGTGGCGTTCGAGAGCATCCAAGTGAGCGGACCAGAACCGGCGGAATCGAGCCAGCCAGGCATCGACCTCCTGAAGTGGTTCAGGTTTCAGCCGGTAGAGACGGCGCTGTGCGTCCACCGTGGATTCCACGAAACCGGCCTCTCGCAGCACGCGCAGGTGCTTGGACACGGTCGGCTGCGGCATACGAAGCTGACGCTCGATCTCTCCCACCGACCGTTGTGACGAGACCAGGAGGGTCAATATCGCGCGGCGGTTGGGCTCGGCAATGATTTCGAACGCAGATTCCATCCTCTTTATATACTCCACAGAGCATATACTTGTCAAGGCATATAATGGCAGGCTGGGCGGGCTCTGTCAAGCTGCCGTATAGAATGTCTTAAGTATGCGTGGTTGGCTTTTGTTTCCGGCACTCATGGTGTTCTCCATTTGTGGTTTCGCGCAGGGCCTCACTCCGGAGATGCGGGCCGACATCGATCGTCGCATCAGTTTTCAGCGCAAATGGGGGCAGGCGAATTCTCCGGGCGCGGAGCTACGCGCGGTTGAAACTCATCGTCAATCGGTGGGAAAAGGAGTTTCATTTCACGCGTACCAACTTCAAGCCAAAGGACTACCTTTCGATGTTGAATATGAGTTGCTGATGCTGGACACCATGGCCAGCCGTCCCGGAGACCTTCAGTCCGTTGGCGATGTCTGGCTGGACAATCGCGATGGAAAGGTGCTGGACAGCAACAATAGCGTCCATCAATTACTTATTCCTGATCCTGCACCGGGCGAGCCTTACCGTTTTGCCGTGTCGGCTAAGAAGGGCAACAATCATGCCTTCATTACGATCCTGCCGAATCCAATTGAAGGCAGCGATCATGATTGCAAGGTGAGCGTGATAAGGCTCATGCGCAACTTTGAGCTGGCCTTTGTGCAGGTCACCGGCTTTCCGCGGGAAACAGAGATTGCTTTCCGCGGCAATTCGGAAGGCGAAGTACATGAGTCCAAGATCAAGACCAACGCGGACGGCTACGGTGACCTGGGTATCTTGCCGGCTAAGCTGGGTAAATCGAAGGGCAAGATGGAAATACAATTCACTGCGCCCGGCTGCGCCCCCAAAGTCAGTTTCAAGTGGGGCAAAACTGAGGACGGGCAGGTCTACCAGTAAGCAATTTGGGTTACAGGCGACACGCACGCCCCCGTCTTCCCGACCAGGTGCTGACTGCTGGTCCAGGCACTACAATAGACATCAGTCTTTGGGAGTGCATGGTGAGTCTTTCCATCAGCAGGCGGGCGGCGCGGACGGTGCAGTCAGAGATTCGCGTGATGTCCATTGAGTGCGAGAAGGTGAAGGGCATCAACCTGGCCCAGGGTGTCTGCGATACCGAAGTCCCGGAGGCCGTGCGCGAGGGTGCAGAGCGTGCCATCGACGGCGGCATCAACAGCTACACACGGGCCGATGGTTTGGCCGAAATTCGCCAGGCCATTGCCGACAAGATGCGCCGTTTCAACGGAATCGAATGCGATCCTGAGACTGAAGTCATCGTCAGCGCCGGCTCAACCGGGTCTTTCTACGCGGCGTGCCTTTCCCTGCTGAATCCCGGCGATGAGTTCATCCTGTTTGAGCCCTACTATGGATACCACCTCAACACCCTGATCGCGGTCGAAGCGGTTCCACGCTTTGTGACGCTGCAAGCGCCCGACTGGAATTTCACGCCGGACGATCTGGATCGTGCCGTTTCTCCGCGCACGCGGGGCATCATGATCAACTCTCCGGCAAATCCTTCCGGCAAAATTTTTACCCGGCAGGAGCTGGAATGGATTGCGGCATTTGCCCGGAAGCACGATCTATTCGTCGTCACCGACGAAATCTATGAGTACTTCGTGTACGAGGGCCGGCACATCAGCCCGGCAACGCTCCCGGGAATGCGGGAGCGGACAATCACGATCTCGGGGTACTCGAAGACTTTCAGCATTACCGGATGGCGGATCGGCTACAGCGTCGCAGACCGCAGGTGGTCGC
>DATFXI010000204.1:0-2839 GCA_035316085.1 Candidatus Angelobacter sp.
CGGCGTTTCCAAAGCGACGACCCCGGACAAGCGGGTTTGGACCACGTCAGACAAAGCGCCTTTTCAGAAGTATTACTGGATCCACTTTCCCCCCGAAGCCGGTACCGTCACGCAATTCGACTACAAGGTAACGGCGATGTATTTCCAAAAGGGTTACGGCCTCAAAGCCGGTGAGAGCGCGACTGCCAGCGTTGACCTTTCGCAGTTCGGCTCCCAGTTCAGCGGCTTTACGCCCGGCTTCACGCGCGGGTACCTGTCGTCCCAGGCGTACGCCACCGGCTTTCATAACGCTCCTATTCGTCCCGCCAAGAAAAGCATCAAGTTCCCCACAGAGCCCTACCAGAAGCAGTGGGAATGGCTGGGATACTCCGCGCGCAAGCTGGTTTTTGATTTCCTCAACGAGTGCCTCCACGATAAAAGCATCCAGGTCGACCTGTTTGCCTACGATCTGGATGAGCCGGACTTCATTCAAGGCATCGTGCAGCTCGGCAAGGAAAAGCGCTTGCGGGCGTTTCTGGACGATGCGCCGCTTCACACCAAGACCGGCGCTATGGAAGTTCTGGCGAAAAAAGCGATCCTGGCGGCGGCCGGAAAAGCCAACGTGGTCACCGGGCACTTTAATCGCTTTGCCCATTGCAAGGTGATGATCCAGAAGAAAAATGGCAAGGCCGTGAAAGTCCTGACCGGCTCGGCCAACTTTTCCCTGCGCGGGCTTTACGTGCAGGCCAACAACGTGATCGTCATCAATGATCCCAAGACCGCCGCGGCCTACGAGCAAATGTTCGACCTGGCTTTCACCCAACAACAGAAAACCGGCAGTTCGACCAGGACTGCCACGGCTTTCAAGGCCGCGCCAATCGCTCAGAAGTATTTTGATTGCTCCGGTCCAGGACTGCCGGAGTTCGAGGTTGCCTTCTCCCCGCACAAGACGGAGACGGTGTCACTGAAGACTGTTGCTGACGCGACCAAAAACGCCAAGAGCTCGGTGATCTTCGCAGTCATGCAGTTGGGAGGCAGCGGCGACGTTCTTACTCAACTCAGCACCCTCAACCAACGCAAAGACATTTTCGCTTACGGCATGACCCAGACCGCCGGCGGCGTAAAGCTTTTCAGTCCTGGATCAGCCCAGCACGGCGAGTTTGCCGCGTTCTCATTCTTGAATCAGCACGTACCGCCGCCGTTCACGACTGAGTTCAGCGGCGGCCAAGGACAGGTGATCCACGATAAATTCGTGGTGGTCGATTTCAATGGCGACAATCCTGTGGTGTTTACCGGCTCCTCCAACCTGGCCAAGGGCGGGGAGGAGGCCAACGGCGACAGCTTGCTGGCAATCTATGACGCCGATATCGCCACCGGCTATGCGGTTGAAGGTATCCGCCTGGTTGACCACTATCACTTCCGGATGCTGCAGCAGCAGCACACAGACGCCCAACCAATCACCCTGCAAGGACCGGGAGCGCCCAAGAAGGCGTGGTTCGAGGCGTATTACGACAAGAACAGCGTGAAGTTCACGGCACGAACGCTGTTCAGTCAAGGCAACGCCAAGGAAAAGGCAGCGTAAGCATCGGGCTACAGCGGAGCCGATCCACCCCGCCACGCGAAGCGTGTCGGGGACCGCCGAGGCTGCGCTCCAACTATTCTCCTAGGCTCCGATTGCTTTTTGCAGGGCTTCCGCGATCGCGGCAACGTGTCGTTCGACGGTTTCCTTGGTTGCGGCTTCCACCATCACGCGCGCCAGGGGTTCGGTGCCGGAATAGCGAACGTTGACGCGGCCCTTGCCGTCGAGCTCCTGCTCGGCACTGCGGATGGCTGCCTGGACTTGAGGAATCTCGGCGAGCGGGCGTCTCTCCCGCACGCGGACATTCTTGATGGTCTGAGGAAAGACCTTCAAACCGGCCACCAGCTCCGCCAGGCTCTTGCCGCTGCGCGCCACCACTTCCAGAACGTGGATGGCGGTCAGCAGCCCGTCGCCGGTGGTGGACTCGCGGGATAGAATAATGTGTCCAGACTGCTCACCGCCCAGCACGGCGCCTGACCTTTGCATTTCCTCAAGGACGTACTTGTCGCCTACCGGCGCCCGCAGCATCTTGATTCCTGATTCGCGCAGTGCGATCTCCAAACCCATGTTGGACATGGTGGTAGCGACAACCAAGTTGTTGTTGAGCTCGCCGCGCCGTTTCAAGTCCAGGGCCAGCAGGAGCATTACGGCATCGCCATTGACCACCTTGCCGCCGGCATCGGTAAACAGCGCGCGGTCGGCGTCGCCGTCAAAGCAGATGCCCATATCAGCCCGCCGTGCGGCAACTTCTTTGCCAACAATCTCCGGATGTAAAGCGCCGCAACCCTCATTGATGTTGCGGCCGTTGGGGGAACTATGGGTGAATTCCGCGCGCAGGCCACAGCATGTGAATACTTCCGGAGCGATGGCGCTGGCCGCGCCGTTGGCGCAGTCAACAACCGCAGTAAGTTTCTCTGCTCCCGGAATCGGGTGTGACAGCCACTTGACATAATCCGCATGCAGCTTGCTGTCGCCGGGCAGCGAGGGCTTGCCCCTCTTGCCGGCCGTGGCTGCCGTTTGCAGCAGGGCGAAGATTTCCTCTTCTATCTCCAATTCTGTCTGGTCAGAGAGTTTGTAACCGTCGCCGCCGAAGACTTTAATGCCGTTGTCTTGCCAGGGATTGTGCGAAGCGGAAATGACCACGCCCGCAGAAAACCCTTGCGATCGCGCCAGATAAGCCACGCCCGGCGTAGTGATCACACCGGCGCTTTCCACGTGTACGCCTGCTTCCAGCATGCCTGCGGCCAGATCGTCGGCGATCCACTCACTGGATTCGCGCGT
>DATFXI010000205.1:0-3488 GCA_035316085.1 Candidatus Angelobacter sp.
CGGTCAAAAGGGATTGAACGAATTCTGGTTTCCCCCGAACGCGCCTCCCACCCAGATCACAAAGTTGATCGTGGTGCCGCAAGCCATCGGGGGCGATGGCCAGATGGCCTACGCTTGGGGAACCGACGAAGTCGCCTGGACAATGGTGCAGAACGGCAAGACCACCACATCTTCGCACAAGGGAATCTTTCTGAACGTCCTAACAAAACAACCGGACGGCCAGTGGAAGATCTCGCACCACATGTGGGATGATCCCGCTCGATAATGGTCTTCTCCCACTACGCTGCCTTGCCCTGATAAGCCGGAACGAACACCTTGGCCACAAACTCTTCGTAGGAAGTCGACGTAGTGTTGGCTGCGCAGCGCGTCTCCAAAGCGCACATGTGCCCAGAGTTCATGGCGTCCGACATCTCCAGAATCAGGTCGGCAACCGCGCCCGACATGCCCAACTGCAGGAACGCCGGCTTGACCGCCATGTTAGGCAGTTGCATGTAGCCGAGGCCGGGCTTGCCGATGCCCTTGCCGATAATAGCTGCGATTTCGGCCATGCTCAGATCGCGCTGGCCCAGCAACTCGCGCGTCTGGTGGCCGGTGAAGTCCTGCTTGAGGAGCGCGGCAGCGGCGGCTTCGCCGACGTCTTGCGTGGCGATGAAAGGGAGCTTCAGATCCGGCTTGAGCGGGCCACCGGTGGTGCCGAACATCTTGATGGCTCCGGCCTGGCCTAAGGTGTTCTCCATGAAATATCCGGCGCGCAGATGCAAAGTGTTCAGCCCCGGAACCAAATTGAGTTTTTCTTCGAGCTGATGCAGGCCAACCACGGGGCCGGTTTTGTCGGGCTTGTCAGCCCCCACGCTGCTGAGACTCACAGCGTGCTTGACGCCGGAAGTCTTGAGGGCTGAGACCAAAGCATCGGCGATGCGCTCACGGTCGGCGAGCGGATCCGTGCTGGCGGGGTTAGGCGGGATCATGACGTAAACCGCTTCGGCGCCGGCAAAAGCTTTGGCCAGCGAAGCCGCGTCGCTCAGCTCAGCCACAAACGGCTCCGCGCCGGCGGTGGCCAGCGGTTGCAGACGGTCCGCGCTGCGTCCGATCACGCGAACTTTCTTTCCTTGGGCGAGCAAACGCTTTGCCGCTACGGTTCCAGTATTGCCAGTTGCTCCGGTGATCACATACATGCTGTAGCCCTCCACGTCGAAATTTAATGCCCTCTTCGATGATGAGAAGCGCGGGCGAGGTGCAAACAAAATCCTCTCTTTTTACGCTAGTGTGATGGCCGCAGCCAGTGCCGCCAGCTTCTGATCTGCGGTCCATGGCGGTCCCAGCACGCTCCTGAAGCCGGCGACTCTCTTCTGCAAGCCTGGAGCTGCTGCCCCCAGGGCTGACTTCAACTCCACTTCAAGCCCGCGTTCACGGATGCCAGTTACAGGTATCTTCAGCTCCTCTGCTGCATCGCGAAACGCCTGACGGAAGAATTCGCCTTCAGCAGCGTGGATCAGCGCATGCGCGGCCAGGATCCTTTCGAAGGCCGGCAGCGGCCGCCCGGAGCTGAGAAGAATCGTGATGCCTGCCACCTGGTAGCCCCGGCTCTGTAACTGGCCGGCCACTTGCTGCAAAGCCGCCAGCGCCAGACCCTTTGAGACAACGGCGCACCGCATCACGTGCTCCTGAGCTTTATTGACCTCAAGCCTTTCGGCAAAGTGATACGGCTGGGCGGCGCCGGGCGTACGCGGATTGATGATCTCAACCCGGCGGCGATCAACTACTTCGACGCTGGCGCCTTTGCCGGCGACGGCCACCAGCGCGCCCCAGCCGGAGTGCACGCGGATGCCGATGGCGGCGGGCTGCTGCATGCGTCATTACCTTCGTCGGAAGATTCTACGCGAAAAAGCCGGCGTTGCGATGATGAGCCGCCGGTCGGGCTGCGCTTTTTCTTACCGCCGATGTTCCATGAAGCGCCCGACTACGGCAGCGCAGGATTCGATGAACTGCTGGTCTCCCGCAGGAAACGTGTCGGCGAAGTAGCTTTCGACGTCGAGTTCAGCGACTACGTCGCCTTTGACCAGGATGGGGGTCACCAGGTTCGACTTCACCATCCCGGAACCGATATAGCGCGGATCGTCCGGCACGTTATTGACCACGACTGTTTTCTTGCTAGTAGCAGCGGCGCCGCAGAGGCCTTTATCGAGTGAAATGCGCTCGATCGGCACAAAGCTCCCTACATATGGCCCCAAGCGCAATATCTTGGGTGTGGAGTCTTCCATAAGATAAAAGCCCACCCAGTTGTAGCGTGCTTTCTCTTCGTGCAGCCGGCGCGCGATGAATTGCATGAGTTGCTCCGCTGCGCCAGCGGAGCGGGCTTGGACTTCAAATTCATGGAGCAACTCTTTGTTGGTGGACATCGCCTTTACCGTTGTTATAACGTTTGTCCGCCGTTCCCGGCAATCGTATTTTTCCCAGGATGGTTTATGGTTCGACTAGCCGCAAGAACTTGGGGCGCGATTCTGCGGGCGGCGCTTGTGACGTTGTTCGTCCCCGCCCTCCTGACCGCGGCTGACAACAATGCATGCAAACTGCTAACTGCGACGGAATTGGAGCCGGTGGTCGGAGGCAAGCTTTCCGCCTTCAAGGGCGAGAGCTACAGCAGCGCGGACGTGTGCACAGCCACGTCAGACAACGCCAAGGTGCTGCTGCGCTGGTTTAGGGGGAAAAAGGATTCTTCTCCCGATGCCGCGGCCAAAGGGCTGGAGATCGTAAAGAAGATGGGAGCCACGGTCGACGTCAAGACATTTGGGCCGATCGTTTGCTCCACCATCATTCCGCCCAAGGGCCAGGAATTCTCCGGGTTTAGTACCACCTGTTCGGTGAGCAAGGCGGCGAACGTCGCGGCGGTCGCGATCACGGTGAAGGCCCGCAGAGACATGGTCTCCATCGATAAACTGCACCCGCTGGCGGAAAAGATGGCCGGGCGGTTTTAGAGCGGTTGCGGAGTTGCTGTTTGGCGCCGCGGGGCGGAGCAGGCATTCATGCCTGCGCGCCAGAGCACAAAATTCTTCAGCCGCTGAGGTAACTCACCTTCGCGGCTCTAACATCATCTACAACAGCGCGGTTTCGTGCAGAAGCTGGCCTTTGGCGAAGCGCTCGATGCTCAGCACGGACGCGTCGTCCACAATGGCGGTCTTGCCGTGTAGTATCAGGTCAGAGACGATCTTGCCCGTGGCTGGCGCATGCATCACGCCGTGCCCGCTGAAGCCGTTGGCCAGAAAAAATCCCTGCACCGAGGGAACTGGACCGAGAATGGCGTGATGGTCAGGCGTCATCTCGTAGAGTCCGGCCCACGCCCGTTTGGGATTGACTGCCAGGTTCTCGAAGACCGGCACGCGGTTGGCGGCGAGGGTCAGGATCTTTTCAACGAACGCGGGTTCGAAGTCGGTGTTGTAACTCGATTTTTCTTCCGGATCATTCCAGGCCAGCAGGAAGCCGCGCCCTTC
>DATFXI010000206.1:0-4794 GCA_035316085.1 Candidatus Angelobacter sp.
CCCGTGGAGTTGCCGGGCCGCGCGGCGCGTCTTGACGAGCTACCATTGAAGTCTATGAGCGCGCTGATGGAGAGGCTGAGTCGTGCACTGCAGCCGCTGATGGGAGTGACATTCGGTTTTTTTGCCCACAGCGTGGGCGCCTTTATGGCCTTTGAAGCCGCCCGGCAACTACGCTCGGTCGATGGCCGAGACGGCAGCTATGAGTTCCCGCCGTTGTCGGCTGCAGGCGTGCCGCCAAAACGGCGTAGAATTGCAAGCAAATCGCGGTCCAATGGCGGGCGTGCCTGGGGTGGATCGCGCGCACTATAGCTGCTGGAGCGACGGTTTATCTAGCCTTCGCCCGTTTCCAAACTGTTTGCAGAGTGATGCCTGCGGGAGTTCTTGGATTGGTAAATCTCAGCTCTTCCGAAGTAATTGAAGTGATAATTCGCCGCTGTTCAGGTCCACCAACGAGATTTGCAAACGTGCTTCCATCAACTCTGACCGACAAGGTCTTCTCACCTTCATTGACCGAATAGGTTCCGTAGTAAGCGATTGATGCCCGAAGAACACCGCTCGCTTCCTCCGGCGTCGCTTTGGCCCTATCGTTTGCCGCTATCTTTGGGACTTCGGCGTTCGACTGGAACAGAGAGAAAAAGCCCTCTCCTGTGAAAATGATGATTCCTTTCGGATTAGCGCCAAAGACTTCAACCTTGCTGCCGTCTGGACCTTCACCAATCACCGTGACAAGACTCCATGCTCCAAGGAGCTGATCCTTGAGCGAGTGTTGAGCGCTCAGGCTGCTCGGTAATAAGGTCAAAGCCGCCACCATTAACACACTAAATCTACCAGAGAGCCGCCGTTTCATCTGTAGTCCTCCCTACTAACCTATGGTGCATGAAGCAACGAGTCTAGCACTAATGGCAGACTTTGAGCGGCACGGGATACCCAAATCAGTTTTTCTGTGACTCATGGGTGGTCGGCTTTTGCAGGGGCCGACCATGGTTGGCAGGGCGTCGGATTGGAAAGAAGAGCTTGGACGCTTTCTCAAGCCGTTTCTGGATCGGTTGGGTCACAAGGCGCGGCGACAAATGTGTTCGCTCTACGTGTCGGGGCTGAATCGGTCCTGGCGATCGCAAGACCATTCAGCCGATGGCGGCGGCTTGGGTTTGGCGAATACGATCAATTGCAGCCCGGTATCGCTGACTCTTGCGCGAGGCGAAGTCCCAGTCATGCTGGCATTGCGGCCGTTTCTTCCCGCGATTGGACGAGCAAGCGGGCTCTGTTGGAGCGAGCGGGTGTTCCGGCAGAATATCGAACGGCACGAACCAAACCGGAGATGGCTCGGGATTGACGGCACAACTTACCGCGGGCCGAAGCCAAGCCGATCGCAGCGCAGGGTTGATCAAGGAAGAATACGAGACGC
The DNA here is from genome assembly GCA_035316085.1 of Candidatus Angelobacter sp. GTDB lineage: Bacteria > Acidobacteriota > Terriglobia > Terriglobales > Acidobacteriaceae > Angelobacter. The sequence goes on from DATFXI010000206.1 coordinate 1,406, forward strand.
AAGCGGGCTGAACAGAGGCCTCCACTGCCCGAGGTCCCGTCGCCGAGAAGGCGGAGCTGGTGAAGCCGTTACACGCCCAGTGGCCGTCATCCGACGAACCACGCGTATCTAGATAGGCTTACCGTTCCTTTCTGACAGCATAGTGTGGCGGCCTCGGCGCCGACCACGGACAGAAGCGTGAGCTCGGCAGCATGACGATCACTCGGGGACACTTGACATCACCGGGCCCATTACAGAAGGGCGTGTACTCATAAACGCGGGCATTGGCCGAAATATCCGCTCTTGGGCGAACCGGACACGCCGGGATGGCGGGAATGACGTGAATGACCTCGTGCCGCCTCAAAGCGGTCACCGCGAGCAAACAGCTATCGGGCAGCATTGCAGATGCCACAAAGCCTTGATGCGCCACACAGCGGCGAACTGTTTCCCGTCAACGAGAGTAGGCGGTTCAAGGTGTGGATGCGCTGCGCTCCCCGGCGGAAGTTTTCTTGAGCTAGATCACAGCTCCCACCGCGATGCTGCCAACCCCGTTCGCACCTGGGGAAAAACCCGGACGGACAGGATCGGGGCAGAAATTTTAGGAGCGGTCGTTCCTATGGCTGGCCGGACACAAAACCTCAACTCATCTATTCTATCGCATCGCCTACTCGTTAGTATCGACAACACGAATGGGAGGACCACATGGACATCGTTGCACTGAAGCGAGAGGCACGGGAGGAGCTGTACGAGGACCAGGAACTCGGCTGTGGGAATTTTCTGTTCAAAGCGCGAGAGTTAAGCCCGACGAGCGAGACGCCATTTCTTTTTCTTGAGCGGCCGTTCGTGACACCATTTGGTGAAACATTCACCGAGTTCAGCTTGGACACACTGTACGCAACTGTAAAGTCACTTGCTCAATGGTACATCTCACATGGCGTCAAAGAGCGCGACATCATCTGCACGTTTGTTGAGAACGGGATAGGGCACTTCATGCATTATCTTGCGCTCAACAGCATTGGTGCAACAGTCGCAATCATCAACAACAAAATACCGCCCGCAGTTGTCGCTCAATATATGACGCAAAACGGTTTCAAAACCTTGGTGTTTGATCGCGCGAGCGAGCCTAATGCGAAATTAGCTGCCTCGCTCAATGGGATTCGGCAAATCAATGCCGAAGAGGCCAGCAGTCGCGTCGCAAATTTGCCAGCCGATTGGCCCGCCGAAAAACTTCCCGATGATGTGGTGATGATCTGCCACAGCTCGGGAACGACCGCGACTCCAAAAGCAATTCTTTACACCCACGGGCAGCATTTTATCGCAAAACGTGAACGCCTCAAGGAATTCATTGAAGACGCCGACGACCGAATGGTTACAGGTATGCCGCCTGCGCACTCCGCTGGGATCAGCTATCTCATGACGGCCGTGATGTTGGAGCTTCCGACGCTCGTCCTCAGTAAGCTCACCGGGCCAAGCGTCGCGGCCAATGTCATGCAATTTAAGCCAAGCATCCTGACTGGGTTCGCCCAGACATGGATTTCGCTGGCGGAACAGGATTTGCCCGCAGGAATATTTAGCTCGGTAAAGCGGTTTTATAACACGGGCGATACTCCACATCATAAGCACGTCAGTAAAATGTTGCGCCTGGCACCGAGCGCGCGCTTTACTGATGGCTACGGGTCCTCCGAACTTGCAATGGCGCAGTTTGAAAAGGTGTCCACGGCGAATGACGTTGCCTCCAAGCGCTGCGTGGGACGGCCGCGTTGGTTTGTCGATTCGGTCATCATCGTCGATGCATCTGGCAAGCCATTGCCAGACGGAGAAGTTGGCTACATCGCTATCAAGTCGCCAACGCTGACTCCCGGATACCACAACCAGCCGATCTTGACGCAACTCGGCAGACTCGGCGCCTATTGGTTGACAGGGGACGTGGGATACAAGACAGCCGAGGGGGACTATTACCAGCTTGATCGAAGCTATGACGTTATCACGACGCCCTTTGGTCCTTTGTATTCGCTTGCGACGGAGGAATTTCTACAAACCATTCCGGGCGTTCATGACGCAGTTGTCATCGGTGCAAACCGGTTTCCGCTGAACATTCAATCGACGGTCGCTGTCATTCTTCCAGAACGGGGCCAGACAATCGATCCGAATGTCGTTCTCGTCAAGCTTCGCGACCTCGAACAATTTGATCGCGACGACTTGCCGCCATTCGGGCTATGCGTGGCCGTCGTCGCAGACAGCAGCAAAATCCCGGTGGGCTGCACGGGCAAGGTGCTTAAGCGAGCACTGCGCGACTCTTTCTGGGGCATGTATCGCGCGTATACATTGGGAGATAGAAATGTGTTCCTAGATGTCCTCTGGAATGCTCCCACGCCCATAGAGAGTTGATCTCGGCCGAGAAAGCGATGTTCGAGCGGGAGTGTGGGCCGGGCCGAACTGAGCGAAGCGGACATTGACTGAGCCGCGCTCACGGAAGCGTTATGAGTACACGCCCTAACTAATCCCTCTCATCCAATTCCGCGATGTACGTTGGGCCGGGAATGTGCTGCGTGCTCCGTCGCGCGTTTAGACATTTACGGCGACAGTGCCCTTTCGGCAGCCCCATCCACGTTGTATAGTCACAATGGTCTAAGTCCGCGAAGAGGACGTGCCCAAGTACTGCTCTTGGCGGCGGCGAACGAGACGGGGGTCATCACATGGCGCCAGCTAACAGGGTAGGGTTTCTGTATAGCGGCTCGCAGCAATCGATGAAGGGCCAGTTTGCAGCATTCAAAAGCTTACTGCCCGCAGGTATCAATTTGATCCATCATCTGGTGAATAATAACTACTCGCAATTGCTTCCGGGGGCGCAAGGACTTCTTAACAACCTGGACGTACTGGTCGCGGCCGGCGGTCCCATTAGCGCTTTCGCCGCCAAACAAGCGACCGCGGCGCAGTCGAACCCGACACCGGTCGTTTTCACGTCCGTCACCGAGCCGGTCGAGAGCGGCCTTTACGTACTTGGCAGTAACTTAACCGGCATCGCAGGGATGACCACCGAGATGGACGCGGCCCGGCTGCGGCTCCTACAAGAACTTAACCCGGCCATCACCAACATCGGCGTGCTTAGAAACGGGATGCGTCCCAATCAGCCGGGGCAGTGGACGAAGCTGACTCAAGCGGCGGACCCAAGGCTGCACCTTAACCGGGGCGACGTCAATGCACCGGGGCAACTGCAGCAAGTCGTCCAAAACCTCGTCGCCGCGAACCAAGCACTGCTCGTGACTGCTGACCCACTCTTCAACGATCAGCGCGCAGTAGTGATCGCGCCGGGAGGACACCCTCTTAACATTCCAGCGATCTACCAATGGCGTGAGTTCGTGGATGATGGGGGCCTCATGAGTTTCGGACCCAATTTAGTGGAAGAGTAT
>DATFXI010000207.1:0-5227 GCA_035316085.1 Candidatus Angelobacter sp.
CGAGCGCATAGCCGCTCTGGAAATCGCCGGGGAAGTGCGCCTGATCGATCCCGCCGAGGTTTCTTCCGGATGGCGCACTGCGCATGTCGTGGTTGCTTTGGGAAATCCGCCGGTGGATGCTGCCGCTGCCCGGCGCGCCAATGAGGTTTGTCTGAAGGCGCTGCGCCGCGGTCTGGCGCTGCTGGCCGCTGACGTGCCGCGCAATCGTGACGCCAGCTCGAGCGGCCGCGGCTGCTTGTGGTTTGAAGGCAATCATGCCCGCGACCTGGGTGCACGAATGGCGTTTCTGGCCCGCCATCCTGACTTCCGTGATGCCCTGGCTCGGACCGGACGCGCCCACCTGCTGGAGACACGCAACCTCGCCGTTATCGGACGCGCCTACGACGAAGCTTACCGCTACGCCGTCGGGCGCAAGAAATCCGCGGGCTCCGGACCAGGACTCTCCGTCCTTCATCCAGCCGAAAATTGCGCGTGAAAAGCCGTTTTCGCGACGTACGATGACGCGAGCAGCCTGCGTCTCATCCGGTGGAGATGTTGGTTGTCACTCCTTGCCTTTAGCTGACAGCTGACCGCTCGCACCTGATTGCTTCTTGGCCCAGGTATCTTTCAAAGCCACAGTGCGGTTGAAGACCAGCTTGCCCGGTGTTGAGTCCGGGTCGACGCAGAAGTATCCCAGGCGCTCGAACTGATAGCGGTCTCCCGCTGTGCCAGTCTTGAGCGACGGTTCCAGCTTGGCGTTCGTCACGATCTCAAGCGAGTTGGGATTCAAATTGACGGTGAAGTCCTGGCCCTCCGGAACATCCCCGGGATTCTCTTTGCTGAATAAGTTGTCATACAGGCGAACCTCGGCGTCAAACGCATGGTCAGCCGAGACCCAATGGATGGTCGACTTCACTTTTCGTCCGTCGGGTGCGTTGCCGCCGCGCGTCGCCGGATCGTACGTGCAGTGCACCTCGACGATCTCTCCCTGGCTGTTCTTGACCACGCTCTTGGCGGTGATGAAGTAGGCGTAGCGCAAGCGAACTTCCTTTCCGGGTGAAAGACGGAAATATCCCTTGGGTGGATCTTCGCGGAAGTCGTCCTGCTCAATGTAGATCACGCGGCCAAATGGGACCTTGCGCGTTCCCGCGCCTGCGTCTTCCGGATTGTTGATCGCGTCCATTTCTTCTGTGCGGCCTTCGGGATAGTTATCAATGACCACTTTGAGCGGCTTCAATACGGCCATCACGCGCGGCGCGCGCCGGTTCAGGTCTTCGCGCACAAAGTGTTCGAGCATGGCCAGCTCGATGGTCCCGTTGGTCTTGGTCACGCCGATGTTCGCGACGAAATTACGCAGCGCCTCCGGCGTGTAGCCACGGCGGCGGATGCCGGAGAGCGTGGGCATGCGCGGGTCGTCCCAGCCGCGCACGCGCCCCTCCTGTACCAGTTGCAGCAGCTTGCGCTTGCTCAGCAGTGTGTAGGTCAGGTTAAGGCGATCGAACTCGATTTGCTGTGAAGGAAAGATACCCAGCGCCTGGATGTACCAGTTGTAGAGCGGGCGGTGATCTTCAAACTCCAGCGTGCACATGGAGTGCGTGATCTTCTCGAGCGAATCCGACTGCCCATGCGCGTAGTCGTACATGGGATAGATGCACCACTTGTTGCCGGTACGATGATGCTCGGCATGCACGATCCGGTACATCACCGGGTCGCGCATATTAAGGTTGGGTGCAGCCATGTCAATCTTGGCGCGCAGCGTGCGCGCCCCATCAGGAAACTCGCCCGTTTTCATGCGCGCGAACAAATCAAGGTTCTCTTCGACGGTCCGGTTGCGGTACGGGCTTTCTTTTCCGGGCTCGGTCAGCGTGCCGCGATAACGGCGCACCTCGTCGGCGCTCAAGTCGCAGACATACGCCTTGCCCGCCTTGATGAGCTGGACCGCCCAGTCATAAAGCTGCTGAAAATAATCCGACGCGTAGAGCAGGTTTTCCCACTCGAAACCCAGCCAGCGCACGTCCTCCTGAATCGACTCGACGTATTCGGTTTCCTCTTTCTCAGGATTGGTATCATCGAAACGAAGGTTGGTGCCGCCCCTGAATTCATCGGCCAGCCCGAAATCCAGGCAGATGGCCTTGGCGTGGCCAATGTGTAGGTAACCGTTGGGCTCAGGTGGAAAGCGTGTCCACACGCGGCCGTTGTATTTGTTGGTCCTCAGGTCCTCGCGGATGATCTCGCGGACGAAGTTCGACTGCACGGGCGCCGCGACTTCCGGTTTGGGATTCGCATCGTTCATGGTCAACCATCATCTTAAATCAGCCACACGATCGCTCCGAAGGAGAACCAATGCCTTTGCTGCCGCGGAGATGCGGCTCAGCAAGTCACGTGACTTAGGTCTCGGAACCACTCGAAAACACGTTGAGAACCATCCTTAATGGTGCTAGAGTCTCTCCAGACATCCAGGTAATTATCCGTGGCAATCTTTGGGGAGGGAGACGTATGTCTCGAATTCTTCGTGCTGTATGCATTCTCTTTCTTCTGGCCGTGACCTGCGCTGCGCAGCAGGCGCCGCAGAAGAAACGTGTGGCTGTCCTGGATTTTGACTACGGGACCGTGCGTTCGTACGTGACCGCCATCTGGGGCACCGACCAGGACGTGGGCAAGGGCGTGGCCGATCTCCTGGTGCAAAAACTGGTCCAGGACGGGAAGTACCGCGTCATCGAACGCAAACAACTGGACAAAATTCTGGCCGAGCAGAACTTCTCGAACAGCGACCGCGCCGATCCGGCCACGGCGGCCAAGATCGGGCGCGTGCTGGGAGTGGACGCGATCATCGTCGGCTCCATCACCAAGTTTGGCCGTGACGATAAGAGCACGACGGTGGGCGGCGGCGGCTTTGGCTTGAACAAGTTTGGGCTGGGCGGCGTGCAAAAACGCGACGCCAAAGCGGTATGTGGTATCACCGCGCGCCTGGTTGACACCAGCACGGCGGAAATCCTGGCTGCGGTTACCGGCAACGGCGAATCCAAACGCGGTGGCGCATCGCTGGTCGGCGCGGGTGGCGGCGGAGGCGGTGCGGGCGCCGGCGCGTTCGACATGAGCAGCAAGAACTTCGGCGAAACGATTCTGGGCGAGGCTGTAAACCAGGCCGTGACCTCTACCGGCGACCAGCTGGACGCTGCGGCCGGGAACCTGCCCACACACAAAGCCGAGGTGAATGCCCTGGTGGCCGACGTGAGCGGCAATACGCTGATTCTCAACGTAGGCAGCCGTTCGGGGTTACAGGTTGGTGACAAGCTGGAGATCAGCCGCGCGGTGCGTACCGTGAAAGATCCGGCAACCGGCAAGATCATAAAGACCGTCACCAGCAAGATCGGCGACGCCACGGTAACAGAGATTGACGTTAACTCTGCAACTGTGACCTTCACCGGAACGGGTCCGGTAAAGGTCGGCGACGTGGCCAAGACGCCGGGCAGCAACTAACAAGCCAAGAGCTCAGAATCTCACCACGGATGACACTGATTACACTGATCTAGGTTCATCAGTATAATCAGCGTTAATCAGTGGTGAGGTTTTCTGCTATTTGCTCTTCTTGCCCTTCTTGTTGTTCTCGGCATTTTTTGCCGCCGCGCGCTGGGCCAAGGCGAAATCTACCACCCGCTGCATCTCTCCCGCCGGCGCCGGCTTGCCGCTCCAGATTTCAAACTGCCGCGCGCCCTGTTGCACAAACATTTCCGATCCCAGGATCACATGCAGGCCCTTGGCACGGGCCATCTTGACCATTCTGGTCTCGGACGGGGTATAGACCATTTCAAAGAAATAGCGCGCTTTCATGTCCGCTTCCGAGATCGGCAAGGGCTCGCGATTGCCTTCCATGCCCGCGGGTGTAGCGTGGATGATCACGTCAAACTCCAGCTTCTTGAGCAGCGTGCGATTGATGGCTTTAGCGCGGGCCTGCTTAGCCAGCTTCCGCGCCGGTCCTGCCGTGCGATTCAAAATGTAAACATCGGCCCCGCGTTCCTTCAGACCAAAAACAGCGGCGCGGGCAGCGCCCCCGGCGCCCAGCACCAGGATGCGCGCACCTTGCAGTCGAACCCGGACTTCCAGCGGCCGGACAGCTCCGGCAATGTCGGTATTGAAGCCGTAGAGTTTGCCGTCCTGGGCGCGGACCACCGTGTTGCAAGCACCCACCTTCGCGGTCAGCGGGTCCGTCTTGTCCACGTGCTTCATGATTTGCTCTTTGTAAGGCATGGTCACGCTGAGACCGTTGATGGGGATGTCGCGGACACAGTCCATCAAATCGTCAAGCGCCTTGGCGTGCAGAGACAGGTAAACACCGTTCACGTTTTCGCGGCGGAAGGCGGTGTTTAGCATTAGCGGGGAAAGGGAATGCGCGACCGGATCGCCGGCCACGCCGTACACTTTGGTAGCCGCATCCACCTGGTCGATGCGGTAAGTCTCGCGGAGAGTGCGCGCAGCAATCTGCCCGGGCGCAGTCTCTTCGCCAGGACTGGCCGCGGCAAACGTGAACTGGCTGCCGGCACGCACCGCCAGCACGCGGCTGATGATCCCTTGTTCGCCCATGCACAGGCCCACTAGGGAGTGCGCGTGGCTGTACTTCTCCAGGAACTTCATCATGACCACGTTGTCATACAGCGAGTTGGCGGTGGTCACGATCTTGAAGAAATCCGCTGGGTACTGCTTCATCTTGGCGAACGTTTCTTCCAATTTCTTGGTGCCGCGGAAATCATGGAAGGAAAGAATGAGGTTGGCGGAGCGCCGCAGCCGGGCAAAATCGGCGGGCTTAAGCCGCGCCGCCGATTCCAGCTCAACGTCCACCAGATGGCAGCCTTGATTAGCAGCTTTACTCAGGATGTCGACTTGTGAAGCAAGGGATCCCCGGAATTTGCCTCCGTTGGCAGCCCGGCGGCAGGTCACAATGAGCAGGGCTTCGGGATGGTATTCGACAAAAGTCTTCAACTTGGGGAGCGCTGAGGCAGGCTTGGCGAGGTAGTCTAACCTGAACTCAATAAAGGAGTTCTCCCGCACAACGGCATCGGCTTTCTGCACCAAATCAGGGGCATTGGCGGCCCAGACGGGCACACACATGCGCGGCAGCCGCGCGGGCAGAAACCGGGGCGCCAGGTTGACGGTGTTTCCATTCATGATGTCAACGAACAAATAAGGAGGGCCATCATACGCGAGCAAAAATCACAGATGCAAGGCCGGAATGCAACAAGGGAATGCACTT
>DATFXI010000208.1:0-5929 GCA_035316085.1 Candidatus Angelobacter sp.
TGTCGAAGGCAAATGCCGGCGAGCGTCTGGCGGCCCGTTTCGCCGCCAAGGAGGCGGCGATGAAGGCGATCGGCACCGGGCTGCGACACGGGGTCACTTGGCAGGATGTGGAGGTGGTGCGATTGCCGGGGCAGCGTCCCCAGATTCGTTTCAGCGGACGCGCCGCGGAGTTTGCCGGCCGGCTGGGATGCAAGCGGACCCACCTGTCACTGTCGCACACAGCCGAGCAGGCGATTGCACATGTCATTCTGGAGGGAGACTGAAAGAGAGATTGCCAAAATCGCCGGAATTGCCATAATTGCCAAAATTGGACAGCTGGCTGTCCAACCGCTTTCGAATAGAAAGAAGCCTTTGTCTCCACCGAGGAACCGCAACTCAAATGATCCGAACTGCCAGCGAACCACTTGCAAAATCGAAGCCCCGTCCTCTTGAGACTTTTCAATCTTGGCAATTACCCGATTCCGGCGATTATGGCAATCTCTTCCCAGTGGCTCTGGTCAGCTTTGCCAGTCTCTTGCTTGAACTGGCCATGACCCGGCTATTCAGCGTAGTGCTCTTCTATCATTTCGCCTTCTTTGCAATTTCAGTCGCTTTGCTGGGGTTGGGGTCGGGGGGAGTTTTTGCCCACGTTCGCCGGGAGTGGCTGCAGCGTTTCGAGACCAGATCGCTCGCGGCCCGGCTCTGCATCCTCAATGCCGTGTGTATCCTGGCGGCGGTCGAAATCGTGCTGCACACTCCGGTCGCGCTCGAGGTCACCACAGGCAATTTTGCGAAGCTGACCGTCATCTACCTGGCCACAGCCGTCCCTTTCTTTATCACCGGGCTTCTGCTCTCGGTGTTGTTCGCTCGCTCCACTGGCGCCATCCCGGTCCTTTACGGGGCTGACTTGGCGGGCGGCGCTTCGGCCTGCCTGGCCGTGGTGCCTCTTCTCAACTTGATAGGCGCTCCGAACGCCCTTCTGCTCTCGTCGCTAGCAATGGCCGTGGGCGCAGCTCTATGGGCGAACACACGGCGGCGTCGCGCGATAGGGCTTGGGGTGGCCCTGGTTTTTGCACTCTTGATCGCCGCCAATCAATCCGGGCGCCTGGTCGACGTCCGCTACGCGAAGGGCGTTCTGCGCGATTTCAAATGGGTGGAGTACACCAAGTGGAACGCGATCTCCCGAATCGAGGTCCACAATGAGAAGGGGGCCCGCTACGTTGTGATCGACGCCGACGCCACCAGCGCCATCATGAACGGCGATCCCGCGCGCTGGGACCAGGAACAGCCAACCAGCCCGACGCCCACCCACACCGGGCTGCCTGCTACCGGCGGTTTCAACTGGAAAAAGAGCCTGATGGCCGCGGCGCCCTCCCTGGCTAACGTTCTTCGCCCGCGGGGGGAGTTTGCCATCATCGGGCCCGGCGGTGGAGTCGACGTGCTGCGCGCACTTGCCAGCGGCAGTCCGAGCATTACTGGAATTGAAATCAATCCCATCATCGTCAACGACGTGATGCGCGGCCAATACGCAGATTACTCTTACCATCTGTATGACCGCCCGCAGGTTCATATTCACATCCAGGACGGGCGTTCTTATGTGCGCAGCTCAAGCGACAGGTATGACGTGCTGCAGATGACGCTGGTCGACACCTGGGCCACCACCGCCGCCGGCGCGTTCGCCCTCAGCGAGAACAATCTGTATACAGTAGAGGCTTTCCACGAGTACTTCGAGCATCTCAAGCCCGAGGGCATGATCGCCATTACACGCTGGGAGTTTCGCCAGCCGCGTGAAGCGCTGCGCGTGGTCTCGCAGGCCATCGAGTCGCTACACCAGCTGGGAGTAGACGATCCGCGGCAACACTTCATCATCGTGGCCGATGGCGGTCTCGACGAAGATGGCCGTCCGGTTCTGGTCCTGGCCAAGAAGTCCCCGTTGACTTCCGCCGAGTACGCCGCGGTCGCAGAGCACGTTCGGGCGAATCCTAACCTGGTGTGGCTGAACCCAACAGGAGAGTATTCGGGACTTCAGACATTACCGCCCGCGGCACACGCCTTTCAAAGGCTGATCGAATCCAACGATCCCAGGCAGTTCGCCCACGATTACCCGTATAACGTAAGCCCGGTGAACGATAGCGCTCCATTTTTCTTTTTCACGCTGAAGACCGGACACGTGCTCCGCAACATTCTGGCCGGCACCGGACGCGGCATGGACTGGCGCATCAATCTCGGAGTGGTAGTTCTGGGAATGCTGCTGATCATTTCCGTGCTGGCGGTGTTGGCATTTCTGGTGCTTCCTCTGGCGCTTGATCGAGGCGTTCAGGCGCGACCAGGTTGGAGCGCTCTGCTCTACTTCGTTGCCGTAGGGCTGGGCTACATCACGGTGGAGATCTCTCTCATTCAGCGCTTCGTGCTGTTCCTTGGGCATCCAACCTACGCTTTGACTGTGGTCGTCTTCCTGATGCTTCTCTCCAGCGGCGCCGGGAGCGTAGCGGCCCAGCGCTGGCTCTCGGGAAGCCACCGGCTGGCACGCATGCTAGCGCTGATCGCTGGGCTGATCCTTCTCCTCGTTCTAGCCTTGCCGGCGATGCTTTCTGCGGGAATCGGCCTGCCCTTCGCTGTCAAGCTGATGATCAGCGCCGTCGTGCTCATGCCGCTGGGATTCTTCATGGGCATGCCTTTTCCAACCGGCTTGCGGCGAGTGCCGACCGTGGAGTGGGCCTGGGCCTTAAACGCCGCAGCCAGCGTGCTGGGTTCAGTGATGGCAATGGTGGTGGCCATCCACTTTGGTCTCACAATCACACTGGTTTGCGCAGCCGCGGCTTACCTCCTGGCGGCAGCCTGCTCCAGGAGCTTGCGTCCACAGAGCGAGCCGCGGGCCGCTACAGTTTAGGCTCGTCCTCACGATACACGGCAGTGGGTCAGTTGACCCACTACCGTAACTTAGATACTTAGGGTGTTTCTGCTATGATTTTTACCCTAGGACTACACGCCATTGCCCAGTCAACAGCAGCTCAGGTGGTCCCAGCTTAAAGTTGGTATCACGGTCATCGTCGCTACCGTGACGCTGGCCACCCTGATTTTCCTGATGAGCGGCACCACCGGTCTTTTCACCAGCAAGTTTACGCTGGTTACCTATTTTGAGGATGCAGAAGGCCTGCGTTCCGGCCAGCCGGTGCACTTTCAGGGTGTTCCGATCGGTAATGTGGAGAGCGTGCAGGTGGTCAGCGGCAGGGAATCCTCTCCGGTGAAAGTAGTGATGCGCGTCAACAAGAAGTACCAGGCGCTCATCCGCGAGAATGCGACCGCGGCAGTCCAGACCATAGGACTCCTGGGAGAATCGGTTGTGAACATCGACGGCAGTCGCGCTACGGGTCCGGTGGTGAAAGACGGAGCGGAGCTGCCACACACCAATGCTCCGGGCATAGCAGAAGTTGCGAAAGCCAGCAATACGACATTGCAGAACTTGGACATCCTCATCAAGCGCATGGACCGCATCGTGGCCGAGGTCGAGACCGGCAAAGGCACGTTACACGGATTCCTGTACGATCCCACCTTTATCAACAAGGCCAACGGCGTCCTGGATCAAGTAAAAGGGATGCTGAACGACGTGAGCAACGGCAAAGGGACAGTCGGGAAATTGTTCGCCGATGAGACTCTGTATCGCAAAGCCGAGGAAGCAGTGACCAAGATCGATAACATTGTCGATCAGGTGGATAAAGGCCAAGGCCCGGTGGGCAAGCTCCTGCACGATGAGTCCTGGTACAACAACGCTCACCAGACCATCGCCAAGGCCAACAAGCTGATGGACGACGTCAACGCCGGGCACGGAACTTTAGGCAAGCTGGCCAAAGACGAGGAACTAGCCCGGAAAATCGAGAACACTATCAACCGGCTGTCCGCGATCTCCGACCGCTTGGAGCGCGGGGAAGGCACCGCGGGAAAGTTTTTGCGCGATCCCTCCTTGTACAACAATAGCGATCAGCTGCTGGTTGAAACCCGAGGCCTGATCAAGGCGGTTCGTGAGAACCCGAAGAAATACCTGACCATCCACCTCAAGGTTTTCTAGGGTGCGAGCTATCGAATCCGGCGCCCGCCCGTCTATGATTGGTTTGTGCATCTACCGCCGAAGACGCTGCCCTAATCTGCGCCGGCGACTTTACTCTTTGTCGAGGCAATTCAATATGCGTATGTTTCGTCTCCTGACCGTAACGTTGCTTCTGGCCGGTATGGCTGCCGCCCAGGCTTCAGGCCCCAAGAAGGAAGCTGAGCCCAAACAGGTCCCCAGCTTTGACGTCGCCGCGCTGGACAAGGGCGCGGATCCGTGCGTGGATTTTTACCAGTACGCGTGCGGAGGCTGGATGAAAAACAGCTCTATACCGGCCGATCAGGCGTCCTGGGGCCGCTTCAACGAGCTGGCGGAGCGAAACCGGGTCTACCTGCGGGAGATCCTGGAGAGCGCGGCCAAGGCCACAAACCGCACCCCCAACGAACAGAAGATCGGCGATTACTACGCTGCCTGCATGGATGAAGACGCCATCAACAAGAAGGGGCTCGCCGCCATCCAGCCGGTGATGGACCAAATCAAGTCGGTCAAGGACAAGAGCCAGCTCACCGACGCGATCGCCCATCTGCACCGGCAGGGTATCAACGTGCTCTTCGAGTTCAGCTCAGGTGCGGACTTCAAGAATGCAAAACAAGTGATCGGCCAGGCAGACCAGGGCGGTCTCTCCCTGCCGGACCGGGATTACTACTTGAAGGACGATGCCAAGTCGGTTGAGTTGCGCAAGCAATACCTTGAGCACGTCACCAACATGTTCAAGCTGCTGGGTGATCCGCCCGACAAAGCCGCGGCCGAAGCCGCTGCAGTGATGCGCATCGAAACCGCGCTGGCCAAAGGTTCCGCGGATCGTGTGGAGCGCCGGGACCCGGAGAAGATCTATCACAAGCTTTCGTCGGAGGAATGGCAGGCGCTGACGCCCTCGCTGAGCTTTTCCAAGTATTTGACCGACCTCGGCGCGCCGACCTTCACCAGCCTGAACGTGGTTGAGCCGGACTTCTTCAAGGCGCTCGATAGCGAACTCAAGACTACGAGTCTGGACGATTTGAAAACGTACTTCCGCTGGCATTTCATCCACTCCCAGGTGCAGTACCTGCCCAAGCCTTTTGTCAACGAGAATTTCAACTTCTACGGCAAGACGCTCACCGGCGCCAAGGAACTGCGGGCTCGCTGGAAGCGTTGCACGTCCGCGGTGGATGCCGACCTCGGTGAAGCCCTGGGACAGGCCTACGTTGAGAAGCACTTCCCGCCGGAAGCCAAGGCTCGCACTTTGAAGATGGTGGAGGCGCTGGAGACAGCGCTGCGTCACGATATTCAAGGTTTGGATTGGATGTCGGACGCGACCAAGAAAGAGGCGCTGTTTAAGTTGGCGGCCATCGAGAACAAGATCGGCTATCCCAGCAAGTGGCGCGACTACAGCTCTCTCAAGATCGTCCGCGACGATGCTCTGGGGAACTCGCTTCGCGCCAACGAATTCGAGGTTCGCCGCCAACTCAATAAGATCGGCAAACCGTTGGACAAGCAGGAATGGCAGATGACGCCGCCCACGGTCAATGCCTATTATGAGCCGACGGAAAACAACATCAATTTCCCCGCCGGCATCCTGCAGCCGCCGTTCTATGACTTCAAAGCCGACGACGGCCTGAACTTCGGCGGCATCGGCGCCGTGATCGGCCACGAGCTCACGCACGGCTTTGACGATCAAGGCTCCCAGTTCGACCCCCAGGGCAACCTCAAGAGCTGGTGGACCCCGGAAGACGAGAAGAAATTCAAGGAACGCACACAGTGCCTGGTGGACGAGTATGACGGCTTTGTTGCCGTCGACGATGTGCACGTGCGTGGCAAGCTGACGCTGGGCGAGAACACAGCCGATAACGGCGGGTTGCGCATCGC
>DATFXI010000209.1:0-13211 GCA_035316085.1 Candidatus Angelobacter sp.
AGAACTCTGGCAATCATCACCAGTGGCATCCGCGTCATCAGTGGTAAGGTTTGGTTGATCTCGTCGATCGTGTCAGCAACTTCACCAGCTCCGCCAGGCTGTTCACTTTGGCGGTCGGTTGCGCCACGGCGGGCCGGGTTGCGCCGGATCCGGGACGAGCCGAAGGCCGGTCCACCCACACATTCTTGATGCCCAGGGCGTTGGCGGGGATCACGTCGTGGTACATGCTCTGCGCGGCGTGAAGGATCTCTTCCTTCTTCAAACCGCTACGCCGCACCGCTTCCTCGAAATTCGCAAGCGAAGGCTTGTAACTGCGCACCTGCTGTGCGGTGACGATCACGCTGAACTCTACCCCTAGCTTCTTTTTGGTGGCGGCAAACAGATCGTCGTCAACGTTGGAGATAACGCCCAGGCGAAAGCGTTTGGCCAGGACTTGCAGAGCGCCCACCGTGTCAGAGAACGGCTCCCATTGCGTCAGCGACTCGGCAAAGCGCCTGCCGTCTTCACTGGAAATCGCTACGTTCAAACGGCGCCCCATGGTCTCTACCGAGCGCGCCAGCACCTGGCGGTAGGGAAGATACTCGCCGGCTTCGAGTTCGACTTCGGCTTCGCCGTATTGCTCCAGAAGCTGCGCATCGGGAACGGTGCGGCCGTCGCGCGAGAACATCGGGCGCAGAGCTGCCAGCATTCCCGTTTCCCAGTCAATGAGAGTGCCGTAGCAGTCGAACGTGATGAGACGGATGGAAGAAAAGTCTTGGGGTGAAAACATTTACTGTGTCCTTGCCCGACGCGCATCATAAATCAACACGGCTATTGAAGTTCTAGTGAGATCACTCTGCCCTCGCCAGCGCCAACTTCAACGTAATTCACGGCAACCTTCCGTTTGCTCCAGGAGCAGGAAAAGGTGTCCGCCCCTAGCAGGACCACACGATTCACGTCGTTGACTTTCAGCTTCCAGGTCGCAGCGCTGGAAACAACGGTTAGCACGGCGGAGGGCGGCGAAGTGCAATCGACGCCGGTGAGCATCCCTTTCATGAATTTGACAGTGCCTCCACCCACGTATGTGTCACGATCCTTGGTTGGAGCCGGCGATGGCGGGCTCTCCGCTTCGTCGTCATTGTCGCGCACGCGGACCACCCTACGCTCCTGGAGTTGAACGCCGCTCTCCAGCATGGCCTTCAACTGTTGGGCGTGCGCCAAGGACTCATTCGCACGCAGCGCGACTTGCTGGTCCGGGGCCCGCGTAAGCGCCTGCAGCAGGGGGATGGCCTGATCCGGCTTGCCATTATTCAGATACATCTGCGCCAGGTTGAACTGGTACCAAGTGTTGCGCGGGCTCAGTGCAATGGCCTTTTGCATGTTGCCCAGTCCCTTATCCATGTCTCCGTTGAAGCCCTGGGCAAATCCCAGAAGGCTGTAGGGCTCGGCAAAGTTCGGGTCGAGCGCAATCGCGGCTTCCAGTTCTTTAATCATTTCCGCCAGTTTCGCCTGGTCGGCAAAACCTCCTTCGCGGTTCATGAGAAGCGCGGAGTAATAGTGGACGCGGGGATCTTTGGAATCGAGTTCCGCCGCACGCCGGAAATAATCGGCGGCTTCGCTGAATTGTCTCTTCTGCAAGTAGGCATAACCCAGTCCCCGCAGAGCGGCAGCGTTCTTGGCATCTGACTTCAGAATGTCTTGAAATTCCTCGATGGCCTTCTCCCTGTAGTCCGTAGAGTGCAAATGGATGTCAGCCATGATGGCGTTGCTGTCCGCAGCGCTCAAAGGCGCAGAGCTATATCCACTGGTCACAATGTTGGCGGGAGTGGGAATCGCATAATACCGGTACCGCCCGCCGCTGACATAATCCCGCAGCACTTTGTCAAACTGCGCCGGACTCATTCCAAAAGCTTGCTGGATCGCGTCTTCGACAGGCAACCGTTTGTTGGTGGTCAAATCGAAATAGGCAGTGACCTTAGGCAGCAGCTGGTTGTCGTAGATGTAGTGTACGAGCATGTCTGATTCTGCGTAGAAGACGCCTCTGCGGTCCCCGCTCTCGTTGTACGTCTGGCTGTTCTGGCGGACCTTGAAGAGATCAGCAATCTTCATCATGCCGGCTTGCTGCAGCATCAGATAAGCGTTCTCCGGGGGCTTGCCCACTCGGGCTTCTTTGTTGTCAACCTCGATGGTGGAGAAATACTCGGCAAAGCCTTCTTCAAACCAGGGGTCTAACTGTTGGGTCAAAATCCCGTTCATGAGCTGATGAGCATATTCGTGGAACACCACCTGCCAGGGGTTCTCGACCGACATATCGAGCATGATGAAACTGCGGTCTTCCCCGCCCTGAAATAACCCAGCGAGCTGGGTGGGTTTGCCATGCCAGAGCGGCGCGAATTGCTTGAATTCCTTCGTGTTGCGAAAAGCTACGATCTGCAGCGGTACAGGAATGTTCACGTTCGCCCTGGTCATCAGCGTGGAGAAGACCGCACGCATCTGCTCAAAGCGCATGGCTACTTCGCGGCCGCGTTTCTCTCCAGCGTCAGTGACCACCGAAAAATGGGGTGAACGGACCTCAACCCATTGCGGGCCGTCAGCCCTCGCCACGGGCCCCAGGCAGAACACGGCGGCAAGTAGCAAAAGGCGCAAATTGAACCACAAAAGACGAGTCCTCATAAACACCGCGACCTATCGCTGGTATAGGGGCAAATCTTATCACTTCCGGTTCCAGCCGGCAGGACTGTCATTCGACCAGCAAAACAATTTCCTTCCTTGCCTCGAAGTTGCATGTTTCATCGCTACCGCGATGAACGTCTGCTGATTCGCTCCGCTCACCCCGGACTGAAGCCCTGGGGCCCGCGATTCCGGCTTGCCG
This sequence comes from Candidatus Angelobacter sp., assembly GCA_035316085.1. Lineage (GTDB taxonomy): Bacteria > Acidobacteriota > Terriglobia > Terriglobales > Acidobacteriaceae > Angelobacter. The sequence goes on from DATFXI010000209.1 coordinate 2,852, forward strand.
GGATCGCTAGACGCTGATACAAGTAGGTTGGTCATTGAAAATGACCCACTACATGATGAACTTGCCCGCCACGGAAAATCCGTTCGCCGTGCTCACTCTCATCGCCGCTCCCGCGGTTTTTACCAACGCATCTTCCGTGCTGGCGCTGGGCACCGGCAACCGTCTGGCCCGCGTGGTGGACCGGACGCGCGTCCTGGCCCATGAGCTGCACTCCCACGCCAAGCGCGATCAGACAACCGAGCTGTGGGTAGACCATCTGGGACGTCTGGAAAAGCGCGCTTCCCTGCTGGTGCGCGCCATGAGTTTTCTCTACGGTTCGATTGCCGCGTTTGCTGCCGCCAGCCTGGTTTCCATCCTGGGAGCCGTGCTGGCCGTCTCGCAACAATACCGGCTGCCATTTGAAGTGCTCTCGGCCGTCAGTTTTGTTGCCGGCACTGTCGGGTTCATCACGCTTACGGTGGGCTGCACCTTTCTGGTCCGCGAAACCCGCATCGCGCTGGGCGCGATGTCCGACGAGGTGGCCCTGGCCAAAAGTTTGCTCAAATAGAAACTAACACCCTACCGCGGATGAGCGCGGATTGACTCAGATTTCGTTCCGTTGTTGTGCATTGGGATCTTCGTAAAGCTCCCAGCCATCACCTTCCAGCCATCGGCTAGACGCCAGAAGGCGGCTGCTGCTTGATCTGCGGTCATCCGCGTGGATCCGCGGTAAGGGGTTGGTTTGTTTGCCGAATTTCGCTCCCCTCCTATAAAATCACAGGTTCCCTTCGACGTTCCGGCGTCTTAAGCAGAACCAGCCAGCATGAAAATTCACGAGTACCAGGCAAAAACAATTCTTGCGAAATACGGCGTGGCCATCCCGCGCGGCGAAGTGGCTCTGACCCGCGCCGAAGCGGAACGTGCAGCGCACCGGCTTTTCGAAGAGGGCGCCAAGGGCGTGGTGGTGAAGGCGCAGATCCATGCCGGCGGACGCGGCAAAGGCGGTGGGGTGAAAGTTGCCAAGAACCTCGAGGAAGCCAAGCGTTGGGCCGACAAAATTCTGGGCATGCGGCTGGTTACGCACCAGACCGGCCCGGAAGGCAAGATCGTGCAGCGGCTGCTGATCGAGGAGACGCTGCCCATCGAGCGCGAACTTTACCTCGGAATCGTCGTTGACCGGGTGACGGCGCGTCCGGTGTTCATGGCCTCGGCGGCGGGCGGCATGGAGATCGAAGAGGTCGCAGCTAAAGACCCGAAAGCCATCTTGAAGGAAGCCATCGATCCCACCATCGGCTTCAACGCTTTTCACGCGCGCAAGCTGGCATTTGGACTGGGTCTCAAGGGCGACCAGCTCAGCGAAGCCGTTCGTTTCATGATCGGCCTGTACCGCGCGTTCGTCGAAACCGATGCTTCATTGATGGAAATCAACCCGTTCATCACGACCAGCGACGGGCGGCTTTTTGCGTTGGATGCCAAGATCAATTTTGACGATAACGCGCTCTTCCGCCACAAAGATTTGAAAGAACTGAGGGACATCAACGAGGAAGATCCGTTGGAAGTTGAAGCTTCCAAGTACAACCTGAATTACATCAAGCTCGACGGAAATATTGCTTGTCTGGTGAACGGTGCAGGCCTGGCCATGGCCACCATGGACATCATCAAGTATGCGGGAGGCTCACCCGCGAATTTTCTCGACGTAGGGGGCGGCGCCAATGCCGAGCAGATTCGTCATGCTTTTGAAATCTTGCTCAGTGACAAGCATGTGCGCGCCATCTTGATCAACATCTTTGGCGGCATCTTGCGCGTGGACATGCTGGCCGCTGGTGTCGTGGAAGCGGCCAGGGCGACCAACTTGAAACTGCCGCTGGTGCTGCGTTTGGAAGGCACGAATGTCGAACAAGGCCGCGAGATCCTTAAGAACTCCGGGCTGAACTTCATTGTGGCTACGGACATGAAAGACGCGGCAGAAAAAGCGGTGGCTGCTGCGGGGCGGGGTTAATGGCGATTCTTGCGGACAAATCGACACGGCTGATGATCCAGGGCATTACCGGGCGGGAAGGTACGTTCCACGCCAAGACCTGCGCCGCTTACGGCACCAACATTGTCGGCGGCGTGACGCCCGGTAAGGGCGGCACCACGCACGAAGGCTGGCCGGTGTTCAACACCGTGGCTGAAGCCAAAGAGAAAACCGGCGCCAACGCCACCATCATCTTTGTCCCGCCAACGTTCGCCGCTGATGCCCTTCTGGAGGCCATTGACGCGGAGGTCCCGCTGATCGTCTCCATCACCGAAGGCATTCCGGTGCTGGACATGGTCCGCGCGTACGAATTCCTGAAGATCAAAGGCAAGTCGCGGCTGATCGGGCCAAACTGCCCGGGCATCATCTCACCGGGTAAGTGCAAGATCGGCATCATGCCAGGCCACATTCACAAAGAGGGCCACATCGGCATCGTCTCGCGCTCGGGCACGCTGACCTACGAAGCCGTGTTTCAGCTGACCCAGCGCGGCATCGGGCAATCGACGGCCATCGGCATCGGCGGCGATCCCATTATCGGCACGAACTTTATTGACGCGCTTCGCCTCTTCAACGAAGACCCGGAAACGGAAGCCATCATTATGATCGGCGAGATCGGCGGCAGCGCCGAAGAGAGCGCGGCCGAATACGTGAAGAAGCATGTGAAGAAGCCTGTGGTGTCGTTTATCGCCGGGCAAACCGCGCCTCCCGGCCGCCGCATGGGCCACGCCGGGGCCATCATCTCCGGCGGGCACGGCACGGCCTCAGAAAAGATTAAGGCCCTGGAAAGCGCGGGCATCGCTGTGGCCAAGTCGCCGGCCATGATGGCGCAAACCTTGCTGGACCGCATCGGCGCAAAAGTTTAGATCTTTTAGATCGAGAGACAGGAGCAGAGATCCAGGAATGCAGACCCTACAACGCACTTTTTCCATCATCAAACCCGACGCGGTCGCCAAAGGCGCCATCGGCGACATTCTCCACATAATCCAGGAGAAAGGGTTCCGTATTATCGGCATGAAGATGCTTGAGATCTCGAAGCGGCAGGCAGAGGGCTTTTACGCCGTCCATGCCGCCCGGCCTTTCTTCGATTCGCTAACCACTTTCATGTCGAGCGGGCCAATCGTGGTGCTGGCCCTGGAAAAGGAGAATGCCATCGCCGACCTGCGCAAGCTCATGGGGGCTACCAATCCGGCGAATGCCGAAGCCGGCACGGTGCGGAAAAAGTGGGCGGATTCGATTGAGCGCAACGCGATCCACGGTTCTGATGCTGATGACACCGCGCGCTTTGAGCTGAGTTATTTCTTCGCCGGCTACGAACTCACGCGTTAGGTCAGGAGCTGATCATGCCGAGCATTCAGATCACCATGTTGAAGGGACGCACCATCGAGCAGAAACGCAAACTTGTTGAGCGCGTGACCGATGCCATGGCCGAAGAAGCCAGGACACCGAAGGAAGGCGTGGTGGTGACCATCATAGAGGTGGATCGCGAAGACTACGCCCGCGGCGGCGTGCTCATGGCCGATAAGAAATAGAGTCGCTTCATCCATCGGCTTTGAAGGGGCACGGCCTAGCCCATGCCTTTAGGCATGGGTGAGCGATGCGAAACCGTGCCGTCAGAATCTTTAGAAGCGGGCTTCAGCCCCTGAGGTGTTTAGGATTTGCCACCGCACGGTTGCTGAACTAGGGTCATTCGATCCCGTTTTATAAGCGCTCCGCTTCGCTGCGCGCCAGCCTACGGCAGTAAGGAGTTCTTGAGTTGCCACACTTTACGGCACGACTTCGCAGCCCTCGGTCGCTCGCGCTCCCGCTGGGCTAAGCGCTCAAGTCGTGCCCTGACACAAGTCCCTTCCCTGAACATGCCAAGCTGGTATCGCTCTAAGTGCTCTCAAGTCGTAATTGGAGCAGCGCGCACATCTCACTTTCCTTCTTCCAATTCGGCGCGGGCGTCGCGCAGAAGCTGCGCGTTTTTAGCTAGCGCCGCTTCCAGCAAACTCATCTGTTGTTTCGCCGTTGGCCAATCTTGTTTCTCGGCGGCTTCAGTAAGCCCGGGAAGCTCCAGGTGTGCATAGGTATAGCGCGCGGCGTAAAGCAAGTGCTGGAACCACGGGCGGCCCGGAATGCCATCAGGATTGAGCCAGTTGGATTCCACCTGCATGATCTTCTGGTTGAGTCTTTCTGCGCGCTCGGGTGTGAGCTTATCCGAAGCCAGAGCAGAAGAGACCGCCACGTTCAGGTCGCTTCCAGCCTTCTCGAACCCTTCAATCTTCGCGTACAGGGACGCCAGGTCGAGGTTCGCTCGCACTTTGCTTCTTTTGTCCAGATCGCCCACAAATTGGCGCACTTGCGCGCCATAGGCGGCAAAGTCGAACGGCAGCGCGTCGGCGTTGGCAAGGCGAAGCGCCACCAGCCCCCACAGCTTGGAGATAACGATGTGGTACTTGAAGCCGGGATCGCCGAAGTGTTCCATCCAGTAAAAGTCGTCATAGCCGGAGTGGTAAACGCCGTATTGACCGTCAAACTCCAGGCCGATGGTGGGCCGGCCGAGGTGATTGAGGAAAACCGTGTGATCGGATCCGCTGCCGATGCGCGTGTTTACCAGCTTGTCATCAGCAAGCGGCGGTTTTGTTTTCTCTTCCTGGGCCCGGGTCTTTCTCCACACTTCATAGAGCGTTTCGCCGGAAGGGACTTGGAGCGTGTGGGAAGCCTCAACCACCATCGGCGCGAGCGAAGCCACAGCGTCGGCGTGAAAGTCCGGAACCGTATTCTCCGTGCCCCGATTGCCCGGCCCGGAAGCGGATGAATCTACGTTGATGTACGCCACAAGTTTCTTCTTGAGGTCGACGGCGAACTCCTCGCCCCATTCCGTAGAGCCGGTGAGAGCATACTCTTCGCCGTCCCAACTGCAAATGACCAGCGTGCGGCGCGGCGGGACGCCGCCTTTCTTCAGCTCGCCCAGAGCCCGGGAAACTTCGAGCATGGAAGCCGTGCCGCTCGATGGGTCCACTCCGCCGAAGGCCCAGGCATCGCGGTGATTGCCGAGCAGGACCCATTCGTCCGGAAATTCGGAGCCGCGGATGCGCGCCTCGACCACCGTATATTGCTGGACGCTTGTGTCCATCTCAACCTTGAGATGAACCTTAACGCCGCCGCTCAGGCGATACGTGATGGGTAGCGCGCCTCTCCAGTTCTTCGGCGCCTTAGGGCCATTCATGTTTTCGAGCAGCGGCTTGGCATCATGCCAGGAAAGCGGCAGCGCGATGATCTTAGGCAGCGACCGCGCCTCTGACGGCGCAATCCGCTTGGCGCCAGGCACGGAGGCCCATCCCGGCGTGGTCGGATCGCCGGGCACGATGAAGTCATAAGTAATAGCGCCGCGCTGGATGTGGCTCTCCGGTCCCCAGGGACCCTCGGGAAACACTTTGCCGCGCTTGTAACCGTCTTCTGCAGGATCGGAGTAGACCAGCATGGCGGCAGCGCCTTCGCGCTCGGCGGTCAGCGCCTTGAACCCGCGATAGCTGTAAGGATTGGAATAGCGCACCAGGACGATCTTTCCCTTCACGTCAATGCCGTGTTTGCGCAGCAGGTCGTAATCTTCAGGATTGCCGCTGTGGGCGTAGACAACTTCCGCCGTGACTTCGCCTGAAGCCGAATAGCCCAGGTAAGCCGAGGAGACGCGCGGATTCTTGCTGTCAGGATCTGCGTCGTAGGGCTCTTCGCGCAGGCTGGCGGCATAATGCACCGGGGCAACCATCTCCAGCGACACCTCGCGCGGCGCGGAGTGCAACACGTCATACTTGCGCAGAGTTACGTCTTCCCATCCCTGCAGCCGCCACTGCTCTGCGATGTACTCGGCAAGTTCGTTGTTACGCGCGGAAGCGGCCGGATGCGGCTCCGCCGTGAAATAACGATGCCACTGCCGGGCCCGTTCCGGATCAGGGACACGTAAGAACTGCTCTTCGATCTTCCATTCCTGCGGCGCGCTAGACGGCGCGAAGCCCATGATCTTCGGAGTCACGGCCGGCCCGGCAGCATCACGGTGAGAGACAGCTTTTCCTTGCGACGCGGCTCGCCGTGCGCGGGCACTGGCCAGGCTGACGATCAAGGCCATCAGCACCACAACGAAGACCTTGCTCAAATGAGAGCGTTGCATTGATTCTCCTAAGAAATGTTCGAGCCTGGCTTGCTAAGAGCTGAAGACTTCATCCGCAGCAGCAGCGATTGCTCGGGCAATGGTCTCGCACTCCTGCCGGGTAACGATGAATGGCGGGGCCAGCAGAAGGTGGTCGCCACGCTCGCCGTCAACACACCCTTGCGATGGATACGCGAGCACACCATGTTTCATCGCCGCCTGGTACATACGCCCCGCAATGTTCTTCTCGCGTGGAAAAGGCTCTCCCGTCGTCCTGTCTTTCACAAATTCAATTCCCGCGAGCAGCCCAAGACCGCGCACGTCGCCAACATGGGGATGTGAGCGCAGCGGTTCGAGCGCGGCGAAAAGCTCACGGCCGGCTGCCAGTACTCGCGCGAAAAGATTTTCCTTTTCGAGGACATCCAGAACGGCGTTGCCGGCGGCCGTAGCCACAGGATGGGCCTGGTACGTAAAACCGTGTTGGAATGCCCCGGAACCTTGCGCAAAGGCATCCACCACGCGCGGTCCCACAATCACCGCGCCCAAGGGCGCGTAACCGCCGGCCAGACCTTTGCCCAAGGTGATGATGTCCGGCTCCACGCCCCAGTGATCCACGGCAAACGGCTTGCCGGTGCGTCCCATACCGGTCATCACTTCATCAGCGATCAGCAAAATGCCGTGGCGTTTGCAGATGTCCGCGATGCGCTGGACGTATCCCTCAGGCGGCGCAGCCGCGCCCAAGGTCGCGCCGACGACAGGCTCGAAGACGAACGCTGCGATTGTCTTGGGATCGTTATCACGAAGCAATGTCTCCAGTTCTTCAGCACAGGCCACATGGCATTCAGGAAAATGCAGTCCCAGCGGACAGTGCTGGCAGAAGCAAGGAGGAATGTGTCCCCATTCGGGCAGGAGCGGGGCGTACGGGGAGCGGCGGGCAACATTGCCGCTCACCGTCATCGCCCCCAGCGTGCTGCCGTGGTAGCTTTGCCGCCGGGAAATCACGCGGTATCTTTCCGGCTGCTTGCGTTCCAGGAAAAACTGCCGCGCCAGCTTGATGGCGGTCTCGGTCGCTTCCGACCCACCGGAAGTGAAGTAAACGCGCCCGCCACGGCCCACCATCGCCAGAAGGCGCTCAGCCAGCCTCTCCGCAACTGGGGTATGAAACTGTGAAGTATGGGCAAACGCTAGTTGCGCTGCTTGCTCGGCCATGGCGCGGCCTACAGCAGCAACGCCGTGGCCGATGGTCACGACTGCGGCCTGCCCCGCAGCATCGAGATACTTTGTGCCGCTGGACGTGAAAATCCAGCAGCCTTCGCCACGGATTGCCTGCGGGTAGTCTTTGGAAAAGTCTCTCGGGAACAGGGACGAGTGATCGGGCATGCGCTACGGTGGGCCAATTCTAGCAGATCAGGAATTATGCCTACTCGATGACCCGGTACAGCTCACGGCTTCGCGATTCCATGATCGCATCCAGCCCGCCGATTACATACTGCTTGAAATGCGGCGCATTGCGATGTGCTTCCAGAGCCGCCGCATCGACGTACTGCTCGTAGAAGAGAAACCGGCGCGAGTCTTCCGTGGACTGGTGGCCCACATACATCAGGCAACCCGCCTCGCGGCGGGAATGCTCCTGGAGAACCCGGATATATTCCTTGCACTTCTCTTCCGTGCCCGGCTTCACCAGCATGTCGACCTTGAGTACGATCATTTGACTCTCGCGCTCTTCTTGAGCGATTTCAACGTCGACGCCGTTGCAGCCAGATCCTCGACAAACTCCGGAATGAAGATGGTCTGCTCGCGATCGGGGCCAGTGGAGACCATGCCGATTCTCGCTCCGGTTTCTCTTTCAAGGAAGCGCAAGTAGTCCTGCGCTTTCTTCGGCAGCCTGGAGAAATCGGTGATGCCTTCCGTGGACTTCTTCCATCCTGGCATTTTTTCGTACACCGGCTCCACTTTTTCAAAACCGGTGGCCAGGGCCGGAACCGTATCCGTTTTCTTGCCGTTAATCTTGTAGCCCACGCAGACCGGGACTTCGTCGAGTTCGTCGAGCACGTCGAGCTTGGTCACCACCCACCAGTTCACGCCGTTGATCATCTGCGCGTAACGCAGAAGAGGCAGGTCCACCCAGCCGCAACGCCGTGGACGTCCGGTGACGGCGCCGTACTCGTTTCCTTTGGCGCGCAGCTGGTCGGCGACCGGGCCCTCGATCTCCGAAGGAAACGGCCCGCCGCCTACGCGCGTGCAATATGCTTTGGTCACTCCGATCACCGTGTTGATCGCGTTGGGCGGGACGCCGGTGCCGGTGACGGCGCCGCCTGACGTTGCGCTTGACGACGTGACGAAGGGATAGGTTCCATGGTCAATGTCGAGCATTGTGCCCTGCGCGCCTTCGAACATGACTGATTCGCCCTCGTTCAGCGCACGGTTGATCAGCGCGGCGGTGTCGGTCACGAAGGGAGCGATCTTCTTCGCAGCATCGGCGTACTCGCGGTACATGCTGTCGGGATCGAGCGGCTCGGAGTTGAACAGGGCGTGCGCGATCATGTTCTTCTCGCGGCAGGCATTCTCGATGGTCGAGCGCAGCAAGTTGGCGTCGAGCAGGTCAGCCACTCGCAAACCGCGGCGGCCCATCTTGTCTTCATACGCCGGGCCAATCCCGCGCGAAGTCGTGCCGATCTTCACGCGGCCGGGAGCGTTCTCCGCGGCCAGCTCGATCATGCGATGGTAGGGCAGGATCACATGTGCGCGATTTGAAACAAACAGGTTGCGGTCCACTTCCACGCCGGCCTGGCGCAGCGCGGCAACTTCTTTGAGAAATGCCAGCGGATCCAGCACCACGCCGTTGCCGATCACCGCGCGGCAGCCTTTGCGCAGCACGCCGCAAGGCACCAGTTGCAGCACGAATTTCTTGCCTTGGATGATGACAGTGTGGCCGGCATTGTGGCCGCCGGCATAGCGGGCCACGATGGAGAACCCCTGCGAGAGAACGTCAACGATCTTGCCTTTGCCTTCGTCGCCCCACTGGGCGCCGATGATGACCGCTGTCTTGCCGCGTTTCACTTGATTCGCACACTCCTCGCCCGTGGTTGGTTTTCTTGAGACTGGACTAAGTCGGGAAACCTGAGACGGGAAGCTACCTTACTTATGGATTCTAACAGACTAGCCCCAGCCAAGCACGCCGCGAATCGAACAGTTTGCTCCTGCTTGCCTACGGCGTTACTCTTTTGGGCGTATGCTGCCTTTCAAACTCGTCTACAGTGACGACTACTACTTGCCCATCGGCGCGCACGTATTTCCGGCACAGAAATACCGCATGATTCGCAAGCGGCTGCTGGAAACCGGCATCGCCGAGCCCGGCGATTTCGTCGAGCCGCAGCCGGCTCACGATGAAGACATCCTTTTGGTGCACACGCGCGAATACGTGCAGAAGCTGAAGAACGGAACGCTCTCCGCGGCCGAAGAAATGCAAATGGAAGTGCCGTATTCGCCGGAGCTGGTCAAGGCCTTCTGGCTCTCAGCGGGAGGATCCATTCTGGCCGCGGACCTCGCGCTGCGCGAGGGGTTAGCGCTCAACCTTGGCGGCGGGTTTCATCACGCCTTTCCTGACCACGGCGAAGGGTTCTGCGTAATTCACGACGTAGCTGTAGCGATCAAGCGCATGCATCAGCAGGGCAAGATCACGCGCGCCATGACCGTGGACCTCGATGTCCATAACGGCAACGGCACCGCGGCAATCTTCCCGCCCAAGACGCGGCTCGGCCATCCTTTGCCCAGCGCCAGCGCCAGCGCCAGCCGCCGCGATGTCCACGCAGCGAATCTCGAAGCGCACCACGCCGCAGGCGAGCTGGAGGTCTTTACCATCTCGCTGCACCAGGCACACAACTATCCGCTGCACAAGCCTCCATCGTCCATCGACGTGCACTTGCCTGACGCCACCAACGACGAAGAGTACCTGGGCTGGCTGGACCAGTCGCTCAGCTCCGCCTTCCGGCACTTCACGCCGCAGCTGATCTGTTACATCGCCGGCGCCGATCCTTACAAAGAAGACCAGCTCGGCGGGCTGGCGCTGACCATCGAGGGCCTGAAGAAGCGCGACGAACTGGTGTTCCGCGTGGCCAGGACCCACAGAGTTCCGGTCATGGTTACCTATGCCGGCGGGTATGCCCGGCGCGTGGAAGACACCGTGACCATCCACTGCAACACGGTGGTTGCCGCGCGCGAAGTTGCCGCAAGCGCTT
>DATFXI010000210.1:0-12320 GCA_035316085.1 Candidatus Angelobacter sp.
CCTGGCGTGCCACTGACCCCGCGACGCTGGTGTGGGCGGAAGCGCTGGATGGCGGCGACTGGAACGTGAAGGTTCCGGCCCGGGACAAAATCATGCTCTTGAAGGCGCCCTTCAACTCGCCCGCCGTCGAAATCGCCCGGACCGAGCAGCGTTATGCCGGCTTCGCGTGGAGTGAAAACCCGGGCATCGCTCTGTTGACCGAATACGATACCAACCGGCACTGGAGGAAGACTTTCATCTTCAATGTCGACGATCTTCAACAGAAGCCGCGGTTGCTTTGGGATCTCTCGACTGACGAGAGATACAAGAATCCCGGCTCTCCCGTAAGACGCCGGCTGCCGAACGGGCGTTCGGTGGTTCGCCAGGACGGTGATTCCATCTACCTCATAGGCGTGGGCGCTTCGCCGGACGGGGATCGGCCATTCCTCGATCGGATCAATCTCAGCACGCTGAAGTCCGAGCGCCTTTTCCGCAGCGACAAAGATTCGTTCGAAAGATTCCTTGCCTTTACTGGACCCGACTCACGGACCTTTCTTACTTGGCATCAATCGCCGGTAGATCCGCCGAATGCCTTCCGACGGACTCTTGGCTCGTCCGTCGACGCGCCTGCCGGAGAAGCGTCATTTGCATCCACCAGCGTCGCTGTCACGCACATTCCTGATCCCACACCGGCGGTGCGCGCGATCAAGAAGCGGCTGGTCAAGTACAAGCGCGCTGACGGGCTTGATCTATCATTCACACTCTATACGCCGCCCGGCTATCAGGAAGGTACGCGCGTCCCCACCATTCTCTATGCGTACCCTCTCGACTATGCTGACGCTTCCATGGCCGGCCAGGTTGCGGGCTCGCAAAAGACCTTCACAACGCTGCGAGGATACAGGCTGCTGCTCCTGGCGGGATATGCGATCATTGACAACGCTTCGTTCCCCATCATCGGCGATCCGAAGAAAGCCTACGACACCTATCTGGAACAACTCGTCGCTGATGCCAAGGCCGCGGTGGATGAGGCGGTGCGCCTGGGAGTTGCCGATCCCGACCGCATCGGGGTCAACGGACACAGCCACGGCGGCCTGATGACCGCCAACCTTGTGGCCCATTCCGACTTGTTCCGCGCCGGCGTGGCTGAGAGCGGGTCCTACAACAAGACGCAAGTGCCTTTCGGTTTTCAGAATGAGCGGCGATCCGTTTGGGAGGCGTCGGATGTTTACCTGAAGGTCTCTCCATTTTTCTCTGCCGACAAATTGAAGACGCCTCTGCTCATCGTACATGGCGCGGAAGACGCGAACCCTGGTACTCCGACATCCGAATCGATCAAGCTCTACGAAGCGATTCGAGGCAACGGAGGTACGGCTCGCCTCGTGCTGCTCCCGCACGAGCCGCACACGTATACGGCTCTGGAGTCGAACGAGCAGCTGATTTACGAGATGCTTCACTGGTTCGACAAATACGTAAAGAACGCTTCGCCCCGCGCGGAGACCGCAGCCCGTTAGTGGTCTGGTGGCACGATGCCTCCGCGTGGGATGCGGAGAAGGAGGAAAATCGCTTTTCTGGCAGCTCCCAGTCACGCTACGTCGCGAGAGTGCGTGGCAGTGTAGTCGGCAACAAATTTTTCTATGCCCTTGCGCGTGAGTTCGTGCGCGATTTGAAATTTTTCCCAGGGCTGGTCAAGAGACAGCTCCTCATAAGGAATCGCGGTTCCGGCCGGTTTGTACTCAAACGCCTGGTCCGGTAACGGGAATCTCTGGGCAGCCCAATCCTCCAGAATCTTGGCCGGCACAGTCACCAGTTCAACCCCGAGATGGAAGCAGGCAAGCAGATGTTCCAGCTTGCGTATGCTGGCGGCGAGTACCCACACGTGACCATCGCCCTTCGCGAACATCCGCTTCAGATTCTTGACCAAGTCAATCCCGTCCTGCCCAATATCATCCAGCCGTCCCACAAAAGGTGAGACGTACACTGGCATCTTCGCGCCTTTCGTCGCCGCATACACCGCAGCCGCTTGCTGCTGAGAAAAGCAGAGGGTCATATTGACTCTAATGTCCTCTCTGACAGACTTCTCCGCGGCGCGTAAACCCTCTGCCGTGCACGGATATTTGATATATGCGTTGGGAATCCAGGTGTACATTTTCCGGCCCTGGTTCAGCATCTCCTCGGTTGTGGTCTTGGGGTCTGCGTAGACTTCAATGGACACTCCAGCATCGCCGACCAAAGGAGAGATCGTTCCGACGATCTTCTTGTACTCATCGAGTTCCTCCTGGTCAGACAATCGGTGCCCCGAGGCGACCAATTGCTTGATCTCCGGGTTCTTGGCGATGAGGGACGGATTCGTGGTCTGGCCGTCGAGAAACCCCAACAAGCTTTTGACGCGCCGCGTTTCCTCAGGATCCCCACCATCCACTAGTATCTTCGTTTTCAGACGCTCCATGAGAAGCTCCTTCCGCCTAGCCTATGCTCTTTCCTCAGTACCCCGCAAACTCCTCGGTGCGAAGATCATCTTCATCGACGCCGGCAGCCACCAGCATTTGGCGCATTGCGGTTACCATGCCTGGTGGGCCGGCCACGTAATAGATCGGCCCCTGGAGTGAGGGCACGTGCTTCGCGACCATGTCGCGGTCGATCAGACCTTTTTCACCCTTCCATTCACGCTGTGACTTCTCCATGTTCGTCATGGTAGGAACGAAATGGAAGTTCGGATTCTGTCGAGCAGAGTCCTCGAGCGCCGCGAGAAAAGGCGCATCCTCAGGCCCGCGATTGGAATAGAAAAGGCACAACTGATGCGGCAGCTTTGCAGACGCTGCCTGACGGATGATGCTGAAAAACGGGGTGATTCCGATCCCTCCTGCCAGAAAGACCGCGGGTTTAGCCTGGTTCTTGTGCAAGGTGAAAGAGCCGCCCGGCCCGTCGATTTTCACGGCAGTACCCAGCGGCATTGTCTTCAACACCCGCTTGAACGCGGTATTGCGCATCCTGGTCGCAATCATGAGCTGTGGATCAAAGGGCGCGCTGGCGATCGAGAATGTGCGAATGTTGCCTTCCGCGTCGGTCTCCGGGGGATCGATGAGAGTCATGTCGACGGTCTGCCCAGGCTTGAACTCGAATCCTGCCGGCTTGTCAAAGTAGAAGGCCATGGTGTCCCGGGCGGGTTCTTCACGTTTCCGCAAGGCCGCCATACTGGCAAGAGTAGTAGAAGTGGTCATGGAAACCTCCCAAGTGGTTGAGATGCAAACAGCGTCCGGCCACGGTTTCGATTTCCCTCTTAAATAGAGCGCGGAGTCGTCCAATAGTTACAAAAGTCTCTCGGGTCAGACAGCATCTGCAATCTCTCCTAATTGCTCTGGATAATGGTCGACAAGCGTCTTCGGGGCTTTCACGCGCTTGCCCGAGAGCATGTTTTTCAATTCCAGCGCATTGACCGGGGCTTGTCCAACATGGTGATTGTTGGCTATGACGTAAGTCTTATCGGTCCGGCGGCTGATGTGCGCGATCTTGTCTTTCCAGCCCTCCAGTTCTGTCGGTTTATAAAGGTAGTTGTAGCGGTCATTTCGGTTATCCGCCTGGAACCACTCTTTGTAGTTCCGCCCATGAAGCCGCACGTAGCCGACGGGCGCCGTGACGTGTTCGGTCCGGCCGAGAGACTTGCCTAACCGCGGTTGGTCAATGTTACAGAACCCGACTCCCATTTCAGCGAGCTTGCCGAGGATGTCAGGATCGTCCCAACTTTCATGACGAATCTCGAGTACCAGGGGATAGTCTTTGAATTTCTGCAACAGAGCGAAGAGGTAGTCACGGGTGTCGTCTTGATTTTTGAAGGAAACAGGGAATTGGATGAGGACGGCGCCGAGTTTACCTTCGCCGGCGATTGAGTCCAACCCTTCGCGAGCCAGTCTCTCTTCGTCCGGGCTAACGGTGAGGTTGAAAGGCGAAGGCGGTTGCGTTCCGTGCAGCGCATGCGTGAATCCCTGGAACAGCTTGGCGGTGAACTGGAAATCTGGATTCACGGCCACAGTCTTTCTGCACCAGTCCTTTCCGACATTGGGTCGAATGTGGCCGTAGAAGCTTGAGTTGATCTCGCAGCAATCAAAAAACTGGGCCAGATATTCGACGGGATGGATCTTTCGCCGTTTCAGGTCAGCCGGATAGACGATGCCTTCCCAGTCTTTGTAAGAGAAACCCGCCGTCCCAATAAGAATATTACTCATTGCTAATCAATAGCTTACGATGATTTGTCCGTTTTGCCCGGTTGACATTGAAGTTCGGCCTGGCTTAGTGTAGTCCTCCGCTGTAGCGAACAAAAGGCGAATCTACTGCATCTCATTCCTTATGGCTTCCCTGGCTCTAATCCGTGCTCACGTTGAAAGCCGCTTGCCCGGTGCTCTCACGTTGTACGAGCGTCCGGCGCCTCAGGTATTTCCCACCGGGATCGCCGCTCTGGATAAGCAAGTAGGCGGCATTCCCCAAGGCGCGTTAACCCAGGTCCACGCTGCGCCGGGGCTTGCGTCAGGCAAAACGGCGCTGCTGGTTTCACTGATGGCGCAAGTGACTCGCCGCGAGCAATTCTGCGCCCTGGTTGATGCTACAGACTGTTTCACTCCGGCGTCGGCAGAAACAGCGGGAGTGAATCTGGCCCGCATTCTCTGGGTGCGATGCGCGGCAAAGCAGCGGATGAGACCACTGGAACAGGCCTTCAAGGCTGCAGACATTCTGGTGCAGAACGGCGGCTTCGGGCTGATTGCCGTGGATTTGGGCAACGTCGAGGAAAGACTGGTGCGAAAAGTTCCGCTGGCTACCTGGTTTCGTTTTGCCCGCGTCGTGGAAAGGATGCCGGCAGCGCTGGTGTTCCTGCTGCCTTTTCCCGCGGCGCAGAGTTGTGCCGGGTTGACCTTGCGTCTGGAGTGCGCTGAGCCGCTCTGGATCGGGACAGACAAAATTTCCCACGCGCGTTTTCTTGCGCAAATGAGATGTGAGATTGAAATTGGCCGCTCGCGGCTGCGTAAACCGGTCCAGTCCGCAACCAGGCCAAGGTTCGCTGCGACTCCGGTTTGGGCGTGACCCATGTTGTTTGGCTGCATTCATGTGCCTGATTTTCCTGTGCAGGCAGCGCTACACCAGGATTCTCCCCCACAGGTTTCTTTTGCTACAGACGCTGTGGCGGTGCTCGACGGCCCGGAGTCATTGCTGAAAGTTTTTGCCTGCAATGACAAGGCGCGCGACGCGCGCATTGAAATCGGAATGACGAAACTTCAGGCGGAAGCTTGCCCCGGCGTGGTGCTGCGAAAGCGCGTTGGAGAGCACGAAGAATCGTCGCAGGCGGCATTGCTGGATTGCGCCTGTGATTTCTCGCCCCGCCTGGAGTCCACCTGCCCTGGAACTGTCATTGTTGACCTCACTGGCGCTGAGCGCCTGCTGGGTTCACAACAGGAAATGGGACATAAACTTGCTGCCCACACGGCGGCTTGCGGTTTCACGGTGAACGTGGCGATTGCCGCGAATGCGGACACTGCTTTGTACGCCGCGCGCGGTCTTCCAGGCGTTACGGTGATCGCCGAGGGCGAAGAGAGAAAACGGTTGGCCTGCTTACCGGTGGAGGTCTTGGCGCTGTCGCCAGAAATGCTGGACACGCTAGACAGCTGGGGCATTCGTAATTTCAAAGCTCTGGCCGCACTGCCGTCTATCCCGCTGACGCAACGATTGGGGCAAGAAGGTCTTCATCTTCAGCGGCTGGCCCGCGGGGAAGTCCGCCGCGAACTGGTTCCCGCGGAAGTATCGCCGTCGTTTCAGGAGAGCCTGGAGCTTGAAGAACCAGTAGAGCTTCTGGAGCCGTTGGGTTTCGTCCTCAACCGGCTGTTGGATGAGGTGATGTCACGGCTCATAAAGCGGTCTTTGGCCACCGACCACTTGCAATTGGACCTGGGTTTAGAAGTGCATCTTGACCACCAATTGCAGGGGCAAGACGCAGCATCTTCAGCCGGTACGCCCAATGAATCGACGCACCAAAGAACCTTGAAATTTCCGCTGCCGACGCAAGATTCGAAAGTCCTGCTGAAGCTGTTGCAGCTTGATCTGGCCGCACATCCGCCGCCGGCTCCGGTGAAGAAAATCACCGTGGAACTGTTCCCGGCGCGCGTGCGGCTGACGCAGGCAGGATTGTTCCAGCCTCTGGCTCCGGAGCCGGCCAAGCTTGAGATCACGCTGGCACGGCTGCGAGCCGCGGTGGGCGAAAAAGATGAGCAGGCGCGAGGACGTGTGGGATTTCCCCTGGTCACAGACTCGCATCGTCCTGACAGTTTTCATGTTTTGCCTTCGTGCAGTGAAAAGGATCGTGCCAGCGGAAAAGAAACTCTCGAATGTTTACCGGTGCTGGCGCTGCGCTGGTTCCGTCCACCGTTGGCCGCCTGGGTCGAGTTGAAGGGTGAGAGACCTGCCGCGGTGGTTTTCCAAGGACAGAAAGCGAAAGTGCTGGAAGCGTGCGGGCCATGGCGCAGCAGTGGAGAGTGGTGGGACCGGTCCGGACAGTGGAACCGTGAGGAATGGGACGTAGCGCTCGTGCTCAACCAGGGCTCCGGCCTTTACCGCATCTTTCGCGATAAGCAATCAGGACAGTGGTTTGTGGAGGCGATGTATGACTGAGGCATCGGGTGATCGGGTGATCGAAAAACCAAGAGCCAAAAGCTAGCAAGCCAGCAGCTAGAAGCTATGTATTGTGAACTTCATTCCCGCTCCGCCTTTTCCTTCCTTGAAGGCGCATCTTTGCCGGAAACATTGACAAGCATTGCCGCAACGCAAGGACTGCCTGCGATGGCCCTGCTCGACCGCAACGGATTCTACGGATCGCCACGGTTTCACATGAGCGCAAAGAGAGCCGGCATCCGCGCGCACATTGGAACGGAAATCGCAGTGGCTGATGAAACTGGCACGGCGAATTATCCTCTGCTGTGCGTCTCGCGGGCCGGCTATCAGAACCTCTGCCGTTTGTTGACCAGGACCAAGCTGCGCGTACCTAAACACGCGGAGTCGTCAGCAAAGATCGAGGAACTGGAAGAACATGCGGAGGGCTTGATCTGCCTGACGGGCGACGAACACGGCCCCCTGGCCAAGGCCCTGGAGCATGGCGGAGCCGAATCAGCCAGGCAATTGCTGACGCAGCTGGTGTCTGTTTTTGGTTGGGGGAACGTTTATGTCGAACTGCAGCGGCATTTTGATCGCAACCAGGAAGCCCGCAACCAGGCCGCTGTAGAGTTGGCCCGCGAGTTGAAGCTGCCCATCCTGGCCACCAACGGCGTGTGTTATGCCACGCCGGCCGAGCGCGAAGTCTTGGACGTCTTCACCTGCATCCGGCACAAGCGGCAGCTTGCCACCGCCGGGCGGCTACTGTGCGCGAACGCCGAGCGCCACATCCGCAGCCCGCGGCAGATGGCCCAATTGTTTGCCGACCTTCCGGAAGCCATTGCCAACACACTGGAGCTATCCGCGCGCCTGGAATTTTCTCTGGAAAAACTCGGCTACGAATTTCCCCGCTACCCGGTGCCTGACGGCGGAAGGCAAATTGATTTTCTACGGGCACAGACCCTCGAAGGGGCCCGCGAACGTTACCGTCCGCTCAACCAGCGGGTGCGGCGACAGCTTGAAAAAGAACTGAACCTGATCGAGAAGCTCGATCTCGCCGGATATTTCCTGATCGTGTGGGACCTGATCCGCTTTTGCCGCAGCCAGGACATTCTGGTCCAGGGGCGAGGATCAGCCGCGAACAGCGCCGTGTGTTATTCGCTGGGGATCACCGCGGTGGACCCTGTGAGTATGGACTTGCTGTTCGAGCGCTTCCTTTCAGAAGAGCGCGGCGAGTGGCCGGACATTGATCTCGACCTGCCGAGCGGCGACGAACGCGAAAAAGTTATTCAGTACGTATATCAGCGCTACGGGGAGCGAGGCGCCGCAATGACTGCCAACGTATGCACCTATCGCGGGCGGCTGGCAGCGCGCGAAGTGGGCAAAGTCTTCGGGTTTGACGTGGAGACGCTGAACCGCCTTTCTGCCTTCGTCGGAGGATGGGAGTGGCGCGGGCCTGACGATACATTTGACCGCCACTTTAACAACGCCGGCCTGGATATTTCTCAAGCGCGCATCGCCAAGTATCTGGACCTTTGTGTTCGCCTCCAAGACTTGCCGCGACATCTCAGCCAGCATTCCGGCGGCATGGTGATCTGCCAGGGCACGCTCGACTCCGTGGTTCCGCTGGAACCGGCTACCATGCCCGGACGCGTGGTGGTGCAGTGGGACAAAGATGATTGCGCCGATCTGGGCATCATCAAAGTTGATTTGCTCGGCCTGGGGATGATGGCCGTGCTCAAGGATTCCATCGGTCTGATCCACGATCATTACGGCGAAGAAGTGGACCTGGCGCATCTGCCTCCCAACAGTCCAGATGTTTACGGCGCGATCCAGAAAGCCGACACCATCGGCATGTTCCAGATTGAGAGCCGGGCGCAGATGGCATCGCTGCCGCGGAACAACCCGCAGAAGTTTTACGATCTGGTGACGCAAGTGGCGCTGATCCGTCCCGGACCGATTACCGGACAGATGACCAGCCCGTATCTCCGGCGCCGCCAGGGCAAAGAGCCGGTAACGTATCCCCATCCATCGCTCGAGCCGGTGCTGGAGCGGACTCTGGGTGTTCCGCTCTTCCAGGAACAACTGCTGCGCATGGCCATGATCTGTGCCAACTTTTCCGGAGGCGAGGCCGAGGAACTGCGCCGCGCCCTGGGGCATAAGCGTTCGCAGCAGCGCATGAAGGAGATTGAAACCAGGTTGCGTTCCGGCATGGCCCAGAACGGAATCGAAGCCAAAGCGCAAGACGCGATTGTGCAATTTATTTCGTCGTTCGCTCTCTATGGGTTTCCGGAATCGCATTCCGCCAGCTTTGCCTTGCTGGCCTATGCCAGCGCATTTTTGAAAGTCCGATACCTGGCGGCATTCACGGCGGCGCTGTTGAACAATCAGCCCATGGGGTTCTATTCGCCGGCGACGATCGTAAAAGACGCGCAGCGCCACGGCCTGAAAGTGAAGTGCATTGATGTGACTTGCTCAGAATGGAATTGCTCGCTGGAAGAAGCAAAAAAGGATGGGAACATTGTGTTGCGCCTCGGCCTGCGTTACGTGCGCGGACTGCAACAAGCGGCTGGAGAAGCTCTGGCTACAGAACGAAAGCGGTGGGAATTTTCTTCGACAGAGGACCTGGCGCGTCGCGTGCCCCAACTCAGCCGCGCCAATCTGGCCATGCTGGCCCGCATCGGGGCCCTCAACAAGATCAACGCGCAAACCCAACTGCACCGCCGCGACGCGTTATGGCAGATCGAAAAAGCTGCGCGGCAGTCTGGACCCTTGTTGCGGGACATCGTGGAATCAGACACGGCGTCTCCCTTAGACCGGATGGACGTGGAAGAACGCCTGATCGCCGACTATCACGGCACAGGAATGACCGTAGGCCCGCATCCCATGGCATACCGGAGACAAGAACTGCGCCGCATGGGAATCTGCTCCGCGGAAGAGTTGCGGCAATTGCCGCATGGTAAATCAGCCGTAGTGGCGGGATGCGTGATTACCCGCCAGCGTCCGGGTACGGCCAAAGGACTGATCTTCCTGACGCTCGAAGACGAAACCGGCAACGCCAACATCATCGTGATGCCAGATGTTTACGCCGTTGACCCCATGGTGGTGCTGCATGAAAAATTTGTGCGGGTGAAAGGAGACGTGCAGAACCAGGACGGCGTGGTTCACCTCAAGGCAGAACGCATCTCCCCGCTGATGGCTACCGCTCTTGAGGTTTCGTCGCATGACTTCCATTGATCGTGCTTCTGTGTTCCTTAATGGGAATTTCACACGTCGAGCCAACGTTTTTCCTTGTAATCGGCCCACCAAATTTAATAAAGTCAGTTCGCTGCAAGTTTTTGTTTCCCTATTTAAAGCGTTACTTCGTTGTTCCCCCTAGCCCGGTCTAAACGTCAAAGGTTTTGATCTACGTGACGAAAGGAGTCACCAAATGCAAGCAACGAAAAGGGCTATCGCTGCGGTTTTTTTAGTTTTGGCTTTTCATGCAGCGCCTCTACAAGCGCAGAACCTGGACAAGAACCAGGACCTGTTTCCGCAACCAGCGAGCTTTACCACACTCATCACGACGCCACGTGCGATCGAAGGATTGACCGGCGACAACGGTGACAACCTCTTTGTCGGCGGATCGGGCGCAGCCCCTTGCCCGATCTGGAAGATCAATCTTCATAGCCCGTCGCTGACGGTGGTTGGCAACATTCCCGCGACGCTTGCGACGGTTTGCACGCTGCGCGGCATCGCCTTCGACGCCGCGGGCAATCTGTTCGTGGCCGACCCGACGCTGGGCAAAATCTTCACCTTCGCGCCTGATGCCGGCTCTCCTCCGAATGCCACTCTCTTTGCTTCCGGCGTGCCCGGCACCAACGGGATTGCGTTCGACAGCAACGGCAATCTCTGGACGGGCGATGGCACCACCGGCCTGGGCAGAGTCTGGAAGATCACCGGCGGAGGCGCCAACTGCGCACCCGCCAGCCTGGTGAATTGTACGGAAGTATTTCGTATTCAGCCGATGCGCAACAGCACGGGCCTTGGAGGCAATGTGGCCGGCGACGGCGTAGGCCGGCAAAACCGGAACTTCCCGCCGGGAACGCTGACCATCACCAGCGGCACCTTCCCGGTGACGCCTGCGGGTGGGCAGGACCTGGTGGCCAATGGCGTGGCTTTCAATCGTCGCGGCGATCTTTTCATCATTGATACCGCGCGTGGAGCGCTATGGAAAGCGCAATTTGACGACAATGGCACGCTTACCAGCCCCGCCGGCTGTGACACGACCTTTACCGCCAATACGCTTTGTCTTAGCAATGTCGTGGTAGCTCACCCTATTCTCGAGGGCGGTGATGGAATAGTCCTGGATCGCGAGGAGAACATCTGGGTCGATGCGAACGAGCGCAATGCCATAGGGTTGATCAGCAAACACGGCGAAGTATTTGAGGTCTTCCGCAATCCGGTCAACGCTGCAGGGCTGCGCAACTCCGCCGATCCGGCCGTGGGCAACAACCACATTCTGGAATTTCCTACGAGCCCGGTTTTGAACGGCACGGTCTTTTGCACGTCGCAATCGGACCTGGATCGTCGTGACAACTCTCCCGCCGCGGCGGGCGAAGCCAACGGCACGACGGTCTTGGGCAAAATCTCATGCATGGACCAGCCGGTGGGGATTCCAGGACTGCCGTTGCCGGTGCGCTAACTCTGCAAACTTCAACGCGCTGAAACCAAACGCATGAATGCTGGCCGGGAAAGAGGCAAAAAATCCTCTCCTCCCGGCCAAACGGTTTTTCACGTCATCTGCAAGGTATTCCACACGGAGTCCCGAGTGCGACCGGGGTGAGGCTCCCCAAGATGCCGTCCGTCTCACCGTTCGGACCCGCAGTGAAGTAGACCTTGTTGGCGTCACCCCCGGCTTTTCCGTTGCCGACCAGCAGTGCCCACAGACCGTCGATCAAGATCGTCTCGCCCTTTGAATTGACCACCTTGCCAATGAAGGTGCCAGTTGTGGGATCAAAGGCGTTGATCTCACCGTTGCCGAAATTGCCGATCAAAACGTCACCGGCAAACTGGCCGAAGCTTGCCGGGGCCCGCACCAGGCCCCACGGCGCATTGAGCTGCCCGCGCGAAGCGAATCGTGCCAGCAAATGACCGCTGAGATCAAAAGTATCCACGAAGCCCCGGCCATGGCCGGCGACCGGGTCATGCTTGGCCTTGTCCTGCCGCGCGTAGGTCACGAACAGCACGCCGCCGCTGAGCACGACATTAAACGGCGCATAGCCGTGCGGCAGATCGGGATCGGTGAACGCGTCAGGAGGCAGATTGGTGACGCGCGCAAAGAATTTGTCATACACCTCGACAGTGCCGGCGCGGAAATTCGTGGCATACAGGAAAGTGTTGCCGCCGGCGTCCTGTGCGATGGCCAGCCCTTTGTATACGGCTCCTTTTATTCCCACAAGGCAGTCTCCGGAGTTGTCAATCGCGATGACGCCTTGTCTGGAAGCGCCGCTGGGACCGTCAAACTTACTCGTGGGATCGATGCCCGGGTTCCAGCCGACGATCGTCCCGTCTTCAGTAGCAAACATAAAGAGAGCCGCTGCGCTGGTCAGGGTGCCGGCCTTGTTCAAGCCGGTGATCAGGAATGCTTGTAGCCCGGCCACGTTGAAGACTGCGCCGGTCGGCGTTCCATCCGGACCCGGTGGATGAACCGGACTGGGAATGCTGACGACGAGTGG
>DATFXI010000211.1:0-6340 GCA_035316085.1 Candidatus Angelobacter sp.
CGCCGCCGTAGACATCGGATCCAACTCCGTCCGCTTGAGCGTTGCTGAACTGCGCCGCGGGCGCCTGGTGCAATTGCATCAGGATCGCGAAGTCACGCGCCTGGGCGAAGGCGCGTTCAAAGACGGAAACCTCGATCCGCAAGCGATGGCGCGCAGCCTGAAAGTACTAGGGCGGTTTCATCGCACTGTGCAAAGCTTCGCCGTGGAACGTATTCGCGTGGTCGCAACCAGCGCACTGCGCGACTCCACCAATGGCCGCATCTTCACTGAATGGGTCAAATCCGCCACGGGCTGGAACCTGGAAACCATCTCCGGTCTGGAAGAAGGCCGTTTGATTCATCTCGGTGTACTGGCGAGCTTGAGGAGCCGCCCGGCCAAACTGCTGCTCATGGACCTTGGCGGCGGAAGCTGCGAGCTGACACTGTCAGAGAGAGGCCACATCCAGGAAATTGTGACGCTGCCGCTGGGCGCCGTCCGGCTCACGCAGGAGTTCATCCGCCGCGATCCTCCGGCGAAAGAAGATCTGAAGCGCTTGCACGACTTCATTGGGGAAGAGACCGCGCATCTTCCCCGCAAGCTCATGCGGTCGAACGCCAAGCTGGTGATCGCGACTTCCGGGACCGCGGCGGCCCTCTCCGGAGCAGCGCAGTCGCTGAAGCTGGCGCGTGGGCGGATCACGCAAGCGGCGGTCGCGAAGCTGGCCAAGCGGTTGGCCAAAATGAACGCCCGGCAGCGCGCCGCGATCAAAGGCATCAACTCGAAACGCGCGGAGATCGTGATTGCCGGCGCTACCGTCTACTCGCATCTCATGGATATCTGCGGGCTGGGCGCTTTCCGCTACTCTCCATTGGGTCTGCGCGACGGAATTCTGGCGCAGATGGCGGCGGAATACGACCAGCGTACGCGGTCGCACCAGCAACTGGAAGCTGATCGCCAGGATATGCTGCGAAACACCAGCCGTCGCTATGGCGCTGATCTCAATCATTCGCAGCACGTGCGCAAGCTTGCGTGGGCGCTCTTCGATCAGAGCAAGTCCGTGCATCGCCTCGACAAAGATTTTCGCGAATGGATCGGGGCGGCAGCAATGTTGTATGAGGTTGGTATGTACGTGAACCCGGTGGGACGTCACCGCCACGCGCACTACATCGTGGCCCACTCTGACCTGTTTGGCTTTACGCCGCTGCAACGGCAGGTTATCGCTACGATCGCCCGCTTTCAAGGAAAGTCCAAGCCGCAACTGCGCGACCGCTTGATTAAAGTTTTACCCGCGCAGCTGCGCGGTGACGTGATCAAGGCCACGGCGATTCTTCGCGTGGCCCGCGCCCTCAATCAAGGGCGCCGCGCGGCCGTAGAGTCCATTCGGGCCACGGCCCACGACGGCGAGATGATCGTGCGTCTGAAGACGCGCAGCCGTTTCGGCGTGGACCTGGAAATGTGGGCCGCGGAAAAAGAAGTCGGTTATTTTCGGGAAGTCTTCGGCCGGGAACTCAGTTTGCGGCTAGCCTGAAGCTCGCGCGCAATCTTGGGCGTGACCAGCCAGTGCAGGGAACCTCTGCGTCCGGTCATCTCCACCTTCGCGACTGCGCCTTTCTTGAGGTCAACCAGCGCCGGTCCGGAACCTGTGGCAATGGTCTTGCTCAAAAATTCGGTCATGCTGGGATTGTGGCCCACCAGCATGACCGCGGAGTACTTTCTCAGGCGCGATAGAAGCGCTTGGAACTGCTCGAGTTCGGCATCCGGGCGCAGAGCTTCGTCCTTTTGGACCGCGGTCTCAAACGCGAGCTCGTTGGCCACCAGCGACGCGGTTTGCAACGCGCGCGTCAGCGGGCTGCTGATGATGTGTTCTAACTGAACGTCCAGGCCGGCCAACATGCGCCCCATGTAACGCGCCTGGAGAATGCCTTCTTCATCCAAGGGACGGCGTTCGTCTTTGCCGGGACTCGGCACTGCCTTGCCTGCGGATGCGTGTCGCAAGAAGTAGATGATCATAGGATCTTATCGGCGGACCGCCTGTTTGGCCCGCCCAACCGGTGTCTTGCGCGGAGTAGAAGCAACTGAGGCGGGAATGTCGGCAGCTGACGCCGTACCTTCCGCCAGGGCGATCAAAAAGTCCTGCGCCGAGAAACGTTCCTCAGCACGGCGGCGCGGCAAGTGCGAATACCGCCCGTTGCGATCGAGGAAGCGCACTTTGGTGTTGTCGGCAAGATAGGCAGCCAGGATTTCATCTTTGGCGCGTTGTTGCAGCGAGCGATCCAGCAGAGGGCCCATGACCTCCACCCGCTCGTAAAGGTTGCGCGGCATCCAATCGGCACTGGAGATATAGATTTCCTCGCTTCCGCCGTTCGCGAAGTGGAAGATGCGGCTGTGCTCCAAAAACCGGCCGACGATGCTGCGCACCACGATGTTGTCGCTGATGCCGGGCACGCCGGGACGCAGTGAACACATTCCGCGGACAATCAGTTCGATCTTCACGCCTGCCTGCGACGCGCGATACAGCGCCTGGATCACATTCTTGTCGAGTAGCGCGTTCATCTTGGCCACAATCCGCGCCGGGCGCCCGGCGCGCGCATGTTCGGCTTCGCGTTGGATCAGCGCCAGGGAAGTGGCCGCCAGCTCAAGCGGAGAGATCGTCAACGGCGCGTAACTCGTGGCTTCCGAGTACGCGGTCAAATAATTGAAGAGCGAATGCACCGCCATCGTGATCTCCGGAGATGCCGTCAGGAGGCTTACATCGGTGTAAAAGCGCGCCGTGGTGGGATTGTAATTTCCGGTCCCGATGTGCGCGTAACGCCGCGTTACGCCGTCGGGATCGTGGCGTACCAGCAGGCACAACTTGCAGTGGGTCTTCAGCCCAACCAGGCCGTGATACACCTGCACGCCTTCATCTTCCAGCGTGCGCGCCCATTCGATGTTAGAGGCCTCGTCAAAGCGCGCCTTGAGCTCCAGAACAGCGATGACTTCCTTTTCGTCGGCCGCGGCGGAAATCAGCGCGTTGATGATGGGCGATTCCTTGCTGGTGCGGTAGATGGTCTGCTTCACAGAAATCACATCGGGATCGCTGGCCGCACTCTCAATGAAGTCCACCACCGCGTCGAACGAGTCGTAAGGATGATGAAGCAGTATGTCGCGCTTGCGCAGCTCCTCAAAAATATTCTTGCTGGTTGCCGGAAGGCGCAGCTCTCGCGCTGCAAAGCTCTTGTACTTCAAATCAGGACGCTCGGTGAGCTCGTAAAAGTTGAACAAGCGCGAAAGATTGACCGGGCCCTGTGTGTAGAAGACCTGCCAGTCTTCGAGCTCAAAGGTTTGCTGCAAGCGCCGGGCGATTTCCGAGTGGACTCCGGCGTCAATCTCCAGGCGCACGGCATCG
The DNA here is from genome assembly GCA_035316085.1 of Candidatus Angelobacter sp. GTDB lineage: Bacteria > Acidobacteriota > Terriglobia > Terriglobales > Acidobacteriaceae > Angelobacter. The sequence continues at coordinate 3,368 of DATFXI010000211.1, forward strand.
CCTTTACGCCGGCGGTGGAGTTCGGTCCGCACAGATTCCAGCAGGTTGCGGGCCTCTTCTTCTTCCAGATAGAGATTGCTATTGCGAGTGACCCGGAAGGATGCGGCGGAAAGAATGTCATATCCGCGATACATGCGGGCCGCGTGATAGGTAAGCAGATCGGCCAGGAAGACGTAGCTGATGCCTGATTTCGACGGTAACCGTACCAGGCGCGGCAGCACGCGCGGCACCGTAACTACTCCCATGTAGGTTCCGGTCGCGCGCCGTTTGCGCTTTAACAACAGCGCGATGCACAGCGCTTTGTTAAGCACCCGGGGAAAGGGATGTGAGGGGTCTACCGTGACCGGAGTCAGCAGCGGGTCAACTTCCTTTTCGCAATAAGAATTGATGAAAGCTTCCTGCTCGGCGTCAAGTTCGGTAAGGTCGAGAACGCGGATGTTTTCCCTGGCCAGCGCCGGCAAGAGTTTCCTGTTCCAGCACTCATACTGTTCTTCAACAAAGGCATGGGTCTCGAGCGCAATGAGTTCACGTTCCTGTTGCGCGGTGAGCGCGTCCGGCCCCGAATCGACGAAGCCTTCTTCAATGCGCTGCAGCAGCCCGGCTACCCGGACCTCAAAAAATTCGTCCAGATTGCTGGCGGAAATGGCCAGGAATTTGACGCGCTCCAGCAAGGGATTGTGGTCTTCGTTGGCCTCTTCCAGCACGCGGCGGTTGAACGCAAGCCACGAGGCCTCTCGATTGATGTAAAGGGAAGAATGTTCAACCGAACGCTTCATAGTGCCGTCCTGCGGATGCTAGCAGGGCAATGTGAAAGCAAGATTAAAAGCTGCACTGATCCTGGAGCTGTGAAGATCTGCTGCTGCACGCCCGAAAAAATATGGGCCAAGATCTTATTGTACCTAGTGATCTCAGCGGGAAGCTAGGGTGTGACCTTCAAGTAATTCTTTCACGATTGCCCGTAAATATGAATATTGGTGACCGGTTAACCCTGCATCAAAATTATCAACCATAGCTGCTACAGCCATTCGGCATTGGGCCGCGCGCAAGACTGAATAGAGAAGCAGGTAAGCCGGGAGCCGGCCGGCAGGATCGTCGCCGCTTTGCCGGCGATACGAACGCAGAAAGTAATCAGTTGCCGCAGCCGGCAGTTGCCACTCGATAATCGTCCCAGCCAAATCCCAAGCGACGTCCGTGGGGCCAGGAAGCTGGTGTCCGTCACCGTGGCTGACGGAATCGGTTTTCAAAACGCCTCCTCCGGCAACGAGTACCCACTCGTGGGGCAGCATGCGGCAATCGGGATAGACGGGACGCTCCAGCGGGATATCGAGCTTGAAATCACGGAGCCCGAATTCCACTTCCAGGTTCACGCGCAGCATCTCGGTTTGCAGACGCGAGTGTGCGTGGCTGGCGGGAAAATTCGCCACGCGAAAGGCGCAGTATGCTGCCATGCGCCCGAGCAGCGTGGTACTCAGATCACGCTGAGAAAGCGGACGCCCGCAGACAAACTCGTAACCTGTGTAGCCGTTGTCATGGCGGTCAGGCCGCGGAGAGAACCCGGCTTGCGCTAAGGCCGCAGCTTGTTGTCGAGCGCGATGTCCGTAGCGCCCAAGGCCTTCAAACTTGAAGAACGTTTTGCCGTCGGTTGCAAGGTGTTTAATGCGTTCCTGGTCGGTCCAGCAGGCAGGCCAGTAGCTGCGATCGGCAAAGAGGAGTTCGCGCCAGGCGCCGCCACCAAGACTCAGTCCCGCGGCGTGCGGAACGCGTTGTCCGTACTCGATCTGGAAGGACCGGCAGCGGCGCCACTCACGCTCCGCATCCGAGCCGCGGAGATGCGTAGGAAAAGGACGGCTGCACAACAGAACGATTCGGGCCTCGGGTACGCCGGCCGCCAGCAACGCCCGTGCGACGGAAAGAAATGTCGAACCGCTGAAGCCCGGGCCTTCGTCCACAATAGCGAAGTCGGCTTGCATCTGCAATTCGTGTTGGATCCAGCAAAGTTGTGCGGAAGTAAAACTTGCGCGCCTCTCGTACGGCTCGCCCGCGGGGCGAACCGTGATTCTCTCTACGGTGGCGCCCTTGGCGCGCAGGGCGGCAGCGACGACCGCGCCCAGCGTGGAACCCACCGACCGGATGCCTACCACGGCTACGCGCCGTTTCAGGCGCGAGTGAATTCCAGCGACCAGATCGGCGAAATCCAGAGGATGCAGACCGTAATAAGAAAAGCCCTCCGGATGCGCGCAGCGGATCTGAGAGGGACAATCCACCAGATCGTTGAGCATGGCAACCAGAGGGGACCGATGCGAAAACGAAAAGGAGGGTGCGGCGCAAGCCAAAGCGGCCAGCCGGTCCACAACGCAAGCCATACGGTCTGCGGCGGGAGAGCCAGCATCGGCCAATCCGGTTTCAATTTCGCCGGCGCGGACCAGAGCATCGATCAGAGAATCGCCGGCGCCTGACGCAACTTCCGCGCGCAGTTCATCCAGCAGGCGGCGCGTTGGCAACAACTCGCGGCTCTTGCGAAAGACAAAGAGGTTCCACGCAGTGTGGTCGTGGGGAGTTTCCAGGTCTGCGGTCGGAGAAGCCATTCGGGAGAGCGGGAGGTGAAGGTGGCCTCCCTCTCATCGTTCTGATGCAAAGTGGCAGCACGGTGCTGCGCATTGCGCCGGCGGCCTATCCCTGCGCGTGATGCCGTACGTCTGCGCCGCGGACCCAAAAGATCACGTCTTCGGCAATGTTGGTAGCGTGGTCAGCCACACGCTCAAGATTGCGGGCAACAATGAGCGTGTCCAGAGCATCCCGATGGGTCTCCACACCGTGGGTCATGGCAAAATCCGCGGCTTCGAAGATCTCGCGGTTCATGTCATCCACCAGATCATCGCTCTCGAGCACAGACTGCGCCAGATCAGCATCGGCGGTGAGGAACGCGTTCAAAGCATCGCGCACCATTTTGATCGTGACCGTAGCCATGCGCGG
>DATFXI010000212.1:0-9845 GCA_035316085.1 Candidatus Angelobacter sp.
CTCCTGCGGTTCATCGGCTCGCTGCAATACAGCGCAGCTGCCCAGGCGGCGTACGCGGTGTGTTACACCGAGTTGTTTTCGCTCATCACATGGACATCCGTTGGACTGATGGGTGCCTCCGCCACCGTCGCAGGACAGAACTTGGGCGCGGGTAATCCTGAGCGGGCGATGCGTAGCGTCGCTGTTGCCTCGAGAATAGGCCTGATGGTTGCCGCAATCGTCGGTACCTTGTTTCTCGTCATCCCGCATTTTCTTCTAAGCATCTTCGGCATGACCGAGCCCCAGGTGACGCACATAGGGCAGCAATTGCTTGGATACCTGACCGTGTCCGGATTCTTCGTCACAGTAGCACTCAGTTACACGGGTGGTCTCCAAGGCACAGGCGACACGCGTAGCCCGCTATATATCTCGATCGTGTCCCAGATCGCCATACCCGTCGGCTTGTGCGTCGTATTCCAGAGGCTGCATGGCCTACAGCCTGGCGACATCTGGCTCGCCATCGTTCTCGGTCATCTCACCCGCGCAGTGTTGAGCGTACTGCGTTTCCGGCAGGGGAAATGGCGGCACATCGCCGTCAACATCGAGCCAGTTAGACCGTGAAGCAATGCGTCCGGGGCTCCGGATAACGGCCTAGCGAACCGGCGAGGCGAGGATCACGATTCTTGACTGACGTCCGTCCAAGTAGCAGCCTACTTGACTTAAGACCTCTATTGAGGGTTCGAATGACTCTCCCCCGCCAGACAGTCTGCTGCGAATCTGCTATTTCTCCGGAAGTGCACTTGTCACGCGCTTTTTCGGCCATTCCTGCGATTCTCGATCCAGAGCAATCCCGCGGCAGAGAACGGAATTGCCGTACTGACTCCGAATTATGGGATCAATTCTGAAGCTAAGCCCACGCGCCGCTCAATCTGGCGTCGAACGTTCTCGGGCAGATTCTGCGGCCCCTCTATGGCCGACGACACGGCAGCTCCGGGAGGAACCGGAGTCGCGATAAAGCCAGGGGCATCACCCGTATTGAGATCAAGCGCTTCCCCTACAATATGACCCTGCTGATCAATGTCGCCCGCGAAAAGTAGAAAGGGAGAACCCGGCACGGTCAGGGAGTTCATGTCGGTCAATGTGCCGTCTTGCCATAGGAACGCCCGGAAGACGAACGGCCCTCCCCTCGACAAGCCCACAATCTGGCCTTTTTCGTTGATGCCCAAGGCTTCACTGCGAAGATCGCCGGAGAGCTTACCCAAGGATTTCATGCCATCGGCCTGGGTCCAGATGAAGGCTTCAAAGGTTCTTGCGGTTCCAGGGGCCGTGTTGGCAAAACCGACAATTACGCCGTGATTGTTGATCGCCGTGGGCGTGTTCCACGCATCTCCGCCAATGTTGCCAAGGTCGGTTGGAATGCCGTTTTCCCAAAGCACGGCGTGTTTTGCGCTAACACTACCGACCGCAACTCCGCAATCGCCAGAAATCCCGACCACTTGGCCGCGGTCATTGATGGCTGTGGCGGCACTGGTGCTGTCGCCAGGCAGTGGTGGGAGTTCCTGCATGGTGCCGTCCGGTTGCCAGATGGCTGCGCGGAACTGCAGGATCTGGAACGAAGGATTACAGGTCGGATCATGAACCCCATTTTCCGCCCAGCCGACCACTTGACCCTTGTTGTTCACGCCCGTGGCGTAGCTGCTGAAGCCGCCAGGGAACGGCGGAAGCGCTGTCATTTGTCCGTTCTGCCAGCGAAAACCTTTGCAAATGCGCCCCGTAGGAACGCCCGCGGCGAAGAATGGCCAACAAGAAAAATTTTCGCCGAGGGGATCGGCCTCAGCTAGCTCAGAGATACCCACAATTACGCCATTGTTACTCTTGACCGGCCATGCCACTGCGCTGTTTGGACCCCCGAGTGTGCCAAGAGGCGTGGCTGCTCCATTCACCCAGAGCACAGCCGTAGACGTTAAGTCTCCCGGCAGGTTGTTAGCGCCGGTGATCCACCCACGATCATTGATGCCGTTGGCTGCGCCTGCCGTGCCCCCTGATCCGCCGAGTTCGACTACGCTGTAGTTGGATTGAGCAGCCAGGCGGACTGGCTGAGGTAGCGCAAGAAGTAAGGTCACCGCGGTCACAAATATTACAATTCTGGATTTCATGTCATCTCCTTCGGCCGTTCGGTCCTGTGAGGGACGCTGCCGGTCTTTACTCTGCGTTTCGCGAGCACTGCGGCATTTGCGAGAGGAAAAGAACTAACAACCTCGTTAGCCTGCGCACGCGTTCGCATCAAAAGTTAAATCGATGGTCCAGCACAGGTTGGACGTTCGCGGACGTGGCTCATGGATAACCTGGACATTTGCGGACCTCGCCGTGACGAGGCGCACTCCACAACGACCTGCGGAACTTATGTCGGAGCAGCTCCTAACGCCGATAAAGCGATGGGGGCTCTCGCTTTAGCGAGTCCGGTCCGAAAACGTCTACTTTGTTTCGCAAGAACGGCTATGATTACTTGCCATTTATGGAATTGGATTGGCAGGTTTGTTCGCGAGCCAGATTGTCGCGGGATGCGCGCTTCGACGGCAAGTTCTTTATTGGTGTGCTCACGAGCCGGGTTTATTGCCGCTCGATATGCCCTGCTCCTACGGCGAAAGAAAAAAACGTTCGATATTATCCAACCGCCGCTGCAGCTGCGGAAGCGGGATTCCGCCCCTGTCTGCGTTGCCGGCCGGAATGCTCGCCCGGAACTCCGGCGTGGTCAGGGACTTCCAACACGGTTTCGAGAGCTTTGAGGCTGATTAGTGAAAGCGGGCTGGACGAGGAAGGCGTGGAAGGTTTGGCAGAGCGCCTGGGAGTGGGGTCGCGGCATCTTCGGCGCCTGTTTCTCCGGCACCTGGGGGCAACACCGAGTGCTGTGGCCCAGACGCGACGTCTGCATTTTGCGAAGAAGCTTATTGACGAGACGAGTTTACCCATGATCCAGGTGGCGATCGCTTCGGGTTTTGGTTGCGTGCGACGATTCAACGCCGGGATCCGGAGCGTCTATCATCGAACGCCAACGCAACTGCGACGCCTGATGCGGCAGAAGGCTGTCGAGGCCGAGAACCAATACCTCTTCCGCCTTCGCTTCCGTCCTCCTTTCGACTGGGAAGGTATGTTGGCATTTCTCGCCCCTCGCGCTACCCCTGGCGTGGAAGCGGTGGAACTTGGATGTTATCGACGTTCCATTTCTTTGGATGGGGATCACGGATATTTTGAGGTTTCACGTGACGAAGGCAGAGACGCGCTTATTGCACGTGTGCAGTTTGGCAATCCACGCTCGCTGTTCTTCATCGTCGAGCGGATCCGCACCATGTTTGATCTGAACGCAGATTGGACGGCTATAGTCGAAGGCCTCGGCACAGATCCAGAGTTGGTCGAACGCCTGAACGCGCATCCGGGTTTGCGAGTACCTGGGTGTTGGAACGGTTTCGAATTGGCGACGAGAGCCGTCCTCGGCCAGCAGATTAGCGTCAAAGGCGCGACGACTCTGGCCGGTCGGATCGCCAGAACATTTGGTCAGCCCTTTCATGGAGCGAGCGGGCTCACTCATCTGTTTCCCACACCGGAAATCCTTGCCAAGGCCCGGTTGGCTGGTATTGGACTGCCTCGGGCGCGGGCCGAAACTATTCAGGCTCTTTCTCGTGCAGTTTCGAGCGGGCAGATTAGCTTTGACGGTATCGTGGATTCGGACAACTTCTTAAGCCGGCTATGCCAAATTCCTGGCATTGGAAATTGGACAGCACAGTACGTGGCGATGCGTGCCCTCGGGGAGCCCGATGCGTTTCCGCGAGGTGACCTCGGTCTTCTGCACGCCCTTAAATTAGAAAGCTCACGTGAGCTTGAACAACGCGCTGAGGCTTGGCGGCCTTGGCGCGCTTATGCAGTCATGTACCTCTGGAACACCGCCACCAAATACCGCACGTGCCGAACTGAAGCTGTTTCATCCGGGGCCGCAAAGAGGTCAAGCCTAAGATCAACATATCAGACAGACCTGTTCGTCGCTGTGTGACGGGCACTCGGAAGTAATCGACAACACTGGTGAGACGATGATCGCGATGTGTCGACAAGCATCGGCCAAAGTAGCAGCTTATTTGACTAAAGAGTTCTATTGAGGGTTTGAATGACTCTCCCCCCGCCAGAAAGTCTCCTGCGAACCTCAATCAAACTTTCGAGGTGAACAAGCCACAGTGAAAATGATCTCGTCGTTCGCTCTGGTTATTAGCCTGGGACTTATGCCCCCAGCTGGATAGGCATGACCGGGGCCCCTCGCAGGCCGATGTCACGGCAGGCTCGCGCGGCATCTGGGAACGCCTGCACTACGACTGGTCCGATCCCAAGCACGTCCTTCTCACGACCACCGACTCCAACACGTGGGGAGGCGCGTCAGGCCACACCTACAACTTCACGCGTCGGCCCAACGGCACGACCGACATTGACGTGATCGTCGTACGCGACGGAAAGAATCTTAAAGGGACGATTGCTAGGCTTCGTGCTCGGGACTGTCGGCAAGGGCGCTTTGGAAAAGGCGTTTGTCAACTCCGTCAAAGCCATGGAGGCCGGAACGGCGTCGCGAGTCCGCGAATGGCATCATGAGCCGGATGTCATGGTTCTCTGAGGCGGTCGACCTAGCACGAAATTAGAGTCTTCATCGGATTCTTTTCCGCGGTTTTTTAGGCTATTAATGGATGTATCCAGGATGCCCGCCCTCTCTTATCTTTCTTGCCTGCTGACCATCGTCTCCACAGTGCTGGTAGGCCGCCGTCTGTGGCAAGGCTGGGTGGTAGCCGGCGTGAACAGCGTGATCATAGGGGCTATTGGCTGGCAGACCGGCCAGTGGGGCTTTGTACCCGCCAATCTTTTCTGTCTTGCCATCTACGCCTACAACCTTAAGACCTGGCGCGCGCCGCAACAGCGGGCCGCGACAGCGCCTGCCTGCGCCGATGGCCAGTCGCCAACTGCCTGATTGTCTGCTAGGCTGAACCTGGAATAGGCCCGAACACCATAGGCTGATAGCGTTCGCGCCGGCGATGAGCGACTCACCAGCGATCGAATTCGTCCACGTCTCCTACCGAACGGCCGAGAACCGCGTCCTGCTTTCCGATCTCGACCTCAGCGTTCGCGGCGGAGAGATTCTCATGCTGCTGGGCCCCAGCGGCTCCGGTAAAACGACTTCTCTCAAGCTCATCAACTGTCTGCTCACGGCAAGCGAAGGCCGCGTTTCTGTTGACGGCCGTCCTGTGGGCGATTGGAACCTGATCCAGTTGCGCCGCCGTATCGGCTACGCCATTCAAGAAGTCGGCTTGTTTCCGCATTACGCCGTATGGGACAACGTGGCCCTGGTCCCCAAGCTCGAGCACTGGACGCCGGCGAAGACCAAGACTCGTGTGCAGGAAGTGTTGACCATGGTCGGCCTGCCGCCCGAGGAGTTCGGACGCCGCTATCCTGACCAACTTTCTGGCGGCCAGCGGCAACGCGTCGGCCTGGCGCGCGCCCTGGCCGCCGATCCGCCGATCCTCTTGATGGATGAACCCTTCGGCGCGCTGGATCCGATCACACGCTCGGAACTCCAAAAGGAATTCAAGCAGCTCCAGCAGCGGCTGAAAAAAACTGTAGTCTTCGTCACCCACGACGTGAGCGAGGCCCTGCTGCTGGGAGACCGCATCGCTTTTATGGAAGCAGGCACGCTGCGCGGCGTGTATGCGCCGCGCGAGTTCCTGGCGGCCAGCGATCCGTCCGTCAAGCTTTATGCGGAAGCATTCCGCGCCATGCAGCAGGTCCTTCAACTTTGAGTCCGATCGGCAAGTTGACCGGTGAGCGCGCAGTGGGCGCTGGATCGCGCGAACGGAGCGCGAGGGCGGGGTCGCGAAGCGCTGCGGAGCCCTCGAAGAAAGAAAGGCCGGTTTATGTTTGAGTTCTTGATCCGTCACAAGCATGAAGTCCTTCTGTCGGCCGCGGAGCATCTGTGGCTGGTGGGCACCTCGATGTTGCTGGCCATCGCCGTCGGCGTTCCCCTGGGAATTTTTCTCACCCGCCGGCCGGCGTGGAAGACCCTGGTGCTGGGGACCAACAGCGTGATCCAGACCGTCCCCAGCCTGGCGCTGTTTGGATTGCTGTTGCCGCTGCCCTGGCTGGGCGCGCGTGCCGATCGGCTAGCGGTTTTCGCGCTCACGCTCTACGCGTTGCTGCCCGTCATCCAAAACACTTACGTGGGAATCACGGGGGTGGATGCCCCAGTGCGCGAAGCGGCGACAGCCATGGGACTGACGCGCCGCCAGTTGCTCTGGCAAGTGGAGCTGCCGCTGGCCTCGGACGTGATTGTTGCCGGCATCCGCGTGGCCACGGTGGCCACGGTTGGCCTGGCCACTATCGCCGCCGCCATCGGGGCGGGAGGGCTGGGCGAGTTCATCTTTCGCGGCCTGGCCATGGTGGATAATCGCGTGATTCTCGCCGGCGCAATTCCCGCTGCGGCCATGGCGTTGACCGCTTACCTCGTGCTTGGCCTTGTCCAGCGCATGCTGGTGCGCAGGCATCACGGATGATCTATCTAAGCCGTAGGAGCTTTCTCGCCGCGGCAGCGCTGGCGCTGGCCGGATGCCGCCCCCGCTCCGCAGGGACCACAGTGGGGTCTAAAAATTTCACTGAGCAGCTGATACTCGGCGAACTTCTGGCGCAGTACCTGCAGCCGTTTTCGCCGCGCGGTATCAGCCGGCGGTTTTATCTGGCAGGGACTTACATCTGCCATCAGGCGCTGCTCGCGGGCCGCATCGACATGTACGTGGAATATACCGGCACCGCGCTCGCCGCCATTTTGAAGGAGAAAAAAGTTCTTTCCGGCCATGAAGAAGTGTTTGAGTTTGTGAAGGAGCAATATGCCCGAAGGTTCGGGCTGGAAGTCTTGCCACCGCTTGGTTTCGACAACAGTTTTGCCATTGTGATGCGCGGCCCCGACGCGCGGCGCCTTGCCGTACAACGCCTTTCCCAACTGGCGCCGGTCTCCCCAAGCCTGCGCATGGGTGTCGGCTACGAGTTTCTAGAACGGCCCGACGGCTACGCCGGCCTGGTGGGGAAATACGGACTGAATTTCGCCGAAGCTCCCCGCGTAATGGACCTGGGTCTGATGTATCGCGCCCTCGAGTCCAAGCAAGTGGACCTGATTGCTGCGGCGAATACTGACGGACTCATCGCCGCCCGTGACTTGGTAGTGCTGGAAGATGACGCTCACTACTTTCCTCCGTATGATGCCGTGGTAATCGCGCGGCGCGAAGTCTTGCAAAGTTCGCCCTCGATCGCCGCCGCGCTCAGCCGTCTGAGCGGACACATCAGCGCCGAAGACATGCGGCGCATGAACTACGCCGTCGACGGCGAAAAGAAAGACGCGGCCGTCGTTGCCCACGAGTTCCTCGAGCGGAGAAATTCTTTCGCGGCCATCCGACAGCTGTACTGATGCTCCTCGAGAGTATGATGAGGCGTCCTTATCGCTGTTTTTTGACGTTGTTGGGTAAAATGAAACTCAGGAGAGCAGGCTTCTTATGGCCCGGATGGTGAAGTGCGTAAAGCTCGGCCGCGAACTGCCCGGCCTGGATGAGCCCCCTTTTGACACTCCCCTAGGCCAGCGCATTTACGAAAACGTGAGCGCCGAGGCCTGGCGGATGTGGGGCGAGCACTCCAAGATGTTGCTGAACGAATACCGGCTCCAGCCCTGGAAGCCGGAGGCCCAGCAGTTTCTGGTCGAGCAAATGGAAGCCTACTTTTTCGGACCAGGCTCGTCGCTCCCGAAGGAGTACGTACCGCCGAAACCATAGGCAGTTCAGTCGTTTGCCAGCCGGATCTCGTCAGTGACCAAAGTGCCATTCCCGTCACCCTTAAACCGAAGGATAATCAACATCTAGGAAGATAGCTCGCCGCAAGGAGGCGAAGAATGAAGCGTTTCATGCTCCGCGCACTGAGCGTTTGGACAACATCGTTGTGCTTACTTTTCCTGGCTGGGGTCAACGCGGCTGCAGCCGACAAGAAGGACGTGATCAACCAGGCGCGTAACGCCTATTACAGTTTGCGGGCCCAAGGTCTGTCTGAGTTCCAATGCGACATGACGCCGAACTGGGATGCCTTGCTCGCGGACGCCAAGAAGGAAAATCCCAAGGCCGCGGAAGAGGCGATCAGCATGCTGCGGCAAGTGCAGTTCACCGTGTCGGTGGGAAGCACAGGCTCGGCAAAAGTCACGCACAACACTGTTGCTGCCGGCAACGACCAGATGGCGGCAGGCCTGAAGCAGATCTATAGCGGCATGGAGCAGATGACCACCGGCTTCTTCGACACCTGGTCTCCATTCATGATCGCTTCACCGTTCCCCGCGGCTGAAGGTGATTACGAGTTGACCGATCAGGGCGGTGTGTGGAACTTGTCCTACCAAGATGGCACCGCACGGGTTCTCACCACCATGACCAAGAACCTTGTAATCCGCGAGACAAAAGTGAACTCGCCGCAGTTTACAAGTTCTATTCGTCCCCAATTCAAATCCAATTCTCAGGGTCTCTTGCTCGCCGGCTATGACGCTGATTATTTCGGGCAGTCGCCCAGCGAGACCACCCATTTGCAGGTCGGTATCTCGTACCAGACAGTGAACGGATTCCAGTTGCCGCAGAAACTGAACCTGGCCGGTTCCTATGGCGGAACATCCTTCCAGGTAGAAGTTGCATTTTCAGGTTGTAGGACCAGCCCGCGCTGATTTTGAGCCTCTTAGCGGCGAAACACCCCGGTGTTATAATCAGAGGGTCTTCCGCTGTGAACCCCAGTTTGTGACGCAGCGTGATATCCCTTTTGTCGGGACGTGGCTCAGCCTGGTAGAGCACTCGCTTGGGGTGCGAGGGGTCGGCAGTTCAAATCTGCCCGTCCCGACCATTCTCTTTCTCTCGACGAAAAAGCAATTCTTGAGCCAGAGCCTCGCCTGCCGACCCACGAAGCACCCCAAAGGGTAAGCGGCGCAGCGAAGCGGAGACGCGCCGAATAGAAGCCTTGCGAGGGGCGGCCGCGAGCCACGCTCGCGCGCAGTTCAAATCTGCCCGTCCCGACCATTCTCTTTTCCAGTTTGTTTTCGAGTCCGCCCTGCACATTTTTCGTAGAATGGACACCATGCTCAGGCAAAACCTCTGGCGTATCGCTCTGGTATCACTCTTGCTCGCCGTTCTCGGCGCGCAAGACCCTCCCGCCCATCATCCGCTGACGATCCGCATCACCCTCGCGCGCGAAGCCGCCGATCACAGCATCTCGGGCCGTATGATCGTGCTGCTCAGCTCCAAACCGCCTCGCGGCGCTGTCTTTGATCCGACTGGTGAGGAAGGAGCGTTCATCTGGCTTGCGGCACAAGAGGTGCGGCATCTGGAACCGGGCAGCACTGTAGAGGTTAACGGCGATAGGCTGGCGTTTCCCGCGCCGCTCTCCACCGCTCCCCCCGGCGATTACTACGCGATGGCGCTACTCGACGCGGACCACAACGCTGCGTATCACTTCACATCGCCAGGAGACGTTTACTCAAAAGTTGTGCCCATCAAAGGGTTCGATCCGGCAAACAAACCGGTGCTGGAGCTTACCCTCACTGACCGCGTCGCTCCACCGCCACCTGTCAGTCTTCCGCCAAATGCTGAGCGGCTCGACTTCGTCAGTCCAGCACTCTCCGCTTTTTGGGGTCGGCCGGTCCATATGCGCGGCGTGGTGGTGTTGCCGCCTGATTACGCAAAAACTCGAGTTCGGTATCCCACCGTGTACTGGACGCACGGTTTTGGCGGCGATCAACAAGGCATTGAAGCTCGCGTTGCTCCGCAATTCTCTACGCT
>DATFXI010000213.1:0-27803 GCA_035316085.1 Candidatus Angelobacter sp.
ACTGATCACCACCGCGCCCGGCGTGCAGTACCACGTGACCAAGACCGACGGCGAGGTGGTGGACGTAGACAATCCGTCGCGTTGGCCTTCAACCAGCGAGATCGCCAAGGTGGAAGAGCCAGTGATCACCGCGACGATTCTCACCAACGAAGAATATGTCGGCGGGATCCTCAAGCTGGTGGAAGAGAAGCGCGGGAAACAGAAGGGTTTCGAGTACGTCAGCGCATCGCGGGTGATGCTGACCTACGAGCTGCCACTCAACGAGATCGTTCTCGATTTCTACGACAAGCTGAAGACGGTGTCACGCGGGTATGCTTCGCTCGACTACCATTGGTCAGGCCGGTGGGAATCGCCCATGGTGAAGCTGGACATCCTGGTGGCGGGCGATCCGGTGGACGCGCTCTCCATCATCGTGCACCGCGACTTCGCTTACGAACGCGGGCGGGCTCTGGTCTCCAAAATGCGGGAACTGATCCCCCGGCAGATGTTTGAAGTTGCCATCCAGGCGTCAATCGGAGCCAAGATCATTGCCAGGGAGACGGTGGCGGCCATCCGCAAGAACGTTCTGGCCAAGTGCTACGGCGGCGACATCACGCGCAAACGAAAGCTCTTGGAGAAACAGAAGGAAGGCAAAAAACGCATGAAGCGCATCGGCAAAGTGGACATCCCCCAGGAGGCGTTTTTGGCCGTGCTCAAAGTCGGCGAAAGTGCCTGAGGGCGGGTGTCCGTAGAATGCGGTGGTAGGGGCTTGAAAACTACGGCTCGTCTGCCTAAAGGCACGGGATTTCGCGCGATCCCTAGACGCTGATACACGGAAATGAGCAGCTCCGCTGCCCCACTTCCGCAAAAATGTAGCAAGTTGCTATTAGCAAATGTGCAAATCCCCTTTTTTGCAGCAGGACAACTCCGGTTTTGCCGCGATATTTGGGCAAATGTCCTGGAGTTGTGGTAAATAGCTTATTATCAATGGCCTAGAAGCGGATCCCGAATTCATGCGCGAAGCTCTCGGGAGTCGTAAGTCATTGATGTTAAAAACAGGTTCATGAGGAAATGCACAGACTTTTCCACAGGCTGCCTCTTTAGCTAACGGCTTCCCCCTCAGCGCATACCGCTGAAATTCACAGTGATGAATGTCTCCACTTCCACCGGCTCGTGGTTGAGCAGATAGGGGCGATACCGCCACTGCTCGACCGCATCCATGGCCGCACGAGCCAGCAGGGGATGGCCGCTGACCACGGTGAGGCGCTGGACCATCCCGTCTTTACCGATGATCGCGTGCAACCGGACTTCACCTCGGATTCCGGCAAGTATGGCGGGCCTTGGGTAAACGGGCTCGACGCGGCGAAGCAGGTATCCCTCAGAAAGGTCGGAGACCTTGAAGGGGCCGGCGTGCCGCGGACCAGGTGTCCTGGGCGTGGAAATGCAGACCGTGCACTCTGGAAATGGCGAACCTCGGCCCACCGCCCCTGGGTCTGGCGGCGAAGTCTCGTCGAACTCCCGATCAGAGGGGCTGGTGTCTATCACAGGACGTGAGTCACCAAACGTGACCACCGCTGGCGTGCTGGGCATGGGGAGTGCATGTCCCGTAGTCGCCGAAGAGCTGTTCGAAGGCTGGTGAGCTATCCGTACGTGATCGAGCTCAGGCAAGATCACGGGTGGGTTGGCGGAAACGGAAGAAATGACACCGGGGGAGAACAGTGGCACCGCGATAAGGACGCTGCACACGGTCACTTCCAGAGCCACGGCCAGGACCATCGGCCAACGTCTGCGGCGGCGGGCGGCGGGCGCGGATTCGAGTAAAGTTTCGCGGAACATAATTCCCTCCATCGTTGGGGAATTGGACACCGCGGCCGGCTACTGAAGTTCCGCTTGCGGTCAGAAGAAAAACGACCGTCCCGCAGGACGGCCGCGAAAAAAGAGGAACAATTACGGTTTCTTTGGTGTCGCTGCAGGGGTAGCTGCGGGGCGCGGCGGCGCAGGACGCGGCGGGTTAGCTGCCGCTGGCTTCGCCGGTGGTGCGGCGACGCCGCTTTCAGCGTTGTAGGCCTCCACTAATTCCTTGGTGATGATGGTTCCCTGGCTGGCCCACAGAACCGGAGTTTGCGGATTGGAAACATCCAAAACCATAGAGTAACCGTTGGCTTTGGCATACTTCTCCAAAACATTCAGCATCTTGCTACCGATACGGTTTACAACTTCCTGCTCGGCCTGCTGAAATTCCGCCTGGGCATCCTCATAGTTGCGCTGCAAGATTTTCTGCTTATTCTCAATGGTCTTTGCCTGGCTGGCGCTGGCCTCAGGGCTCAACTTGTCCCGCTGCGCTTCAAAGCTCTTCTTCAAGCCCTCGAGTTCGTCGTTCAAGCCCTTCAATTCCGTTTGCTTCGGCGTAAACCGTGCCTGCAGTGCGTCAAATTCTTTCTTGCCCTCGTTGGTGTTAGCGATGGCGTCCTGAATATTGACAATGCCAATCTTGCTCGCCGCCGGGCCTGAGGCCGGAGCTGGCGTGGCAGCCGGTCCCTGGGCCAGGGCAAGAGAGGAAATGGGCATACTCAACCCGAGGCTGAGAGCTAGAATGTTGTTCTTTGATATAACACGCATTGCTTTCCGTGCTCCTTCAGATTCTCACGCACAAGTTTTCTTTCCCGCAGCTGTGCTTCTGCAAAGGCGGCCTGCCAGTGGCCGCCACAGATTCCTTACGGCTTGGGGGGTGCTGTCGTCCCCGCGGGCTTGTTGGCTGCTGCGCCGCTGCCGGCCGGTTTGGCAGCAGGGGCCGCCGGACTCTGAGCATTGTACGCGTCCACCACGTGCTTGGTGATGTTAGTGGCCTCGCTGGCATACAGAACCGGGGTCTGAGGATTCGAGACGTCCAGAACCACAGCATAGCCATTCGCCTTGGCGTAGGTGTCCAACACGGTCATCATCTTGCCGCCCAGGCGGTTAAGCATTTCCTGCTGCGCCTGCTGAGCTTCGTTCTGATAATCCTCGTAATTCCGTTGCAGCGTTTTCTGCTTGGTTTCAAGAGTCTTGATCCGGGAAGCGCGCTCCTCCTCACTGAGTTTCGAGCCCTGCGCTTCCAGATCTTTCTTCAGCTTCTCTACTTCATCATTCAGCGCCTTCAACTCGTTTTGTTTGGGCGTAAACCGCGCTTGCAACGCCCCCAGTTCCTTCTGGCCATCCTTGGTCGCAGCGATCGCTTCTTGAATCTGAACGATGGCCACCTTGGTCGGTGCGGCGCCCGTGCTGCCGGCTGGCGCTGTGGCGGTCTGGGCCCAAGCAGCGGTGGAAACGCCCAGTCCCAAACTGAGGACCAGGGCCGTGAATTTTCGATTGCCTGACATTTGGATCGTAAGCTCCTTAACTTTTGCTTGAATTTCGTCGCGATACTTTCCCGTTGAGCGCGTTATGAATGCGTGAAACCGGCAGAAGGGACGAATACAGCGATTATAAAGTTGTGATTTCGACAGCGTCAAACCCAGGGGTTCTCCTTAGAACGTAGTACTAATGGTGAAGCGAAACGTCTTCTTGGGCTCCTGCAGTTTGAAGTCAGAGCCAAAAGCAGCAATGGCCGCCTGGTAGCTGAAATCGCCGGCTCCGCCGGGGGGGAACATGCTGCGGGTGATCGGGCTGGCCGAAGCCACTGTGGTGTTGAGGGTGAGCGGATTATACGCGTAGTAAATCCGGAAAGGCTGCTGCACGATGGGCAGCAGCACCTGGAGTTCCAGGCCGGTGGACATACGCGGCACATAGTTGGTGCCCGGCACCGGCTTTAGGTCTGCGGGGAAGTTCAACGTGGTGCCGCCGATGCATTGGAAGCTGGCGATGGCGGGACATCCATAGAGCGTCGAGTTCAGCTGCGTGAGCGAGCTGGGAGCGATCTTGAGCTGCGAATCCAGAGCGACGAAGGGCATACCGATATCGGCGAAGGGGGCCAGCGTGATCGGGCCCAGGACGTGGATACGATACTCAAAGTTGGCGAAGGCCGAAGTGTCGCCGCCTGGCAACGTAATGTTGTTTACCGGAATGGGGACCGTCACGTTGCCTCGCCGGGGATTGGAAGGATCAATGGGGACCGTGGTGCCATCGGGGTTCAGCAGCGGAAACGGCTGCACGATGGGAACGAAAACATACGGCGAGACGGTGCGCACGTCGAAGCCGCGCAAATCGCCTTCACCTCCCATGTAGAAACGCTGATACGGCGGCGCGCCTACACCGCTAAAGCCGCTGATGAAGGCCGCCTGGAAGCGCATGCCAAAGGTGTTGTTTTTCACCGGTATGAATTGGGTGAAGGAAATCAGCGGACGATAGAACTTCACGTTGCCGCCCAATCCGGCCACCTCCGTGGAAGCGTAGAAGCTGTGGCCGAAGTGGGGACGAATAGAGTTTGGCCCTACCGTATTGAATGTGAACGACGGCGTAACTGAGCTGGTGATAATCCCGTCCAGTGCGCTGGGCCCGGAAATATTGCGGAACTGGAGAGTCTCGAACAGGTTCTTGGATGCGTCGCTGAAAGTGGCCACGCTGGTACGATCGAACGCGTACGCCATGCCCACCCGCTTGAAGGTGCGGCCTAGGACATAACTGGCTTGAGCGCTGAAGCCGGTGCTGGTCTGGTTGTAATTCAAGAGCTGGTTCTGCACCGCTACCGGCAGATTGATCTGCTGGCCGGTCCGGATGGCCGCCTGCTTGGCTTGGTTGAAATCATATTTGCGGCTGTAGACCTGGAAGCCGAGCGCAAGCGGACGGTCAAACATGTAAGGCTCGGTGAAGCCGAACAGCAGCACGCGTGACAAGCTGCCTACACTGGCTTCAACCGTCAGGGTCTCGCCCAGCCCCAGGAAGTTGTTGGTCTGATAGTTCAGGCCGATAAACGATCCTTCCAGGCCGCTGACGCCGCCGGTCACTCCAATGCTGTTTTTGCCCTTTTCTCTCACTTTTACCGTCAAGTCCACGGAGGCATTCTGATCGTCGATTTTGCGTTCCGTATCCTCTTCCGGTTTGAGGGCTTCAAAGTAATTGAGCTGGTTCAGGCGCAGGATGCTCAGGTCCCAAAGCTGGGCGTTGAAGGTCTGACCTTCCTGGACCAGCAACTCGCGGCGGATCACGCGGTCACGGGTTGTGGTGTTGCCCTGAAACTCAATGCGCCGGACGGTGAAAGCTTTGCCCTCGTCCGCGTCAATGGTGAGAGTGATCTGCTTTTTGTCGTCATTGATCTCAGTGCTGGGAATCGACGAATAGTTGATATACCCCAACGAGCCGTAGGCCTTGCGCAGGTTTTCCAATCCCTTTTGCACCAGGTGGGTATCAAAGGTGTCGCCATCCTTGATGGGAAACACCGAGCGCAGCTTTGCCGTGTTGGTGATCGCTTTGTTGTTCTTAAACAGAATGGATTTGAGTTTGTACTTGTCGCCCTCGGTCAAGGGGATCGTGATGTCCATGACCTTGGCCGGACGCTTCTGGATCAAAGGAAAATGGAAACCGCCTTCGATGGTACGCAACTGGGTCTTGGGATCGTCCACAATCGCCTTGAAGTAACCGTAGTGCTGCAAGGCGTCGCGCACGCGCTCGGCGTCTTCTTCGAGTTTGGAACCGTCAAACGTCTTGGAGAAAAGTCCTTCCAGGAAAATCGACTTAGGAATGCCGATGGGATGCAAGTTCTTCATCGCTTCCCGCAGCGCCCGGGTCGAGACGTGCTTGTTGCCCTGGAAAGTGATCTTACCCACCTTGATTTTGGGACCTTCCTTGATCAGAAAAGTTACGCCCACGGAAGCCGGCGGAATCTGCTGCACCTGGACGTTTACCGTAGCGAACTGACGTCCGTGCTCGGCGAGCAGTTGTTGCAGCACCACCTTCGCCTTGATCACTTTGGTAGCGTCGTAGGGAGAATCCACCGTCAGTCCGACTTTCGTTTTCTTATAGCGCTCGAGTACGTCGCTCTGCGAAACCGAGTTCAGGCCCTTGTACTCGATGGTCCGGATCGTGGGCTTTTCGCGGACAAAGATGGTAACAATCCAGCCTTTTGTGCTCTGTTCGCGTTCGATGCGAACGTCGTCAAAATAGCCAGTGTTCCAAACCGAACGCAGGTCGCGCTGCAAGGCCGCTTCGTCATAGATATCGCCCGCTCGGGTGTAAACGCGGGAGAGAATAGTGTCTTTGGGAATACGGCGGTTTCCCTCAATCCGAATATCTTCAATGGTTTGCGCGGTTTGGGCAGTGGCCCGCGAGCTCAACGCCGTACCCGGCAGCAAGAAGCCGAAGAAGACGCCGAGCGCCAGCGACACCATGCGCAAGGCGCACTTCCGACTGGTTTCCGTAAAGGACAACAAAATTTGAGCACCCTCAGAACCGTATTGGGAAAAGCCAGATTATACGGGAGTTACTCTGGAAGCGCTACTTGGGAAGCCGCTTCCCGGCCGTGTTCCCTCAGGTTCGTTTCACCCGCAAAGTAAGGTCAAAAACCCCGTCGGCACCTCGAGAACCTACACTGCTCCGTGTGGAAGAACGCGGCCAGTGCTCAAACTTGCGGAGTTTTTGGCTGTGTTTCCTTGATCCGTGCTGTTTGCCGTAGAGACGATAAGACGGAGTCTGCCGTAGAGACGCGGCACTGCCGGGTCTTAACTTTGCACCATGAAAACCTCGCGACCGCGAGCGAGACGTGGCGATGCCACGTCTCTACGGTGACAGGTTGGATCGGGAGAGCAGCTCAACCTCGACCAAACACGCATAGAACGTAGCTCCGGCCCCGATGTCGGTGAGCGACTCGGAGGTCAGTGCGTTGATGCTTTTGCCGTCGGGTGAGAGCTTTGCCCAGTTCAGGCGCGCGGCCACCACTCCCGGCTGCACCGCGCCGTTGACGCGGGCGCGCAATCGCACCTCACCGCGATCGTTGAACACGCGGACCCAATCGCCGTTATGAATGCCGCGGCGTTGGGCGTCAACCGTGTGGATCTCGAGCAGATCCGGCTGTTCCAGCGCCTGCATGGACTTGATGTTGCAGAACGAGCTGTTCAAGAAGTTGTCAGCCTTGCGGGAAAGCAATTCCAGCGGGAACTTACGGGATTTCTCCGCGTGCCGCGATTCGGCTGGAGGCTCAAACGTAGCCACGGGATCGAGCCGGGCGGCAGCCAGCGCGGCGCTGTAAAATTCAGCCTTGCCGCTGGGTGTGAAGAAGTTGCCTTCGGCGAAGGGAAGAAACGCGCCTTCGCCTACGCTTAGACGAATGTGGCCCTCTTTCTCCAGCCGCTCGCGCGTGATCCCTGTTCGCCAGCAGCGCGGATGCGGCTTGGCCAGCGCCTCGTCAATCATCTCATCCACCGTTTGGCGGAAGCAGTCTTCCGGGAAGCCCATGCGCAGCGCCAGCTCGCGAAACAAGTCGGTGTTGGACTTCGCTTCGCCCAAAGGCGCGATCGCCTGGTTCGAAATCTGCAGGTAATAGTGGCCATACGACTTCTGCAGTTCTTTGTGCTCGAAGAACGTGGTGGCCGGTAGAACCAGATCGGCATAGGCGGTGGTGTCGGTGAAGAACTGCTCGTGTACAACGGTGAAAAGATCAGGTCGCAGGAACCCGCGCACTACGTCGTTGTGATTGGGAGCGATCGCGGCAGGGTTGGAGTTGTAAACAAAGATCGCTTTGACCGGCGGATTGCCGAGATGGTTCAGGACTTTGCCCAGCTCTGACATGTTGACCACGCGCGCGGTCCGGCCGAGAGGGCTGCTGAGCATCAGGTCAGGTCGCTCGTTGGCTTCGTCGTCAAGCCAGAACCCACCGCTGGTAGAGAGCTGGATGCCGCCGCCGGCCTGCTTCCACGAACCCGTGATGCAGGGCAGCATGGTAATGGCGCGCACCGCCATGCCGCCATTTGGCGTGCGCTGCACACCGTAGTTCACGCGGATGGCCGCCGGCTGCGTGGTGGCGTACTCGCACGCCAGCTTGCGGATGTCGCCGGCGGAGATCCCGGTCCATTGCGCCACGCGCTCCGGCGGATACTGCGCGACGCGATCCCGGAGTTGCTCGAATCCCAGCGTGTACTTGGCGACGTAATCTGCGTCGTAAAGCTTCTGGTTGATGATGACGTGCATCATGCCCAGGGCCAGGGCAACGTCAGTGCCCGGGTTGATCGGCAGGTACCAGTCAGCGCAGGCAGCGGTGCGCGTTTTGTAGGGATCGATCACCACCAGCTTGGCGCCTTTGCGCCGCGCTTCCTCAATGAACGGCCAGAGGTGAATGTTGGTCCCGTGGATGTTCCCGCCCCAGGCGATGATGTATTTCGATTCGCGGAACTGCTCCGGTTCTGTTCCCAGCTTGCGCCCGATCACTGTGACCATGGCGTCGCCGCCGGCGGTGGCGCAGATAGTGCGGTTCAACTGCGAAGCGCCCAAGCGGTAGAAGAAGCGATGCGCCATGCCGGCGTTGTTCAGGTGGCCTAAGGTGCCGCCGTAAGAGTAAGGAAGAATGGCTTCGGGGCCGAACTCCTCAGAGATCTTCCGGAAGCGAGTGGTGATTTCGTTCAGGGCCTCGTCCCAGGAGATGCGAGTGAAATCCGAGGCGTCGCCCTCGCCCTGGCCTTTGGGCGCGACACGATGCATGGGATACAGCACGCGGTCGGGCGAGTATACCCGGTCCAGATACTTCGCCACTTTGGCGCACAGGAATCCGCGCGTGACGGGATGCGCCGGGTCGCCCTGAATGCGCGTGGCTCGGCCGTCCTCTACCGTGATCAGCACTCCGCAGGCATCCGGACAATCATGCGGGCAGGCGGCATGGACGACCTTTTTCATAGACACATTATGCCACTGCGCGAATGTCCGGGCGCGATGAAGGTTTTGCTATGCTGGTGACGGACACCGCTTACGCAACAACAAACTTCGGGTTGGAGGGACTCCTTGCCTATAAAACATCCCATCGCTTCCTGGATCGCCGTTTGCGCCATTGCCCTGATGGCATGCGTGCTCGCGGATGGACAAACCGTCGAGAAGATAGCTCCTTCGTCCGGTAAAGCGCTGTGTTCGGCGCTCACACCGGCGGACTTTACTAAAGCCGGAGTCCAGGTTTCCGCGCTTCGCCAAGCCAACGTTGACGGCATGAACGGAGCTTATTGCGTTTACGACAGCAAGGCCGGGAGCGTGGAGTTCGACATCTTCTTCCCGGCCGGCGCGAATCCCGCGGAGGTCGCCGCCACGGAGAAGACCGTGCTGGCGGAAATTGGCGTGCCTTCTCAGCCAGTACCGCTGCCTGGCGCCGGTGCGGCGCATATCGCGGTGGATGCAGGCAAGTCAGCGAGCATCGTGGTGCGCAAAGGCAGTGCGGTCTTCGATATCAACATTCCTACAGGCCCGAACGCGCGGCAGCAGCTCATCGCGCTGTCCCAGATCGTGTTGGGACGATTGAAGCTGTAGGCAGTTGGGCAAGTTGATCAGCGCTCATCCGCGTTAATCTGCGGTAAGCTTTTTTTTCACCCCGCGTCGGTCTTCGAAAGTTCAGCGGCCTGATTTTTTAACGCCCGCAAATCGAGTTTGCCGGAACCGAGGTAGGGCAGCGCGTCCACGTGAAAGAACTGGTCTTTGCGGGGCTTCCACAACGCGGGCAGGTCGGACTCAGCAAGTTTTTCCATCACGGGCGCCAGTTTATCTTCCGGAAGAGTGTGCAGGACCACCAGGCGCTCGCCCTTTTTCTCGTCCGGTAGGGCGGTAACGGTAAACACCTGGTCGGCGATCCCGGCCAGCTCGTGCAACTTTTCTTCGACTTTGATGTGGGGCACCATTTCGCCGCCGATCTTGCTAAAGCGGCTGAGACGATCGGTGATCGTGAGGAAGCCATCTTCCTCCATGCTGGCGATATCTCCGGTTGTGTACCAGCCATCGCGCAGGACTTCGGCGGTCTTCTCCGGACGGCCGAGGTAACCCTTCATCACGTTGGGGCCTTTCACCAGCAGCATCCCGGTCTGCCTGGTGGGCACCGGCTCAAGCGTTTCCGGATCGACAATCCGCACGGTCACACCGGGCAACGGCTGGCCGATGGTGCCGCGGCGTGCACCCACCTGCCGGAAGCCGGGCGCGCGGAAGTCGCGGCCGTTCACCGCAACCACGGGTGCGCATTCAGTGCAGCCGTAGCCTTCGAGGGGCCGCAGTCCGAAGACGTCCTCGAATGCCAGGGCCACGCGCTCAGGAAGTTTTTCCGCGCCGACCAGGACATATTGCAGGCTGCCGAAGTGCTCCGGCAGACATCGGCGCATATAGGCTTGCAGGAAAGTGGGCGTGGCGATGAGAAACGTGACGCGGTATTTGCCGACCAGCTCGCTGATGGAGGTGGCGTCGAGCGGGTTGGGATGAAATACCACGCCGATGCCATGCACGGTCGGCAGCCACAGCCCGGCAGTGAAGCCAAAAGAGTGAAAGAAGGGCAGAATGCCCAGCAGCTTGTCTCCGCCGCTCAGCATGAAGACTTGTGTGATCTGGCGGATGTTGGCGGAGATGTTGTGATGAGTGAGCATCACGCCTTTGGGATCGCCGGTGCTACCGCTGGAAAAGATTACTGTAGCCAGATCGTCGGTGGTTTGCCGCTTGGCGCCGAGCGCGGCTTTGAGGAATACGTAAGGCAACATTCTCTCGAAGAACCAGGCCGTCAGTTTTTCCAAGATGCGCGGTTTGTCGAGAACATCTTCCAGCAAAATGGTACGACCGGGAATTTCTATTTTAGGAAAGCGTTCCAGAAACGCCTTGGAGGTGATGACAGTTTGCAAGTTGCACTGTCGTGCGCAAGACGCAATCACCTCATTGTTTGCGGTGTAGTTCAGGTTGACGGGTACGCGGCCCAGCAGCGCAGCGGCGTAGTTTACAAGCGCCCCGCCGACCGAGGGCGGCAGCAAAATGCCGACCATTTCCTGGTCTTTCCAGACAGTCCGCAGGCGCCGAGCCACAAAGATGGTTTTGGTCAGCAAGCTCGTAAAACGCATCTTGGGCACGCGTCCATCGGCGGCGGCAAAGCGCCAGGGGTAGCGCCGCGCGCTGCGCACCAAAGCGCGGTCGAGCGTGCGCCGGGGATCGTGGTCGGCGGTCCAGGCTGCAGACTCCAATGCCTGTACCGCGCGCCGGACGTCGGAGACTTCCGCCGTCGCGGACAGCCATGAGCCGAAACTCACGGTTACCGGATAAGGAATGCGGCGGGGAAACTTCCACAGAAAACGGTTGCGCTCAAAGCTGAAGATGCTGCCCCAGACGCCGTAGAGATTCACCGGGACGATAGGGGCTTCCACTCCCTTGATGATGCGCTCCATGCCGCGACGGAAGGGAAGCATCTGTCCGGTGCGAGTGATCTGGCCTTCGGCGAAGATGCAGACGATTTCTCCGTCGCGGATGGCGTCGCTGGCGGTGCGCAGAGAGCGGATCATGTCGCGCGGGCGCAGTTCGGACGAAATGGGAATGGCCCGCATCATCCGCGCAAACGGTTTGATGATGGGCATATCGTAGATGCCCTGGTACATCAGGAAGCGGATAGGCCGGTCGGTGGAAGCCATCAGCAGCAGCACATCCACGAACGACATGTGATTGGAGACGAACAGGGCGCCTCCTTTTTCCGGCACATTGTCCCGCCCGATGACCTTGATGCGATATAGCGTGTGCGTGAGGAAAAACAGCAGCAGTCGCAGGAACCAGTCGGGCAGCAGGTAGAGGACATAGATGGTCCCGGCCAGGGTGAACGCCGCACCTGCGAGGAAAACGCCACGCGGATTGAGGTGGCCGAGGTCGGTGAGCAGAAAGTACATTCCCGAGGCCGCCGCACCCGCGATGAATGAAAGCAAATTGGCGGCGGCAATCACGCCGCCTTTCTTGTCCGCAGCCGGGCGGTGCTGGATGATGGCGTTGACCGGCACGGCAAAGAAGCCGCCGAAAATCCCCAGCCCCCCGAGCATCACCATTGCCGACGTAAAGGAGTGCGGCAGCGCCCCCACCAATGCAGCCATCACCGTCATGCCGAATGCGCCCAATGGCATGAGCCCGTACTCGATCTTGTTGCCGGAAAGATAACCGGCCAGCAAACTGCCCACGCCAATGCCCAGCGCCAACGCGGCGTCAAGCAGCGCGTTCTGCGCCGGCTCCAGGTGCAATACCTGATCGCCATAGCGCAGCACCGTGGTCAAAAACAGAGTCCCAAGAAACCAGAAGTAGGTGTTGCCGATCACTGACAACCACAGCGCGCGGTCGGGACGTATCAGCTGGATTTGCCGCCGAAGTTCAGCGGCAAAGTTTGCGTGGAACTTCTTGTGGGGCGCGGCCGCAGGGACTTTGACGATGGCCAGACTGCTCACCAGTCCGAGCACAGACAAGCCCAGGAGTATGACCCCGACTACCCACTCGCGTCCTTTATATTGCTGGGCAAACCAGCCTGCTGCCATCGCGCCGGTGATGATGGCCAGGAACGTTCCCAACTCGAGGACGCCGTTTCCCCAGGAAAGGAATTTCTCCGGCAACAACTCCGGCAACAGTCCGTACTTGGAAGGTCCAAACAACGCGGCTTGCATAGCCACCACAAACAACACGATCAGCGGCAGCGGGAAATGCGTAAGCAGCAACCGGGGTTCGCGCCAGACATCCAGGATTTGGCCCAGGCGCTGCTGCTGGGCCGCGGAAAGAGCAAAAATCGCGACTGCCATAGCCGCGATTTCAATGATCTTGGTGGCGGCCGTGACCTGGCGTTTGCTGAAACGGTCGGCGAGATAGCCTCCGGCCATGCTGAACAAAACCAACGGAACAAAGAACAGCAGCGAGATCAATGAAACCAGCGCGTCGGTGCGGGCGCCCCCGAGCGCAGCCCCAATCACCATGAAGGTAAGCAGGTAGCGCAGCACGTTGAGGCTGAACGCGCCCTGGAACTGGGTGACGATCAGCGCCCAGAAACTGCGCCGCCAATAATGCTCTTCGGGTGGCCGTGGGGGAGTCGAGTGGACGGACGTCGCTGTAGCGGAAGGCAGACTCTCAGGGTGCGGGGTGACAGCTGGATCAGACATTCGGGTCATCGGACCATCAGGTCATCGGGCCATCCGATCATCGGGGATCTTTGGGGTCCCGATCACCGGATCACCCGATCTTCAATCACACTGTCATCAATTCTTTCTCTTTCGCCTGCGACATTTCTTCCATTTTTTTGATCTCGGCGTCAGTCAACTTTTGGACTTCATCAAGCGCCTTTTTTTCATCGTCCTCAGAAATCTTCTTGTCCTTCATTGCTCTCTTGATTGCGTCATTACCGTCGCGACGCACATTTCGAATCGCTGTGCGATGATCTTCCAAAATTTTATGCAAATGTTTGACCATTTCCCGGCGACGGTCCTCGGTGAGCGGAGGAACAGGGATGCGGATGATTTTTCCGTCATTTTGTGGATTCAGTCCCAGCCCCGCCGAGCGGATGGCCTTATCAATTTCGCCAATGATGCTGGGATCAAACGGCGTCACGGTCAGCAACTGGGCATCGGCGGCGTGCACTTGCGACACCTGGTTGAGTGGCATCTCCGAGCCATAGTAAGGTACGCGCACCGTGTCCAGCATGTGGACAGAAGCGCGGCCGGTGCGCGCCGCGGCCAGGTTGGTGCGGAAGTCTTCCACCGCTTTGTCCATGCGTGTCTTGAGCTGCGAATAAACGTCTTTGAGGGCGGGAATGCCCGCCATGAGGGGTGCCATACGCAATGCCTCAACGGAAAGATAACAAAGCGTCTGATTATAGCCTGCGGGGCCAAGTCCTCAAAAATTCACGGCGCTTTAACCTGTTGTTCAAGCGGGAAGTCTATAACCAAGCTACACCGATTGAATGCCTCACTCCGGGGGAACTCCTCACCTCACGATCCGGGAGTTCCCCTGCGTCCTTTACCGGCTGACCAGCACAACCAGGAACGGCTCTCAGACAAGTTGTTTTTCCGGTACCGCAGGTGAGGGCTTGCGATACAAACGCCAGGTGTGCCACAGGATTCGTAATGTCGCCAGCACGGGTATGGAGAGGAACACCCCGATGACGCCGGCCACTTCACCTCCGGCCAGCACTCCAAACAACACCGCCAGCGGATGGAGCGAGAGCGTGCCGCTCATGATCCGCGGAGAGATGACGTAATCCTGGACCATGCGCCAAACGAAAAGAAACAAACACAACCAAAGCAGATGGGAATAGCCCGCGAGAAATGCTACGCCAAAAATAACCACGCCTCCAACCACTGGTCCTACAACCGGAATGAACTCAAGCGCGCCAGCGGCCGGTCCCAGCGCCGCGGCATAGGGCACATGCATGAGGGAAAGCACGATGGTGATCACCACCATGGCTATCAGCGATAAGGCCAGCTGGGATCGGATATAGTGGCCTACCATGGTGTGCATCTGCTCGACTGCAGAAGCCACCATCTCGCGGTCACGCGGGTCTTCCACCGCATTGACGATGATCTGGCCGAACCTGTTTCCGTCCTTCAGGAAGAAGATGGCCAATATCGGCACCAGAAACAGCCACCACGTGTTTTGCAGCGAACGGACGGCGCGGACCACCATGCCCTGAGTCGCCGTGATGATTTCGGGACGATGCTCGGAGAGGAAGTCCCCCACACGGTTGACCGTGGTCTGGCTCCAGCCGTAGTGCGTCCCCACCTGCTCGGCGATCTGCCGGGACGTGATGCGGTTGGCCCACTCCGGCGCCTGCTGCGTGAGTTTCTGTGCTTCCTGCGCGATGGGAGGGCCGAGCAGGAAGAACACCAGTACCAGCGCGCCAAGGAAGATCGCATACACCACGGCGATCGCGGCCGGGCGCGAGCCACGGAGCCAGGTCTGGAACCGGGCCACCGGGGCTTCAAGAAGGTAAGCGAAGAATACCGCGAACACAAAAGCGATGATGGCGCGCCAGGCGAAGTAAATAAAGAGAAGCGCCAGGACAAACGCCAGCGCCGTGAATAGGACCTGCGCGGTTCTTTTGTCGAAGAGTTTCAAGGGTGATTAACCGCAACCTTCTTCATGCAGCTTAGCCTAATGGGGACGCGTTCGGGAATAGCGGCAAGGTGTCCGCATATGCGATGAATGGGTGTGCGAAAACGTGGTCTCAGTCGTGAGAGGTTTAGAATATTGATCATCTCCGAATGATTGTCGCTTCCCGTCATGCCTGAACTTCCTGAAGTCGAAACCATCGCCAACGGCCTGAACCAGCGAGTGTCTGGCGACCGCATCGAGTCGGTGTGGCTGGGTAGCAAGAAGGAACCTCTGAAGTCGCCGGCCACCGCGATCGCCCGCACGCTCGAAGGCGCGCAGGTGGAGCGGGTGCGTCGGGTGGGCAAGCACATCGTCTTTGACCTGAACAGCAATGGCAGGGGCAAGCGGAGCCAGTGGATCGTCCACCTAGGCATGACCGGAAGAATGCTGACGGTGGCAGCCGGTACGGAGTTGGCCAAACACACGCATCTTGTGGCCCGCATGGCTTCAGGCCGCGAGCTGCGCTTTGTCGATCCGCGGCGCTTTGGCCGGCTGGAAGTGCGCGATTCAGTCTTCAGCGGGCCGGGTGCCGAGCCGCTGGAGATCAGCCGGGAAGATTTCGCCGGACTCTTTCACGGCCGCACCGGTCTTATCAAATCTCTTCTGCTCAACCAGACTCTATTGCACGGCGTAGGCAACATCTACGCCGATGAAAGTCTCTTTCGCGCAGGAGTGCGCCCGCGCCGCCGCGCCAACACGCTCACCCGCAGCGAGCTCGCCAAGCTTCACGCCGCTTTGCGCGAGGTTTTGAAGGAAGCCATCGCTGCCGGCGGGTCGTCGGTTTCCGATTACGTGGATGCCGATGGCGAGGCCGGATTCTTCCAATTCCAACACCGCGCCTACGGCCGCGAAGGTCAGCCCTGCCTGGTTTGCAAAACAAAGATCAAAAAGATCGTGGTGGCGGGGCGGGGAACGCACTACTGCCCGCGGTGCCAGAAATAGCAATCAGCACTCAGCATTCAGCACTCAGCCCATCAACCAGCGTTCACGCGCCTCTTGCGGAAACTTTCGTAACGTGTACGGTGTCCACTTTCCGCCTGCGGCTTTAGCAAAAGGCGCCCGTTTTTCTGTGGCAAGGCATGCAAGTTTCAGGTCTACCCGCGTTCAGAGTACGTTGAGGGAAATCATGAACACTTTTTTGCTTGTCACGCTGAGAACCGCGTTCGTCCTTGGCTGCCTGGCGGGATGCGCCGGCCAGCCGGGTAGCGACGCTTCACCGCAAGCTGCCGGAGTTGCGGTTTCGGCCACGAAGGATCGAGCCCCCAAAAAGACCATGCGCGCGTTCCGCTCGGAGCAGGAACTTGCGGCTTACTTCAAAGAGCTTGCCGAGAAGCAGCGGGAATCCCAGCGGGCCGCCTACGGCAGCTATAACAAGTTAGAGGCGCCGGCACCCGCTTCCAAGGCTGCCACCAGCGCGTTTGCAGGTGCCAACGAAGACTCCGTCACCAACGTGCAACATGCAGGCGTGGACGAAGGCGGCATCGTCAAAGTGCACGGCAACCATCTGGTGGTGCTACGCCGCGGGCGTTTGTTCACGGTGGCCATCGGCGACGGCGCCCTGGAGCCAATCCCCAGCATTGACGCGTTCGGGCCCGACATTGACTCGCGCGGCACCTGGTACGACGAGATGCTGGTTTCCCAGGACAACATCGCTGTGATCGGTTACAGCTATCAGCGAGGAGGCACAGAGGTCGGTCTGTTCAAGATCGATCCCAAGGGCAAGCTCAGCTACCGCTCGACTTACCATCTCCGCTCCAACGACTACTATTCTTCGCGCAACTATGCCAGCCGGTTGATCGGAACCAAGCTGATCTTCTACACGCCGCTCTACTTCTATCCCGGCGCGCAGGACCCCTTCGCATCGTTCCCCGCCGTCCGCAAGTGGCATAAGGGTGCGACGCCGAGCGAGTTCAAACGCATTGTCTCCGCCAACCACGTTTACCGGGCGGAATCTTCGTTACCGTCGAGCTATGGTCTGGCTTTGCACACCGTGACCGTGTGCGACCTGGCGCGCGAAGACTTTGACTGCCAGGCGACTTCCGTGGTGGGACCCTGGGGACGAGTATTTTACGTATCGCCGGAAGCGGTATACGTATGGGTCAGCGATTGGGTACGCCAGGGTGACAAGATGCACACCGAGTCCATGGTCTATCGCATGCCGTTGACCGCCGATGCCGGCGCCGCGCCTGCGGCGCTCCGTGTCTCCGGCAGTCCGGTTGACCAGTTCTCATTCCTGGAAAACGAGGACGGCCACCTCAACGTTCTCGTCCGTTCTGACTCGGTCGGCGACGGAATGTGGGGCCCGGAAGTCGCAGCGGGTGATGTCGCGCTCATGCGCGTGCGGCTAGAGGACTTTTCTGACGGCAGTGAGCGAGCGCCGTCATCCCGTTACCGCAGACTGCCCAAGCCCCAAGGCTACACCTTCCAAAACCGGTTCGTAGGCGACTATCTCCTATACGGAACCGGGAGCGGCTGGGGCTATCCGCGCAATGCCAACCAAGTGAACTTGTATGCAGTGCCCTGGGCTGGAGGCGAAATCCACAGTCTTCCGCTTCCGCACGGAGTGGACCGCATCGAGCAGATGGGATCGGACGCTGTGATTGTCGGCACGGACGGAAGCAATTTGCACTTCACCTCGCTTCGCCTGGGGCCGTGGCCTGAAATCGCGGACGAATACGTTCGCAAAGGCGCGTCGCAAGGGGAATTGCGCAGCCACGGCTTCTTCTACAAGCCCGACTCCGGCGATTCGGGAATGCTCGGTTTGCCCATCAGCCGGCCGGGACGCGCAGGGTACCGTCACCTGTTTGAAAACTCCGCGGCCATCCTCTTTTTGAGGAATGACGCTTTGCATTTTGAAGAAGCCGGCGATCTGGAAGCTCAGTCGGAGGGAACAAAAGACGACGGCTGTCGCGCTTCCTGCGTGGACTGGTACGGCAATGCCCGGCCGCTGTTTGTCCGCGGGCGCGTCATCGCCTTGCTGGGATACGAACTGGTGGAAGGCAAGCTGAAGAACGGACGCATTCACGAGGTGCGTCGCGTCAGCTATGCTCCCACGAGCCTGGCGGCATCCCGCTGAAAGTAAAACTAGGTCTTAGGCTGCAGGATTTGCGTATTCGCCTGCAGCCTTCTCATGCCGCGAAGCCAGCGGTCATAATCGCCGGCCTTTTGCAAAATGTATTTCGCGACATCGGGATGGGGCAGGGCCAAAAAGCGGTCCTCCGTCACCGCCTTGATGGTTTCCTCCGCCGCTTGCTCCGGTTCGATCGCGGTTTCCAAGATGAACGATCCGCCCGAGAACTCAGCTTTGGCCAGCATCTGCGTGCGCACCCCCATGGGGCACAGGGCGGTGACGCGAATTCCCTGGTCGCCGTAAGTGATCGAGAGCCATTCGGCAAACCCGAGTGCGGCGTGTTTGCTTACTGAATAGGGCGCCGATCCCAGCTGAGTGAGCAGGCCGGCGGCAGAGACGGTCTGCACGAGATAGCCTTCCTTGCGCGCGAGCATCTGCGGCAGCACGGCACGCGCGGCATACACATGGGCCATCACGTTGACTTCCCAACTGCGCCGCCAGTCCTGGTCCGAGGCTTCCGGACCGCCGGCTACACCGATTCCGGCGTTGGAGCAGAAAATGTCAACCTGGCCGCAAGAGTCGGTGATGGAATCCACCAGATTGCGGACGTCCTTCTCCGAAGCGACGTTGCAGTGGGCGAAACCGCCGGGCGTGCTTCTGATTTCACTAGCGACCTTTACGCCGGCTTCTCGGTCAATATCGGCGATGACCACCGCCTTTGCGCCGGCGGCCGCAAACTTGTGGCACAGCGCACGGCCGATCCCGTTCGACCCACCGGTCACGATGACGACTTTTCCCTGAATTTGCATGACGAAGAAGATAGCCCCTTTATGGCAAAGGTTCAAACGAACCAGAACTCGCAATCACGGCACCCAGCTATTAAGCTCTTAATGGAGCAAGGACGGCATGAACAAGTTTGCCATCGGCGTGGATCTGGGAGGCACGAGCCTGCGGATTGCCGCGGTGGAGAGCACAGGGAAGATCCTGGAAAAGATCACCACTGGCACTGAAGTCGCGCGTGGCCGCGAACGCGTGATTGACGAGATGTGCGCCGCGGTCCGCTCACTGGCGCTGAAATTCCGCCCATCCGAGGACCTGGCCGGGATCGGCGTCGGCGTGCCAGGGATTATTGACATGGCTACGGGCATGCTGCGCGAATC
This sequence comes from Candidatus Angelobacter sp., assembly GCA_035316085.1. GTDB lineage: Bacteria > Acidobacteriota > Terriglobia > Terriglobales > Acidobacteriaceae > Angelobacter. Next base: position 19,219 of record DATFXI010000213.1, read on the forward strand.
GCCGAACCTGCCGGGTTGGCAGGACTATCCAGTTCGGGAAGAGATTGAAACCCGGCTGGGGACGACGGTTGTCCTGGAAAATGACGCAAATGCCGCGGCGCTCGGCGAAAACTGGCTGGGCGCGGCCGCCGGCGTCGAAGACATGTGCATGCTCACTCTGGGCACCGGCGTGGGCGGAGGCCTGGTTCTCGGCGGACGAATCTGGCACGGCATGACCGGCATGGCGGCCGAGATCGGCCACATCAACGTTGATCCGGAAGGCGTGCCTTGCGGTTGCGGCAGCCGCGGATGCCTGGAGCAATACGCTTCGGCCACCGCCGTCAAACGCATGGCGCTCGAGGCCATCGCCACCGGCCAAGCTCCCGGGCTGGCCCGGGCCATGAGTCAGGACCCGGAATTCAGCTCCAAGGTCGTACACCAGATGGCGAGCGAAGGCGATGAATCGGCGCGCCAAATTTTTCACCGGGTGGGGCACGCCCTGGGCATCGGTCTCGCCGACCTGATCAATATCTTCAACCTGCCCATGTACGTGCTTGGCGGCGGCGTGGCTGCAGCCTGGGATGCATTCGCACCGGCGATGATCGAGACCGTTCGCAGCTATTCGTACATTTATCGCGTTACCACGCCTGGGGAGAATGAGAGCGGCGCGGTGAGGCCAAAGGCTAAAGCCGAGCGCACCATGATCACCCGCGCTTTGTTGGGCAGCGATGCAGGCCTGATCGGCGCCGCGCGACTTCCGCTGCTTGCCGCGGACCGTAGGCTCGCCCGCCAGGAAGTCGAACGGACGTAAGGTTGCGTCTATTCTCCGCCTTCGCTCAGCGATGCCGATTCATTTCAGCAAGTGCCTGGCCACCGAACAATACACCTCCACCGCTTCATGCAGTTGTTTCTTGGAAATAAATTCACGCTCGGTGTGGGCCACGTGGATGGACCCGGGGCCCAGCAGCAGCGGCGTGCCCCAGCGGTTGAGTGCAGGAATGTCCGTGGTGAAGGAGGCTACCATGGTCGCCACGCCGGGGACGGTCTGCAATTTCGTGAACGGAATCTCCAGAACAAAGTCAGCTTGCGCCAGTCCGGCGACAGCGTTGGTGATCTCCGCACGCAGAGTTTCCGAACCTCCCACCAGGCGATACAGCAACTGTGCTTTGGCGTAGTCCGGGACAACGTTCGGGGCTCGTCCTCCTTCGATCACACCGATGTTCAGCGTGTACGCGCCGAATTCAGAATTGCGCGGCAATTCCATGGCGCGCAAACGGTCCAGCGCGGTCAGCAATTTGTCGATGGCGGATTCTCCCAGCTCCGGGTAGGCAGAATGCGCCATCTTGCCCCTCGCCGTGATCTCGACCCGCAGCGTGCCTTTGGAGGCGAGGGCCATCCGGTTCTCAGTGGGCTCGCCATTAATCAGAAACCGGCTGCCCAGCGCGTTTTCATTGGCGACTTTGGCGCCCTGGCTGTCACGCTCTTCGCCCACTAGGAACAGCATGCCCACGGCCGCGCCATCCTTTTTGAGCCGCTGGCACGCGGCAATCTGGGCCGCGATGATGCCCTTCGCGTCGCACGAGCCACGTCCGTAGATGTTGTCGGAATCTTCTGAGGAAGGAATGAACGGCGGCACCGTGTCTAGGTGCGTGGAGAAGACCACTTTGGGCGGACAATCGTCGATGGTCGCAACGACGTTGAAACGCTCGTGCCCCACCGGCATCTTGTGCGTGGTGTAACCCAGCCGGCGGAGTTCTTCGTACACCTCCGCGCCGGCTGCTCCTTCGTTGCCGGAAATGGATTCAATGTCAACCAGCTTGCGGGTTAAGCGGACCAGGTCCATGTTTCGATACAGGATAAATGGTTGGCTGAGTTGAGGGCCCTTTTCTGCAATTCCGACCCTGAGCTTGCCCAAGGGGAGGAATCCCTGTTGCCCGAAGACGCTCAAAGTGTACCTGTAAGTCTTTGAGCGGTTACGGATCTCTCGCTTCGCTCGGGATTTCAGAAGAAGGTCCTCCGTGCTCCTCCGTGTCCTCTGTGGTAGAAAAGAACTCGTGGCCCAGGGAATCAAATCCTTCTTCCTCACCGGCACGGCGGGACGTCTGGAGGCGTTGCTGAACCAGGGCAAACCGGAGGCAACGCACGCTGCCCTGGTTTGCCATCCCCATCCTCTATATGGAGGCACGGTACACAACAAGGTTGTGTACCACGCCATGAAGACACTGCACGGGTTTGGCTTTCCCGTGCTGCGTTTCAACTTTCGCGGGGCCGGGCTGAGCGAAGGCGAACACGACCAGGGGCACGGCGAGGTGGACGACGTCCGCACCGGCATGGATTGGCTCGAGTCGGAGTACCGGTTACCCATCATTTTCTGTGGGTTCTCCTTCGGCGCGGCCACCGGCTTGCGAGCTGTTTGTGGCGATCCACGGGTGGCCGGGCTGATCTCGCTGGGCACGCCGGTGGCAGTGGAAGGCCGCATCTACACTTACGACTTCCTGCGTAAGTGCCCTATGCCCAAGCTGTTCGTCAGCGGGTCGCGTGACCAGTACAGCCCGCGGCCCAACCTGGAAAAGTTAGTGGAGATGGCGCCGGCGCCGAAAGAATTGGTGATCGTCGAAGGCGGGGACCACTTCTTTGAAGGCCACCTGGCAGAGATGCAGACCGCCATTCGCAACTGGACAGCCAGGTTCTTTCGCGCACAAGAGCAGGTGGAAGCAAGCTGATGCCTGACGGCGCAGAGATGCGTGCCATGGCTCGCGAGATCTTCGCGCGCGCTCTGGCCGAGGCGAGCATTGAAAAGGCCTTCAGCCGCCATGTCCAATACGAACGCGGCGTGCTGCGCGTGGGCGATGATCTCCACGAGCTGAGCGCCTATACGCGTGTGCTGGCCGTGGCTTTCGGCAAAGCCGGGCACCGCATGGCGGAATGTCTGGCACGCCAGGTTGGTGCGACGGTACAAGGCATCATTGCCGATCCCAATCCTCCACCGCAGCAACTTCCCGGCTATCGCTACTTTGCCGGGGGACATCCGCAACCGAATGAAGAATCCATGCGCGGCGCGGAAGCGATTTTGAAATCGCTGGGAGCGTTGAACCAGCAGTCACTGGCGATCTTCTTGATCAGCGGCGGCGGGTCGTCGGTGGTCGAGAAGCCCGCGGACTCGGAAATCTCGCTGGCCGATCTGATAGCGACCTACAAGACCCTGGTGCTTTCCGGCGCACCCATCGTGGAGATCAACGCTGTGCGCAAACATCTCTCGGCCATCAAGGGAGGACGCATGGCCCGGTCCGCACAAGGCGCGCAGCAGGTTTCCATCCTGGTGTCTGATGTTCCCGACAACTCGCTGGACTCGCTGGCCTCAGGGCCCACCATGCCCGACTCTTCCACGATGGAAGACTGTTACCGCATTGCGCGCGAACACAACATGCTGGCGGAATTCCCGGCGTCGGTACGCGAACTTTTTGAACGCCACGCGCTGGAAGAAACGCCCAAGAAGAATGACCCGGCGTTTGCCCGCTCGCGCTGGTGGACGGTACTTTCCAACGCGACTGCGGAACGGGCAGCCGCGGGGGCTGCAGCCGAACGCGGTTTCGCGGTGGAGATTGAGCACTCTTGCGACGACTGGGACTATTCGCGGGCCGCGGATTATCTGCTCGATCGCATACGCCGGCTCCAGCGCGAAGTCTCTAAAGCCTGCATTATCTCCGGCGGCGAGGTCACGGTGAAGGTCAGCCGTTCTGCCGGCGCGGGCGGACGCAACCAGCACTTTGCGCTCTATTGCGCGCAGAAGATAGTTGGAGAGAATCTCGCGGTCTTGAGCGCTGGCACCGACGGCATTGACGGCAACAGTTTGGCAGCGGGCGCTGTAGCCGACGGAACCACTGCCCGGCGCGCGCAGGTCGCTGGTCTTGATACGGCGGAGCACCTTCGCGAGTTCAATTCCTTTCCGCTGTTTGAAAAACTTGGTGACGCAGTTCAGACCGGACCGACGGGGAACAACGTGAGAGATTTGCGGATTCTTCTTGCGTATTGAACCGGGTCAGTTTTTGCTCATCGCCGCGCGATGGGCGTCTGCCTAAAGGCCCGCCCGCCGCGATTCGCAAGCGAATCGCTAGACGCTGATACTGCCAGTCGGTCAGGTTTTCAACTGACCCATTACCAATTCCCGAAGAGCTCGTAGATGTATGCGGAGTCCGGCATTTTCTGGCCTTGAAAGACCGAATTAAAGCGAAAATGTCCGACTTGCACCCCTCGCATGCCACATTGAAACGTGGCATCGGCCTCTTCCTGCTGAGGGTGAGGCCGGGCTCTTTCCCCAACGCTTAAGGTGCAGGGAGTCAAGCCCTGCTTGGAAAAACGCTCAAGGAGATTGATTAGATTCGACGCGAAATCGCTTTGCTCTGCGGAATTGGGTGACCAAGAGACCATGGCCCCGTCGAGTTTCTCACCCTTGAACCTTACTCCCGCCCTAAGGGCGTGAGCGAATGGTTGGCCTTCCCGGACCGTCAGGTACCAGACTGAGTATGGCTTATTTTCAGCCGACCAGACGCGATCCTCGGTCAGGTCATAAGACGTTCTGGACAGGAGTGCGAGGGCCTGACTCTTTGGCATTCCAAAAGTTAAGACCTGACCACCGATGTCAACTTCGCATAGGTCAGCGCTTCGCTTGCAATCAATCTGGTCTGGCTTGTATGCCCTCTGGGCCATTGAAAAGCATGCAGCGAGCAGAATCAACAGAATCATCAATGCGAATGATCGAGGTCTCATAGTGGCCCTCCTCTAAAATTCTACCAAGCCACTTTAGATTGAGAGCTCAACCAGCTCTCTTGCTCTCGATCACCCGGGGTCCCCCGGCACGCCCGGTTTTGGCGTGCTGGGCTGGTCATCCGATTTTGCCTCAGCGGCCTCTCACCTCCTGCAACACCGCGTACAGATGATGTGCCTCATGCACCAGAAAAAACTCCACCCACATGGCCAATGACATCTCGCCGAACTTGGAATGGATTCCAGTTCGGTCGTATTCGGCATCGGAAAGTGTTTTTAGCCGGGCGATGATTCGTTCGCGCCCCGCCGCCAGTTCCTCGGCAATTTCCTTGTAGGCAAGCCGGCGCCAGCGCTCCCACTCCGGATCTTCCTCAGCGCGATAGCGCGGAAGTACTGGGCTCTTCTCCTTCAAGATTTGATCGACCCGCTCTAAGAAGACCTGTTGATAGCGGGCGAGATGGGCCAAGTGTTCATTTGCGGACCACTTCCCCGTGGGCGGCGGCTGGAGGATGTTTTCCACGGGAACCCCATGCAGAACCTGATCCATAAATCCGGAAAGCTGGCTTTCGCATCGCTGCAAACGGGCAGAGTTCGAGGAGGACATACTGGAATTAGATCTGGTGATCCGATCGCCCGATTCTATTTCACGACCTTCAGCTCGTCCGCCGCAAGGATTTTCTTGATCTGGTTCCTGGCATGAACCGCCCAAGGGCCCAGCGAATCGAGCTTGGCGTAAGCCTGCCAATGGCGCAGGGCACGGCGAGGCTGGCGAGCCTTTTCATAGGCCAGCGCCAGGTTGTAGTGGGCGTCAGCGTAGGTAGGTGCCAACGAGATAGCGTTCTGGTACGCGCGAATGCCGTCAGCCAGGCGGCCGGTTTCGTCCAGCACGTTACCCAGATCGAAATAAGCCAGCGCGTACTTGGGATCCACCTCGATGGCTTTACGGTAATAACGCTCGGCCAGCAAGTGGTCGTGGCGATTGTAGTAAAGCGTTCCCAGATTGATGTAAGCAGCTGCATGCGTGGGGTCAAGTTCCACACATTTTATGTAGGAAGCGATGGCTTCTTCCTGAGTGGCTGGAGCTTCTTCCAGACAAACCCCGCGTGTGAAGAAATCAGCTGCAGTCTCCGCCGTCCGGAGCGCGTGAATCTTGCGTGACTCCACGACGTTGCGTTCCGCAAAATCCATTACGAACTGTCCAGCTAGCGGTTCCACGGCCGCACCGTGATGGCGAAACGCCACGCGCGACCCGGTAGCAAACGTCCCGGCTTCGAGCAGAGGATTTTCCATCCCCGCCACTTGCTGCTGCATGGCCCGCAAAGAATCGCGGATCACTGCGGGACGCACGCGCTTGGCACGCAGGTCACGCAGCTTCTTGATTTGCAGCAGGTCGAAAAAGGAATAGGAGTCGCGCACCGCAAACAGACCGGTCTTTTCCCATCCGGCCAGTTGCCGTGGCGTGATGCGCAGAATCCGCAACACGTCATCGCGATGATATCGTTCCACGTGTTCCCTTGGAGTACGCGGTTTCAATGGATTACAGAGCATTATTGCGAGCTGCTGATTAAATAGCAAGGGCTAATCGGCACAGGGTTGTGGAAAACAGTACCGCGCGTGATTGACCTTTAGGGTACTCATACTCGGAAATGGTCAAGAGTTTGCTCTAGTGCGAACCCGCGCGGAACGTGGTAGCCTGCCGCTCTTCAGCAAGAAAGGAGACCTCATGTCAGATACGGGGTTGGGGCTGAGGGCGCAGCCTTCAAGCGATCCTCAGGCTGGGTATCGGCAGCAGGTAGAACTCGCCAAGGCACGCATCAAGGCCAGCGCCAACTGGTTTGACTGGATTGCGGCACTCTCGGTGGTCAACGCGGTCATTGCCCTGAGCAATTCGAATTGGCACTTTCTCCTGGGACTGGGCGTAACCGACGTCGTCAACTACCTGGCCCGAAAGAGCGGGAGCGGGCAAGCTCAGGTGATCGGACTGGTGGTTACTCTTGTCGTTGCAGGTATTTTCTGGCTGATGGGCCGGTTTGCCAAACAGGGACAATATTGGGCCTTAATTGTGGGAATGATTCTGTACACTCTAGACGGTGGCTTGCTGTTGATCGGCCAGGATTGGCTCTCCGCTGCCTTCCACGTTTACGCCCTATTCATGCTCTCAAGGACGTTTGGGGCTATCAAGGCATTTGAAGCCGCCAAGCAGGACGCCGAAGCCCATGGTGTGTTCCTCGGGCTTCCGACGAGCTGAAACCGGCGCGCGCTTTACGGCTTCGCGCCTGTCTTCTAAAATCAAGCATGAGGCCGACGTAGCTCAGTTGGTAGAGCAGTCGATTCGTAATCGACAGGTCATCGGTTCAAGTCCGATCGTCGGCTCCATTCTTCCTGTCGCTTCGCTCCACACCGCTAGAGAGTCTCGCTGCGGCCCGAAACTCCTGTGCTCCTGATGCGCCCGACTCCCACCCCAGCACGTGAAAACCGCACGTGCCGGGGACCCCGGGCTCGGCGCGCAAGTCGGCCTCACTTAACGAGTCTGTGCTATAAATAGTCTCCTCACCATGCCGCCCGATCCTCTCTCAGGCTTCAACAGCAAGACATTCGCTGCGCAATTGCACACGCAATTCAAAGTCGTGCAGGGCGGCGAGCCGCCGGTCATTCTGGAACTCACCGAAGTCAATGAGCCGCAAACTTCGCCCGAGGTCGAGCTTTTCATCCTGGTATTCCAAGGTCCGCGAACGCCCCGTCTGGAGCAAAAGACCCATCACTTTGACCACCATGTGCTCGGCGCTTTCGATATGTTCGTTACCGCTATCGCCGGCGATGACCAGGGGATTTCCTACGAAGCGGTGTTCCACCGCCTGCACACGAAGAAGTCGTGAGTCCCGGAGACGAGATCAAGCTGCGTCCGGTGACGGAAGCCGACGAAGAGTTTCTGCTGTCCGTGTATTCAACCACCCGCGCCGCGGAGCTGGCGCAGGTCCCTTGGAGCCCGGAGCAGAAAGACGCTTTCGTGAAGATGCAGTACGCGGCGCAGAAACACCATTACGCCACGGAGTATCCTCAGCCCAGCCATGAGATCATTTGTGCCGGCGCGCTCCCGGTAGGGCGGTTGTATCTGTCGCGGGGCGACAAGGAGTTTCACATCCTGGACATCACAGTGCTTCCTCAGCACCGCAACCGCGGCACGGGTTCAGCCGTGTTGCGCCGCATCATGGACGAAGCCGCGCAGGCGGGGAAGCCGGTGACCATCTACATTGAGAATTTCAACCCTTCGCTGGAGTTATTCCGGCATTTGGGTTTTGCCACGGCCGCCGAACAAGGGTTCCAGCTGCTCTTGCGCTGGTCGCCCGCTGGGTGACGGTGAGCTTATGCCAGCGCCCCCGGAAAGCGGGGTTGAGCTTGCCACTGGGGCTTTCCCTGCGGGAGCAGGAGCGCCGCTGCTCGGACCGCCGCTGTGTACGGGCGCTGAGTGATCGTCCGACGGAGCCAGCTGAACAGGAGCGTTCAGCAAATTGAAAAGCGCGGTGTATTGTCCGGGCCCGGCGGGAACAATGAACATCGGGAATCTTCCTAGACTCGCGTTCTCGAAGAGGTACGTGTCCTGTGTCAAGGACGTGCCACCGGCGCTAAGGGAAAGAATGTAACCGCTGGTGGTGGGCGCGGGCGAAAAGGCTGGCGGCGCCACGCTCATCATGCCCGCATTTACAGGTGCGACGGGCGAAAGATCTTCGACCGCCGTCAGCCGCAGCCACACCGAGTTTCCAGACTTGTCAGTGACTTTGAACGAAGACCCGATCAAGCCTTCAAACACGCTCCGGCTTAGGTTCTGGTGAGTCTTCGGGTCG
>DATFXI010000214.1:0-6368 GCA_035316085.1 Candidatus Angelobacter sp.
GGCCTTCGCTATCGCCGAGCAAGTTGGCGCGGCCATGCAGCACCAGCCAGTCCGAGCCCGACGTGGAGGCGTGGAACGGCCATTTCAGTTCCACGATGTCAATGGGCACTCCTGACAGAGTGACAAAGTGCAAAGGCTTGGGCATGGATAGCTCGGACGGTTGGAGATTGTAGCAGGTCTGGCGATGGGAAGGGGGGAACCTGAGTACCCGCGACCGCGGAACTGTGCGGTGCGAAACAAGGGTCAGGGTACGAGTTTAATCGTGCCGCCGGGTATCGCCCTACATCAGGAATTCCCGCGTCTGCCGCATGATGGGATGCTGCATCTCTTCGAGCTCATTTTTCACCTGGTTCAAGCCATAGACCAGGCGCTCGAAGTCCTCTGACATTCTTCGGAACAGCGGAGCCACCTTGGCATACTCAAAGTGTTCGAACTTGGAGACGATGAAATAGCTTTCTTTCCCCGCCTTGACGAAGTCCACCAGGCTCTCCACCCGGCTGCGGCGCAACCGGGCTGCGTTCAGACTCTCCGGAAACATCCCGGTGAAGAACAGCGCGTAGTCACCGATGTGCTTCCGCACCTGGCGCTCGCGGTCAAACGATGCCGCCGCGCCATACACCGGATCAGACTCCAGCAGCATCTCGCCCAAATCGGCCAGCCGGCGCCCGTCAGCATTCTTGATCTTGTACAGATTCTCGGCCTCGCAGAATTCGGTCAGCAGCGTGGCCACGTAGCCTTGGACCTCGGCGCTGCGCACGCCGAGTTCGTCGTAATTGTGTTCCACCATGACCGTGAAGAACTGATGCAGCGGATTGGATTCGGAAACCATGTTGTCACCCTTGACCTCACCCGGATGCTCCGCGCTGAGCACCTCTTCTCTCCGCGGCGGAAACTGCATTCCGGGAACACCCTCTATTGAATTTGACCGTAGTATGAGCAGCATAGTTTCGCGCAATCAAGTATTTTTCTAGGCAACCCTTACACTTTGGCAGCAGCACCTTGAGAGTGCTACACGATTAGTACTTAGACCTTAGAGCGAAGGACGATGCACCAGCGGGTAGGCTTTTCTTTGTGGTGACCGAGAAGCGCGGCGCGGAAGAAGGGTTCACCCGCCCAATTGCTTTTTAACGATCTCGCTCACCGTCTTGCCTTCAACGCGCGCGCCTGTGGCTTGGAGTCGGGCCATCGAGTTCTTCATCACCGTTCCCATATCTTTCATGGTGGGGGACCCCATCTCGGCGATCGCGGCTCTTACTGCTGCAGTGATTTCTTCTTCGCCCAGGGCCTTCGGTAGATAAGCTTCAATAATTTTGATTTCGGCAGCTTCCTTGTCAGCCAATTCCTGCCGTCCGCCTTTTTGAAACTGCTCGATCGAATCTTTGCGCTGCTTGATCAGTGTGCTGAGAACCTGCTGGCACTCTTTGTCGTCGAGCGGCGCGCGCTTGTCTATTTCCCTATTTTTGATTGCGCTTTTCACCATACGCAAAGTGGAAAGGCGCAACTCGTCACGGCTGCGCATGGCTTCTACCATATCTTTTTGTACCTGTTCACTGATCGGCATGCGAGAGATTATACGGGATCGAGGTCTGCCGGGAGGAGCGCGCCCAACGCCTCAAATTGATTCCGCTCGACGCGAACAGTATCATCGTGAGTGGCATGGTTTGTGGCGCGACGCTCATCTCCGCAATTCGTCCTGACTGACCACGTTCGACCGGTCCCTGTCTTTTCTGGGCATCAATTCTTGAACCGCGAGATTTCTTTCCTATGATTCGCAAAGGACGCCTCTTTACTCCCGGCCCAACCCAACTGTTGCCCTCGGCGCAGTTGGCCATGGCCGCGGCCACCATGCATCATCGCACCGCCGAATTCCGTGCCCTGCTGACACGGGTGCTAGGCGACTTGAAAACTTTTGTCGGCAGCAAGAACGATGTTGTCCTGTTTACTGCCTCCGGCACCGGCGCCATGGAAGCCGCGGTCGCCAACCTGACTTCGCCCGGCGACAAAGTTCTGGTGGTCTCAGCCGGCAAGTTCGGCGAGCGCTGGGAAGGTTTGGCCAAGGCCTACGGTTGCGAAGTGGAAGTCGCACGCGCCGGGTACGGCGAAACCGTGACGCCGCAGCAAGTGAAAGACAAGCTCCGGCCTGAACATCGGGTTCTCTACATGCAGGCCACGGAAAGTTCCACCGGCGCGCGCCACGACGTGGAAGGAATCGCGCGCCTGCTGAAAGGATCCGACACGCTGCTGGTCGTGGACGCGATCACCGGTCTCGGCACCACGCGTTTCGATGTTGACGCCTGGAGCGTTGACGTGATCATCGGCGGCTCCCAGAAAGCGGTGATGATTCCGCCTGGCCTGGCTTACTGCACGGTGAGCGAGCGCGGCTGGCAACGCATGGAGAGCGCGAAGAATCCACGCTACTACTTCGATCTGCGCAAAGAGCGCAAGAGCGCCGCCAAGGGAGAATCTTCCTACACGCCTTCCACCGCGCTGGTGGCCGCGCTGGCCGCTGCATTCGAATACCTGCGCGACCAGGGGAACGGCGATCTGGCCGCCGGCCGAGAATTGCTCATCGCCAACGCCGAGACTGCTGCCGCGATGACGCGGGCAGCTGCGCAGGCGCTTGGCCTGAAACTGTTCTCGGCGAGTTCGCCGGCCGCTGCACTCACCGCCATCGCTTCGCCAGCAGGCGTGGATTCCGGCGACATTGTCAAAGCCTTCCGCAACCGCTTTGGAGCGGTGATCGCCAACGGCCAGGGCGAGATGAAGGGACACCTGTTTCGCGTCGCACATCTGGGCTATTACGACTACCTCGACACCATCGCCGCCATCGGCGCGCTGGAACATGTTCTGGCCGCGCTGGGACAGAAGATCGAGCTTGGCGCCGGGCTACGAGCTGCGCAGCAAGTCTATGCGAGAACGCCGGAGACGGTCGTCCCGGCGAAGTGAAAGATAAGTCAAGCCGCGAAGCCGCCTTGCGCGCTGAGCGGCTCGGCATCAGCAGGAGGATGATCACCGAAGGAAACGCACTCGAGCGCTTTCGAGCGAAGCAGCAGGGCTCTTTGCCTAGGACGTTTCGCGGCGAGGCCCCCAGGCCGCCGAGCCGCGCGCATCAGGAGCACGAGCCTGGTCACCGAAGGAAACGCACTCGAGCGGTTTGGAGCGAAGCGACAACAATGAAGATCGTGATTGCCGAAAAACTCGCCGCCAACGCCGTGCAACTGCTCAAGGATGAGCCGGGCTGGACCGTGACTACGCCGGAGCAGATCGGCGGCAACCTGCCGGCAGCGCTGGCTGATGCTGATGCGCTGATCGTGCGTTCCGTCGTGCATGTGGACGAAGGCCTGCTGCAGGCAGCGGGCAAACTGCGCGTGATCGGCCGCGCCGGCGTTGGCGTGGACAACATTGATCTGGATGCCGCAACCAAAGCCGGAATTGCGGTGATGAACACGCCGGGGGCCAATGCCATCGCCGTGGCGGAACATACTTTGGCGCTCATGCTGGCGCTGGCCCGCAACCTGGCTCGCGCCGACTCCACCACACGCGCCGGCCAGTGGGAAAAGAAGTCGCTGCAGGGTTCTGAGTTGCGCGGCAAAACCCTAGGCATTATCGGGCTCGGGCGCATCGGCATGGAGGTGGCGCGGCGCGCCCGCGCGTTCGGAATGAACCTGATTGCCCACGATCCATTCGTGGCCGCGGCCGTTGCCCGTGAACTGGACATTCAGCTTGCCGATCTCGACCACCTTTACGCCGCGGCGGACTACATCACCTTGCACGTCGGGCTTACGCCGCAAACCGCGGGCATGATCAACGCTCAGGCACTGGGCAAGATGAAAAAGGGGGTACGCATCGTCAACTGCGCCCGCGGCGAACTTGTGGACGAGGCCGCGCTGGCTGCCGCGCTCAAGAGCAAACATGTCGCCGGCGCTGCGCTCGACGTGTTCACCACGGAGCCGCCTAAAGGCTCGACGCTACTCGGCCTCGAGAACGTGCTGGCCACGCCGCACATTGCCGGCTCGACCAACGAGGCTCAGGAAGCCGTGGGAATCCAGATCGCCGCCCAGGTGCGCGAGTATCTGAAGCGTGGCGTGATTCAGAACGCCGTCAACATGCCTTCGCTCGACGACGAGCAATACGCGCAGATGCGCCCGTACCTGGCGCTGGCGGAAAGGCTGGGTGCGTTTCTGGCCAATGTGGTGTCCAGTTCCGGATCAGTGCAGCAGATCGCGCTCGGCTACAGCGGCCGTCTCACGGAGTGGAGCACGGAGCTGATACGCAATTCCGCTCTGCAAGGGGTATTGAACCAGCGCATGGCCGAACACGCCAACGTGGTGAATGCAGCGGCGCTGGCCCACGAACGCGGCATCCACGTGCATGAGAGCAAGGAGAGGCCGCGCCAAGGCGGAGGCGGTGACGTGATCACGCTGTCACTCAAGACTACAGCCGATGAACGGCATGTGAAAGGCGCGCTTCTACGCGGCACATGGCTTCGCCTGATCGGCGTGGACGATATTGACATTGAGGTCCCGCTGGAAGGCAATCTCATCTACATCCGCAATCGTGACGTTCCCGGCGTGGTCGGCAAAGTGGGCACGATTCTCGGACGTGGCAATGTGAACATCGCCAACCTGGCGCTGGGACGCAGCGCCAAACAGATCGGCGCAGACGCCATCGCTGTGGTGCAGGTGGACACAACCGCGCCGGAGAGTGTGCTCGAAGACCTGCGGCGTCTGCCGGAAATTGAGGAAGTGCGAGCGATTGTTCTTTAGCAATTAGCAAATAGCAATTGGCAGTTAGCACAGCTAAAGCCAGCGCGTGAACCCTAGGCTCTCCTACACAGCCAAGATTACGAGACAAGAGCTAATTGCTGACTGCTAATTGCTAGCTGCTAGTTATGTATATGCGGGCTGGTGCGCGTCGGCTTGGCCTTCGGCAATCGGCTGCCGGCGCTCAAGATCTTCACATCAAAAGCGATCGGCATTCTCTTGGGCGGATAGCAGGAGTTGTTGTCGCACGCCTGGTATTTCACTTCCGCGTGCACGGTGTACCTTCCGGCGGCCGCCTTCGGCGTGGGCAACACCGTTGCTTTGACGACCACCGCCCCGGAATACACGCTCAGCTTGTTATTGGGATCGAACGGAAAACTCATCAGCACGCCCGCGGGATACTGCACCTTGGCGATGACCAGATCTTCCGGCGGCGTGAAAAGGACCTGCGTGGGAATCAGCTCAGGCGTCAGCGGCTGGCTGGAGTTGATGTGAAATCCGGGCTGAACGTGCAGTCTGATCTCGAGCGGCGCACGGCTCCCCATGCGGACCGTGACCGGGCTGATAGGATCAGCGGTGACTTTATCCCGGGTCTGCGCACCCGCCGCCACGCTCAGCACGAGAGTGACGGCCAGAGAAATAAGTAGTTTTGTTTTCATTTGGAGATATCCGTGTTACGTACCTCGCCTTGCTGCAACGACTAGAGAACCATCCCGCCGGCAAAAGCATGTTTCTGGTTTTCATTTTGCCGATGCAGTATTCCCGCCGGGACTGCCTTGCTCCAGCGACTTCTTGATCGCGTCTTCCATGTCCGATTCGCTGACCAGCCCTACTATGCGCTTGACCACTTTGCCGGAACGGTCAACGTACACGGAAAGCGGCAGGCCCTGCGACGGATACAAGTCGCTCATGTGGTTGTCGCCTCGGAGGATCGGGTAGTTCAACTTCATCTTGTGAGCAAACGCCAGGATTTCCTGGTCGGTGGCGTCGTCCTGGGCCACGCCCAGGATCACAAACCCCTGGTCGCCATACTTTTTCTGCAGCTCCACCAGCCAGGGCATCTCGATCTTGCAGGGCTCGCACCAGGTGGCCCAAAAGTTGACCAGAACAGCTTTGCCCTTGAGTGAGGAAAGCTGCAGCGTCTTCGACTGTGAGCCTTCGAGCACCGGCAGATTGAAGTCCGGCGCCAGCCCCGCCTCTTTGGGGTGCGACAGAAATTTCCCGCCGAATAGAAGAGCGGTGATTCCCACCACCACAGCCAGAACAACCGTTACGCTCTTATTCACATGCTCCTCACATCGAAAACCGGTTTAGAAATCCCAGATAATTGTTGATCACTGTAAAGTGCCGCGTCAGGATCAGCGTTCCGATCACAATCAGAATCACGCCGCTGATAACTTCTACCGTGTGCAGGTGGCGTCGGAACCAGCCATAGAATGACATGAAACGGCCGATGCCCAGCGAAGTCAGCAGGAACGGCACTGCTAGCCCCAGCGAATAGACCCATAGCAGCAGAACGCCCTGGCCCACACGTTTCTGGTCTCCGGCAATGGTCAAAATGGTGGCCAGGATGGGACCGATGCAGGGTGTCCAGCCAAAGGCGAA
>DATFXI010000215.1:0-6789 GCA_035316085.1 Candidatus Angelobacter sp.
CCCATAGCTCAGCGTCTTCAGCGGGCAAGCAGAGAATCGTGACCGCACTGAATCTAGGATTCGCGCCTGTGGAAATAGCTCTAGAAAAAACCTTGTTTTGGTCGAGGAGTTATGGGGAATTGTTCCGAAAAACGGAAAGAGTCAGGTCGGATACGACGGCAGGAACGTTACTCACACACGGCAAGGGCGGTCTAGTCGTCGCCGGAAGCGGCGGAAGGGACCAGTTGCTGCACGCGGACGGCAGTCTGGGCAGCTGATTTCTTCTCCAGTTCGGCCAGCTTCGGCGCCTTGACGTCCCAGGCCAGGCCGAGCCGGCGCAGCGCGCAGATGCCGTACCAGTTCACATCGAATTCGTACCAAGCCAGGCCGTGGCGCGCCGATTGCGGATGCGCGTGGTGGTTGTTGTGCCAGCCTTCACCGAAAGTGAGCATAGCTACCCAGAAGCTGTTGCGGGAAGCGTCCGTGGTGAGGAAGCGCTGCTTGCCCCACATGTGCGTGGCTGAGTTCACCAGCCAGGTTACGTGCAGGCCTACCACCGTGCGCAGGAAAATCCCCCACATCACAAAAGACCAGCCGCCGATCGCCAGCAGGACCAATCCCAGAACGGTGATCGGCACCCAGTGCCATTTGCTGATCCAGGTGTGAAACTTGTCTTTGCGCAGGTCGGGGACGTACGGCAATAGCGCGGAAGAATGATTGTGCAACGCGCGTCCGGTGATAATCCAGCCGGCGTGCGCCCAGAAACCGCCGTCGCGCGGAGAGTGCGGGTCGAGGTCTTTATCGGAGTTCTGGTGATGGACGCGATGCGTGGCTACCCAGAAAAACGGTCCGCCTTCTAACGCCAGCGTGGCACAGAGGGTGAGGAAATACTCCACCCACTTGTAGGTTTTGTATCCGCGGTGTGTCAGCAGCCTGTGGTACGCCATACCGATCCCCAGGCTTCCTGAAACCCACAACAGCACCACCGCCAAAACCAAAGCCTTCCAGCTGAACATGAACAAGGCAGCCACCGCGCCGACGTGGAATGCCAGCATGAAAAAGAGCGTGACGGGGTTCAGCGGTTCACGAAACGTTCGGTCGCTTGTGAGGCTCACGGGGCGGGTTTCTCCTTGGTTCGGCTGTCGGTCTTTCATCTTCAATCCTGATTGCTGGTGGCGCGAACGCGTGCGTGCTTGTCTGTTTCCAAGCTAACAGCAAAGGGAGAGTGGCTTTGTAATAGTTGTGTAATTTCCGCGGAGTTACTTCAGTACAAGCTGGCTGAGGATCCGGCCAGCTCCCGCATGGAATCGAACATGCACGCGCGTGTGGGCGAGCCAGGGGCAATGCTTTCGAGCGGCAAAGTTACCGAGAAATGAGGTGAGCGGCGCTGAAAATTGATTTTCAAGAACTCGCGGTGATCGCCTTTGGCCAGCGCAACCATGGCGGAGGATATTTCTTTCTTCCAGTCTCTCCGCGTGCTGACTACGAATGGGCCTGTCTGCTCGAAGTTCCAGGGCGCGCCGCGGGCTGGCGCATTCCGCCCGCTTTGCGCCAGCCAGCGAAAGTTATAGACCTGCAGGTTGAATGCCGGAGGCAGCTCCAGATCGGCTTCAAAGGTGAGTATCTCGCGCTGGCCGCTGGCCTTGCTGAGCAACCAGTGCAGAGGCAACTCGCGCGGCGGAAGGTCCACTACTACCCAGGCACGATTGAACGCGCTATGCCGCAGGCGCAAGGGAATCTTGAATTGCGAGCGTGCGATCCAGCGGATACCGGCCACTTGGCCCTGTCCGGCCAGGGCGCCTTCGAGCCAGCGCAGCACTTGCAGTGCGCGTCGCCGATTATGCCGCATCGCGAGCCAGTACCAGGCCGCACAGAACACTACCGCGGCCAAAATCCACATTGCTGATAGGAGCATTCGCTCGGTGTGATGCATCTTTCGGTGTCGGCAGATGTCACAGCCAGAGCAGGAATCGTGCTCACAACCCGCGGTAGATACCGCCATCAGCGAGGATGGTTTGCCCGGTCACGTAAGCAGCGCGCTCCGAAGCCAGCCAGAGTATCACGTCGGCAATTTCCTCCGGTTTGCCCAAGCGGCGGACGGGAGTATCTGCGGCCCAGCTCTCGTAAATCTTCTCGGGCGCAGTGCCCGCAGCCAACGCGCGCACGCCGGCCAGTTCCTGAAGACGCTCGGTAGCGGTGTAACCGGGAGCAACGTTGTTGACCAGAATGCCGTCTTTCCCGAATTCGTTGGAGAGGCTCTTGACCAGTCCCACGACAGCGGCACGGACGGCGTTGGAAAGCACCAGGTCAACGACCGGCTGCTTTACAGAAACCGACGTGATGGTAATGATCCGTCCCCAACGGTGTTTCTGCATGTAGGGAAGCACCGCCTTGGCCAGATGGACTGTGCTCATCAGGTTCATGTCTACAGCGCGACGCCATTCGTCGATGGTGGTGGAAAGGAAATTCTTGGCTGGCGGACCGCCGGCGTTGGTGACGCAAACGTCAATTCGTCCGAAGCGCTTGGCCACCTGCTCGACAAAGCGCTGCACCTGAACGGCGTCGGTTACGTCCACCGGTTCGTCGTAGATTTCCGCTCCAGTCTCGCGGCGGAGTTCGGCGGCGGCTTCACGCAGCGTCTTTTCCGTGCGCGCGCACATGGCGACCTGCGCGCCTTCGCGCGCGAAGGACCGCGCTGTGGCAAAGCCGATACCCTGGCTCGATGCGGCGACGATCACGCCCCGGCCTTTGAGCCCAAGATCCATAATTCCTCCGCGAAACTATTTTGCGACGCCCGGCTGCCCGGCCGTAAACACCGGGACCGGCACCCCGGCTTTGATCTTGTTTTCTTCGAAACACGCCTTGATGCGCCGGCGCAGTTCGCGTCCCACATCGTGCTGTCGTCCAGGACGGACTTTCGCGAGCATAAGATAATCAACTTCCAGGCCACGCACGCGTTCGATGCCAAGGACCTGCGGTTCGGCAACCAGATCGCCAGATAAAGCGGAATCGCTGTAGCTGCCCTTGGCTATCGATTTGAGAAGTTCGATCACGCGATCACTATTCTCGTTGTAGTCCACAGACACGTGCAGCGTAACCTGAGACCAGTCGCGGCTCAGATTGCTGACGATTTGAATGCTGCCGTTGGGAACCACGTGAAGCGCGCCGTCTGCATCGCGCAGCAAGGTGCGGCGCATGGTGATCTGTTCTACTGTGCCCGCCACGCCCGAGGTGCGGATCACGTCGCCCACCTGAAACTGGTTTTCCACCAGAATGAAGAAGCCGTTGATCATGTCTTTGACCAAGGTTTGCGCCCCAAACCCAATGGCCAGTCCGGCTATACCTGCGCTGGCTAACAATGGCTCAATGTTGATGTTGAAGGCGTCTTTCAACACGGACATGCTGGTGAAGAAGACGATCAATAAGACTCCAAAGCTTTGAATCGCACCCACTACTGTCCGCACCTGCTGCGCCTGCATCGGGTTACCCGGCGAGCGCTTCTCGCTGAAAGCGATGATGCGGCGTGTGATGACTCCCAGCAAACGGACGAAAATAAATGCCACCACGAGAATAATGAGCAGCTTGGGCGCGCGGTCGCGCGTCCACGTGACCATGTAGTCGTGCCATTCATGCCAGATGTTGCTGAACTTCAAGTCCATCGTCAGCGCCTATCGCGGCCGGGCCGCGCGGTCCACTCGGATTATAGTTCGAAGGTGCAAATCGCAATGCCCGCGAAGAGGTCAAGACTTGTTCCTTCGACTTCGCGCCTTGCGGCACTTCGCTCAGGATTTTGCCCTTCGCCAAGCTCAGGGCAGGCTCTGCGGGCTCTCACCCCAACGCGCGAAAATCGCGCGCGCCGGGGACCTCGAGACTCCTGCTGGGCTTCACCTCGCTTGTTTTCAGCCTGCCCTGAGCGACTCCGAGCGCAGCGAAGGAGGAGTCGAAGGTCCCGCGGGGCGAGTCAAGTCCGAATCTCTCAGAGCGCGCCATACCTCCTCATAATCATCGTCCAAGAGATCCTTCCCCTTCGGCAAGCTCAGGGTCAGGATTTCGCCTGCGGACTCCCGCTCGGCTTCACCTCGCTCACGCCCGCAGGGCGGCTCAAGTTTATAATCGGAGCGGACTCAGGCGGAGGACGGCGTGTTCCGAAAACTTTTTTTTGTTGCTGGTGTGGCCTTGCTTTCGAGCGCGACCGCTTTTCATGCGTTTTCCACGGCGGCTCCTGCGCAGCTGGGCGGTCCGCCGGCGTCACAATCGCAGGCGGAAAGGGAAATGCTCGATCGCCAGATAAAGGAAGCGAACAAGCGGCGACAGGAAGACCTTCGGCACGATACCGACAAGCTTTTGCAATTGGCCACCGAACTGAAGTCGGCCGTGGACAAAAGCAACGAACATTTGCTTTCGGTCGATGTCGTTCGCAAAGCAGACGAGGTCGAACACCTGGCCCACAGAGTGAAAGAGAAGATGCGGGAAGCAGTAGGTTCCCCGTCGCGCCCTGAGCAGCAGATCATTCCGAGGCCGCCGTAATAAGACCAGCGGCAAATAAAACAGCCCGTCTTACGACGGGCTGTTTCAGTTCCAGATTGGAGGGGATTAAGCCGCTTTGGCCTCAGCCTCTTCTTTCTGCGTTCCAATCCTCATTCCGTAGAACGAACGCCATACGAAGAAGACAGACACCAGGAAGAAGATCACGGCCAGTATGCTGGTAAGTTGAGATCCCTTTTCACGGGTCAGCGTGACCGCCAATTCTACGGCCAGCAAGCCAAACAGCGTGGTGAACTTGATGACCGGGTTCATGGCAACGGAGGACGTGTCTTTGAAGGGATCGCCCACGGTGTCGCCCACTACAGTGGCATCATGCAGCGGAGTGCCTTTCTGCTTGAGCACGACTTCCACCACTTTCTTGGCGTTGTCCCAGGCCCCGCCGGCATTGGCCATGAAGATGGCCTGGTAGAGGCCAAACACCGCGATGGAGATCAGATAGCCGATGAAAAAGAATGGCTCCACAAAGGCGAACGCCAAGGTCGCAAAAAATACCGTCAGGAAGATGTTGAACATGCCTTTCTGAGCGTACTGCGTGCAGATTTCAACCACCCGCTTGCTATCGGTGACGGAAGCCTTCTCCACGCCTTCCAGCTTGATGTTGCGTTTGATGAATTCCACCGCGCGGTAAGCGCCAGTAGTCACCGCTTGCGTTGAGGCGCCGGTGAACCAGTAAATGATGGCACCACCGGTGATCAGTCCCAGCACAAACGGCGCATGCAAGAGTGAAAGACTTTCCGTGTGCTTGGTCAAGCCGTCGGTCAGCGACATCATGATGGCGAAAATCATGGTGGTTGCCCCTACCACCGCCGTACCGATCAGCACCGGCTTGGCCGTAGCCTTGAAGGTATTACCGGCGCCGTCGTTTTCTTCCAGAAGATGCTTGGCGCGATCGAACTTCACGTCAAACCCGTAGTCTTTCTTGATCTCCTGCTGAACGTTGGGCACCTGCTCGATCAACGAAAGCTCGTACACGGACTGAGCGTTGTCCGTCACCGGACCATAGGAATCCACTGCGATGGTCACCGGCCCCATTCCCAAGAAGCCGAAAGCCACCAAGCCAAACGCAAACACCGCAGGAGCCAGCATGATTGCGCCAAGGCCCAGAGTGCTGAAGTAGAAGGCCACTCCCATCAGGGCCACAATGCTGGCGCCCAGCCAGTATGCCGAGAAGTCCCCGGCGACCAGCCCTGAGAGGATGTTCAGCGACGGCCCACCCTCTTCAGAGGAAGTCACGATCTCGCGCACGTGCCGCGAGCTCATCAAGGTAAACACTTTAACGAGTTCCGGAATGATGGCCCCCGCCAGAGTGCCGCAGGAGATGATCGTGGCCAACTTCCACCAGAGCGAGGGATCGCCACCCAAGTCAGGAATGATCAGTTTGGAGACCACGTAAGTGAGGACAATCGAGATTACGGAGGTGATCCAGACCAGCGAGGTCAGAGGCGCCTCAAAGTTCATTTCGTCAGAGTTGCCGTAACGCGCCTTGGCGAAGGCTTCGTTCACGAAGTACGACAGCGCGCTTGCCACCAGCATCATCACACGCATGACGAAGATCCACACCAGGAGCTGTACTTTGATCGTCGGATCGTGTACGCCAAGAAGGATGAAGGTGATCAGGGCAACTCCGGTCACACCGTAAGTCTCGAAGCCATCGGCGCTGGGACCCACTGAGTCGCCCGCATTGTCGCCAGTGCAATCGGCAATCACTCCGGGGTTCCGCGCATCGTCTTCCTTGATCTTGAACACGATTTTCATCAGGTCAGAGCCGATGTCGGCAATCTTTGTAAAAATTCCGCCGGCGATGCGCAGCGCAGCCGCCCCCAGCGACTCGCCAATCGCGAACCCGATGAAACATGGGCCGGAGTATTCGCCAGGGATAAAAAGCAGGATGCAAAGCATGATCAACAATTCCACGCTGATCAGCAGCATCCCGATACTCATTCCCGCCTTCAGCGGAATGGTATAAATCGGGTACGGCTTGCCGCGCAGGCTGGCAAATGCCGTCCGCGAGTTGGCGAACGTGTTCACGCGAATCCCGAACCAAGCCACGCCGTAGCTTCCGGCAATTCCCACCAGGCTGAAGGCCAGGATGATGGCCACGCGTCCGGCGGAATTTCCCTGCAACAAGCCGAAGTAGAGAATGATCACAACGGCGATGAAGGCTTCCAGGATCAGAATGAATTTTCCCTGCGTGATCAGATATGTTTTGCAGGTCTCATAGATGAGCTCGGAAATTTCGCGCATGCTGCGGTGTACGGGCAGATT
>DATFXI010000216.1:0-18105 GCA_035316085.1 Candidatus Angelobacter sp.
GATCAGCCACAAGGCTTGTTTTTCAAAGACATGCGGCACCTCTCGAAGTGGCGGCTTACCATCAAGGGCATACCGCTGGAAACGCTTTCCACGGACACCCTCGAGTATTACTTCGCCCAGCATTTCTGCGTTCCGCCGACCGGCACCATCTATAAGAACCCTTCACTCTCCATCATCCGCCGGCGTTTTATCGGCGACGGCTTTGTCGAGGACCTGACCGTGCTCAACCACGGCGCGGAGGCCGAAGAGGTGGAACTGCGTCTGGAGGCAGAGTCAGATTTCGCCGATCTGTTCGAAGTGAAAGATGCGCTCAAGAAGAAAGGCCAGCTCTACCGTGAGGTGCGAAACCGGCAGCTGGTCCTGGGCTACCGCCGGGACAATTTCGTTCGCGAAACCGTGATCAGCACTACGGAGCGCGTCACCGACTTGGACTCCAAAGGTTCGGTCTTCCGCTTCACCCTGCAGCCTAAATCCACGTGGAACACCAAGCTCTACGTGACGCCGGTGACCGGGCAGACAGCCTACCCGCCCAAGTTCACCACTGCCTCAGGGACTGCGATGCGCCGCAACGTGAGGGACTGGATTCAGCAAGCCCCCACAGTGACTTCCCATAACGAGGTCGTGCGCTTATACATGCGCAGCCTGGTGGATATTGCCGCGCTTCGTTTCCGTCCGGACAGCCTGCCGGAGCGCTCGCTCCCCGCCGCCGGCCTGCCCTGGTTCATGGCCATGTTTGGACGTGACAGCCTGATCACCAGCTACCAGATGCTACCTTTCGGCTCCGAACTGGCGTGCACTTCGCTACAGGCGTTGGCCGAATCCCAGGGCGAGAAGGAAGTGCAGCTGACGGAGGAAGAGCCCGGGCGCATCCTCCACGAACTGCGCTTCGGCGAGCTGACCTATTTTCGCGAGCGGCCGCAGTCTCCTTACTATGGCGCCAGTGACACCACGCCGCTGTTCCTGATTCTGCTGGACGAATACGAACGTTGGACAGGCGACGCCAATCTGGTCAAAAACCTGGAAAAGAACGCCCGCGCCGCGCTGGACTGGATTGACCAATACGGTGACCGCGACGGCGATGGTTATATCGAGTACGAGCGGAAAACCACGTTGGGCCTGGATAACCAGTGCTGGAAGGACTCCTGGAATTCGATCCTTTTCGCCGACGGCACACTGGCCCCCACGCCGCGCGCCACCTGCGAGATCCAGGGATACGCATACGATGCCAAAGTGCGCTGCGCACGCCTGGCCCGGGAGATCTGGAAGGACGAAGCTCTGGCCGTCAAACTGGAAAAACAAGCCGCCGAGCTAAAGCGGCGCTTCAATGAGGACTTCTGGATTCCCGACCGACAGTTCTTCGCTCTGGCTCTCGATGGTCACAAGAGAAAAGTGGACAGCCTGACTTCGAACATCGGGCATTTGCTGTGGAGCGGCATCGTGGACCAGGACAAGGCCGTTCTGCTGAAAGACCACCTCATGAGCCCCAAAATGTTCACGGGATGGGGTATTCGCACAATGGCCGAGGGTGAGGCGGGTTACAACCCGATCGAGTATCACAACGGGACCGTGTGGCCGCACGATTGCAGCATCATTGCCGCCGGACTCGCGCGCTATGGCTTCCGCAAGGAAGCGGCGGACATCATTGGCGGTATCGTTGAAGCCAGCATCGTCTTCCGCTATCGTTTGCCGGAGGTCTTTGCCGGATATACGCGCGCGCAAACTCGTTATCCCGTGGAATACACCACGGCGTGCAGCCCGCAGGCCTGGGCCGCAGGCGCGCCCATGCTGGCCATACGCACCTTGCTGGGACTGGAACCCAAAGGCAACGAGCTTACTTCCGCGGCCGACCCTGTGCTCCCTGACTGGTGTCCGATGCTGTCCGTGGAAGGGATCCCCGGCCGCTGGGGAAAAGCTAATGCGACCGCAAAGGGTGAGGCAGCACAAGAGCTCACTGTGAAGGAGATCTACGAGACGGTTCTGACCCGGCGCAGCGAACTGGGCACGGAGGACCTGGCCGCGTAAAAAACCAGCAGTTGGCAGTTGGCCGTTAGCAGTTGGCCTTTGTGTCTTTGCCAAGACATCTCTGGCTAAAGGCCAAGGGCTAAGTACTAAAGACCGTTTTTACTCAGTGTCATCAGTGTTCATCAGTGGTGAGGTTTTTTCCTCGGCGCTCAACCGTCCTGATCAGCCATTAGCTTGCCCAGAGTTGTCTTGTGCTTCGGCTTTCTGACCTGCTTTCGGTTCTCTTCGCGGCGGGCCGGCGGCGGAGCGCCGAGCGCGGCGCGGGCCATGGACTTCACCGCTTTGGCGGCGGTGAACTTTTTCTTTTTGCGCTTCTTCGGCACAGCTTAGTTAACCACAGAGCGCACGGAGATGGCGGAATCAATTGTTGTACTCCAGGACACCTTCGCATTTCTCTGTGTTCGCCGTGCCCTCAGTGGTTAAGATATAGAGGATGGATGAACGCGATTTTTACGACGAGAAAGAAGCCAAGAAGCCGCACACGCTGAACTGCCCGCATTGCCGGGAAGCCAACGAGTATGAGCTCTCCTGGCTGGTGCGCACCAAGAAGAGGGCGCTCCCACCGCGTGCCGACGAGCGCGACCGCGCCAAGTTCGCCAAGGCGCAGTCCTATATGGTGCGCCGCGAGGACATGGTGGCGTGCAAGAACATCCGCTGCCGGAAACGGTTCGAAGTTGCGGGGGTCCAGTCAGTTGCGTTTTTGGAGTGATCTTTTTCTGTAATCCCGAGCGCCCAGCGAGGGAGCCCTATCGCCACCAAGTCCTGGAGGTCTAACGGATCAACTTTTTTCCGGCCCCTGAGAATCACAACCTTGAGCTTGATCTCAACCATAGGGGTCCCTCGCTGCCGCTTCGGGACTTCGGAAATGCCTCATACTCATTTATACTTTTCAGTTCCATCCTGACGGCCGGCCCTTACATCGGCCGCGTTCGTTGCATCTAAATCTGGGTACAATCCTTTTATGAAGATTCTGGTCTGCATGAAGCAGGTCCCGCAGAAAGACGCGCCGCTCAAGCTCAACGAGAGCGGGACATGGATCCGCGACGACGTTTCGTACGAGGTAAACGAACCGGATGCCTACGCGCTCGAGGAAGCGCTGCGCCAGAAAGAAAAACATGGCGGTGAAGTGGTGGTGATCACCGCCGGCCCGGCGCGCGCGCAGACGGTTTTGCGCGAAGGCCTGGCCAAGGGCGCGGACCGGGCCATTCATCTTGAGGACAACGCGTTTGCCGGCATGGACGCATTCAACATCGCGAAGGCTTTCGTGGCAGCGATCAAAGATGAAAAATTTGACCTGATCTTCACCGGCTTGCAGTCGGATGATTACGGTTACGCGCAGACCGGGGTGGTGATGGCCGAACTCCTGAGATGGCCGCACGCCACCATCATCATGGAGATTCAGAAGTCCGACAGCGGGATTAAAGTGAAGCGCGAATTGGAATCGGGATTTTTCCAGCACGTGAGCATGCCGCTACCTGCGGTCCTGACCATTCAGTCGGGCATCAACAAACTGCGCTACGCTACGCTGTTGGGTATCAAGCAAGCCAAGAACAAGCTGTTACGCAAGGTTACGCTGGACGAAGTGAAGCCGGTGCTGGGTGAGAATTTGCAGAGAATCGAAAAGCTTTACGTCCCGCAGAAAACGAAAAAGACTGAGATGCTGGAAGGTGCGCCCGGCGAAGTAGCCAAGAAACTGGTGGACCGCCTGCGCAACGAGGTCAGAGTGATTTGATCGAACGCAAGGAGTAAAAGCCTATGGAAAGGATGGAGTACGATCCGGAAGGCGGGAATTACCTCCCTGTAACCGAACATGAAACCGGCTCAACCTTGATCATCGCCGGTCTGATTATGTTGATTGCCGCGGCAGGCTGGGGCCTGTTCGTGCAATGGGACATCAAGGCTGGAGGCACGCTGATGCGCACTCTGTTCGGCGTGGACGTTCTGCTGGCTCTGGTGCTGATCACGGTTGGCTACATCAAGAAGAAGCGGCAGAGACTCTGAACCTTCAATCGCAAAAATCATGGCAGACACAATTCTTGTAGTTGCTGAGCAGCGTGAAGGCAAGTTGAATCGCGTCTCGTGGGAGACGATTGCGGCGGCACAGGCCATCGCAGCGGAAACCGGCTGGACCATCGAGGGCGCAGTCTTCGGCGCGGGCGTAGGAGCCATCGCCCAGGAAATTGCGGGCAAGAAAGTCGCAAAGGTGTACGCGATCGAATCGCCCAAGCTGGCTGGATACGAGCCGGACGGCGTCGTTGCCGCGCTCAAGAGTTTCATCCAGCAGAAGCAGCCCAGGATGGTGCTGATGCCCCACACCTATCAAGTACGCGACTTTGCGCCGCAACTGGCCACCGCGCTAGGCCGCACCCTGATCAGCGATGCTGTGGGTTTTCGCAAAGACTCGGGAAAGATGCTGTTCACGCGGCAGATGTTCCAGGGCAAATTCGCCGCTGACGTGGCGTTCGCATGCGACCCACCGCACTTTGTCACTTTCCAGTCAGGTGCGTTTCGCGGCGACAAAGCGGAAGCCGGAGCCTCGCCTGCTTCAGTCGAGACCGTGGCCGCGCAGATTCCCGAAGGCACGGTGCGAAATCAACCGGAGAGTCCGTTTAAGGAAGCCAAGCAGGCTGTGGACCTCACACAAGCCGAGATTATCGTTTCCGTTGGCCGCGGAATCAAAGAGCAGAAGAACATCGAGCTGGCGCAAGCCCTGGCTACGGCGCTGGGCGGCGAGATCGCGGCATCGCGCCCTATCTGCGACTCGGGCTGGCTGCCCATGGACCGTCAGATCGGCAGCTCCGGACAGACGGTGGCCCCCAAAGTCTACTTAGCGGTCGGGATCAGCGGCGCCATCCAGCACATCGTGGGCATGAAGGGCGCGCGCACCGTCATTGCCATCAATAAGGATGCCGAAGCCCCGATCTTCGAGATTGCCGATTACGGCGTGGTGGGCAATCTGTTTGATATCCTGCCGGTACTGACCGAGGAAGTGAAGAAGGCGAAAGCCGGGGGATGAAATCGGGTGATCGCCCGTGATCGGGTGATAGGGTGATCTGAAAAACCCTAATTGCCAATTGCTAGTTGCTAATTGCTAATTGCTGAATTTACATGATTTATTTCCGCAAACCGCTTGAGGGAATCGACCGTCCGCAGATGGAAGCGGACGTAACCATCATCGGCGGCGGCCCGGCAGGCATGGCTTGCGCGCTGCGCCTGGCCCAGCTCATTGATTCGCACAATCGCCGTTTTCCCAACCAGCAAATCAGCAAGGAAAATATTTACCTGCTGGAGAAAGCGCGCGAAGCCGGCCAGCACAGCCTTTCCGGCGCCGTACTCGATCCCCGCGCCTTGGACGAACTTCTTCCCGGCTGGCGTGACGAGGCCCCACTTGAGGCCCAGGTCGAGTACGAAAGCTTCTATTTTCTGACCAAAGACAAATCCTTCGAAGCTCCCATGATGCCGCCACCGATGATGGACCACGGCAACTACGTGATTTCCATCAACCGCTTTGTGAAGTGGATGGCGGAGAAGGTGGAGCAGGCAGGCATCACCGTCTTCACCGGCTTTGCCGGATCAGACCTCGTCCTTGACGGCAAGCGCGTTGCCGGGGTGCGCACTGACGACAAAGGGATCGACAAAAACGGGCAGAAGAAATCAAACTTCGAGCCTGGTTATGAACTGAAGTCGAAGATCACTGTCCTGGCCGAAGGCACGCGCGGATCGCTGACCAAGCAACTGGTGGAAAAGTTCGACCTATATAAGGACCGTAATCCGCAATTGTACGGCGTAGGCGTGAAGGAACTGTGGGAAGTTCCTTCCGGCCGGATCAAAAAGGGCGAAGTCATTCTTACGCTGGGCTGGCCGCTGACCACGAAAGAGTACGGCGGCTCATGGATGTACGGAGGCCAGGACAACCTGGTCTCGCTCGGTTACGTCACTAGCCTGGACTACGCCGATCCGCGCACCGACCCGCAGCGCGTCCTGCAGGAATGGAAGAAGCATCCTCTGATCTCGCACCTGCTTGCCGGCGGAAAGATGATCCGCTACGGCGCCAAGTCTGTGCCCTACGGAGGATGGTATTCGCTGCCGCCGCTGGCTGGCGACGGCTGGATGATCGTGGGCGACGCCGCCGGCTTCCTGAATTCGCAGCGGCTCAAGGGCATCCATCTGGCCATCAAGAGCGGGATGCTGGCGGCGGAGACGGCGTTCTCCGCCATGTTGACCGGCGATTTCAGCGCCGGCAAACTCCAACAATATCCCACCAGTGTGGATGCCAGCTGGATCAAGGACGAGCTCTACGAGGTTCGCAATTTCCATCAAGGGTTCGAGAAGGGCCTTCTGCCCGGCCTGCTTCATACTGTGCTGCAGCAGTTGACCGGAGGGCGCGGCTTGCACGACATCTATCCTGCGCACGCCGGGCACACGCGCATGCTGCATCTGGACCAGCTTCCGGCTGACGGCGGAGACCGCGCTCAAATCATCGGCAAAGCCAAAGGCGACGGGGAGCTGACCTTCGACAAGCTTACCGATCTCTACCACTCAGGAACCAAGCATGAAGAAGACCAGCCGGCGCATTTGGTCATCGCCGACACCAACATTTGCAATTCCACTTGCGTGAAGGAATACGGCAACCCCTGCCAGTTTTTCTGTCCGGCGAACGTCTATGAGATGGAAGAATCGCCCAGCGCCCTGATCGGCAAACAAATCCACCTGAACCCCTCGAACTGCGTGCACTGCAAGACCTGCGACATCATGGACCCCTACCAGATCATCACCTGGGTCCCGCCCGAGGGCGGCGGCGGTCCGAATTATGACGGGATGTGATCCCCGGGCAGTTTCCTACATTTCCTGACCCAACCGCCACCTGCTGGCCACACGTCCCTTTGCTGACATTTTTGTGGCTCAGACGTCTTACTTCTGATATCGTGAGTGCCCTGATCCAGACGGTTCTTGTGGGATTCCCGCAATTTTTTTTACTTACTTAAACGTTGTCATCCACAAGGAGCGCAGCATGATCAGGAAGGGTAAGTCTTTCTACGTCTTGGCAGCGCTGGTGTGCGCGGCCACTCTTTTACTGGCATCCCCTTCGCGGCTTCTCGCACAAAGCGAACGGGCGAGAATCATCGGCACCGTTACCGATCCCCAGGGAGCTGTGGTGCCTGGCGCCAAGGTGACGGTAACCAACGTGGCGACGGGGCTTGAAACCAAGAGCACCACGGACCAGGAAGGACGTTATCAGGCGCCCGAGCTCCCCATCGGCAGCTACAAGATCAAGGTGGAGCGCGAGGGATTCAAGACCACGGAGACGGCGGCTTACACCCTGGAAATCAACCAGGTCCTGCGCCTCGACGTCAAGTTGCCGGTCGGCGGAAGAAACGAGGTCGTAGAAGTCACCGGAGAGGCAGCACTAGTGGAAACTGTAAACCCAACTCTGGGTGGATCGGTGACCGGTGAAATGATTGCGGAAATGCCCCTCAACGGCCGCAACGTCCTCGACCTTGCTCTGCTGCAACCTGGCGTCATGCCGCACAACCCCGACGACACCAGCGCCGGCACTTTCAATATCGCGGGCGGGCGCTCCGATTCCGTTACCTTCCTCCTGGATGGCGGCGTGAACAACAACCTGTTGAGCAACGGCGTTGTCTTCAACCCTAACCCCGATGCGGTGCAGGAATTCCGCATTCTCACCAACAATTACACTGCGGAGTACGGCCGCAACGCGGGTGGAATTGTCAGCCAAGTCACCAAATCAGGCACCAACCAGCTCCACGGGTCAGTGTTTGAATACAACCGCAACGATACTTTTGCAGCCAACAGCTACTTCAATAAGAAGAATAATGTTCCACAGGATGCTCTGTCCCGCAACCAGTATGGATTTGCCGTGGGTGGCCCGGTCATCAAAAACAAAGTCTTCTGGTTTACCAGCTACGAAGGACAAAAATTCACGCAGGGAGTGACCAGGTCCGTCAGCACCTTTACGCCGGAAATGTTGGCTGGCAATTTCTCCCATGCCGGGCCCGGGGGAGGGGTTGACCCGAATGTGTCGGCATTTCTCCTAGCCAATCCACAGTACCAGGCCAACGCCGCCCTGGCTGCGCAAGGCATTATCGATCCCACAAAAATTGACCCGGTTGCGCAAAAGTACAAAGCAGCGAACCTGATCCCATCGTCGGCCGGAAATGTGCAGTGCGATAGTGAAGGCGTCTGTGCCAGCACTCTGCTGGCGCAGGGCAACCGCACCATCGACTTCAACGAGTTTATGGCGAAGATGGACTACAATCCCACGGAGCGCGACCGCTTCAGCATCATGGCCGGCGGGCGCAGGCAATCGGAGATTCGTCCATTTCAAAGCCTCAACCTGACCGCTGGCCTGGCGCCAGGTTTCCCGGGCGCGTATCAGGTTCACAGTTACTCCTCAAACCTGAACTACATCCACACCTTCAGTCCATCGCTGCTCAACGAATTTCATTTCACGGCGCAGAGAAACGTCGGCAAGCAGGCTGTGCCGGCTACGGCCGCACCCTCGCCATCGGCGCTGGGTGTCGCCGTGACTCCCGACGAAGTCACCGGACCTACCCGGCTGGGGTTTGAAAGCAATCTCCTGATCGGCTTCAGCCCACAGGGCCCCACCGCTCTGGTGGACAACACGTTCGTGTACTCCGACACCGTTTCCTGGACCAAGGGACGCCACAACTGGAAGTTTGGTGGAGGGTTTCTCCCCTACCAGGACAACACCGTTTTTGATTTCTTCGTAGACGGGCAATTCGATTTCGACAACTTCAATGGCACGTTCAATCAGTACGCCAACGCGCTCCTGGGCATGCCGGAAGACTACTTCCAGTTCGGTAGCGCTCCCTCCAATATCCGCCAGAAAGCCACGTACCTTTTCGCGCAGGATGAATGGCATCCGCGGAGCAACCTGACCCTGACTCTGGGAATACGTTACGAGTACAGCACGCCCAAGGTCGACACCAAGGGACGGTCATTCAGCCTGCTGGCTGGGGCGCACTCCACGCGTTTCACCAATGCTCCGACTTCTCTGCTGTTCCCCGGCGACGCACAAGCGCCTAAGGGCGCCAACTTTCCCGACAAGAACGACTGGGCCCCCCGCTTCGGCTTCGCTTGGGACCCGTGGAAGAACGGCAAGACCAGCATCCGCGGCGGTGTGGGCATGTTCTATGACGTACTCAAGGGCGAGGACAATCTTCAGTTCAACGGCCAGGCGCCGTTCTTTGGATTCACCAATCCGGTCTTTGACGACTGCAGCTTAGTTGCCTGCACCGCCCCGACCGGTTTCATGAGCAATCCGTTCACTTCAACCGGCACCCCGAATCCGTTCCCATCCAAGCCTCCGGCGCCCAACATTGACTTTGACGCGGCGGGGTTCCTGCCCTTCGGTGGCGGCGGAGTTTTCTTCGTGGATCCACACTTGCGCACGCCCTACACTTTCCAGTACAACCTCACCATCCAGCACGAACTGGCCCGCGATCTGGCGCTGGAAGCAGGTTATGTGGGCAGCCAGTCGCGCAAGCTGACCACCCTGGTCGATGTCAACGCGTTTGATCCAGCCACGCTGGCGACCAGTCCGCATCGCTTCTTCAACGAGATTGGCAGCGTGGACAATTTCCGCTTCAGCTTCCTGGATACCTTCGAGAACGCGGTGAACGCCAGCTACAACGCGATGGAACTGAAACTCTCCAAGAGAAGTTCTCAGACTCGCTTCCTGGGCCGGACGTTCTTCACCCTGGGCTACACCTGGGCACACTCCATTGACAATTCCTCGGGCTTCCGCAACCGCAACAGCCAGATACCGTTCTTCCAACGGAATCTTTTCCGCGCCTCGTCTGATTTTGATATCCGGCAGCGGATTACCTTCAGCGGCGGCTGGGACCTGCCCTTCGATCGTGCCTGGAGCAGCGGTCCTAAGCGGCTGACGCAAGGTTGGACGTTGTATCCGATCATCAGTTGGTACACAGGGTTCCCGCTGGATGTGTCGGCTCAGTTGTCCAGCCGCCGTAGCCAGCCTGGCCCGTCGGGCGCAGGCGACGCTGGAATTGTGTTCGCGCTGCTTAACGGTCCCATCAAGTACTCCGATCCCAGCCACGCAACTCCCGGGTTGGGGAACGTTTACTTCAGCAACACGTTGTTCACCGACACCGGTCTGACCGGATGCAAATGCTACGGCTCAGGAAGAAACATCCTGCGTGGCCCAGGCCGGACCAATACCGACATGACCATCGCAAAGAAGACGAGGATCACCGAGCGTACGGCATTGGAGCTCCGTGCTGACTTCTTCAACTTGTTCAATCACACGGAATTCGATAACCCGGATACCAACATCGGCAACGCAACCTTCGGCCAAATCACGAGTACTGCCGAAGCCAGGGTCATACAGTTCGCTGCCCGATTCACATTCTGACCACGAGCACTTGAGAACAAAGGGGCTGGATCGTAAAGATCCAGCCCCGTTTTCTTGAATTGCCAAAATTGCTCTTGAGCTTACTTGCTCGTCTATAATGTCTTCGTAGGTTCCGACCACCTTCCGCCCTCAGGCATACCGGGCGATTGTGGCGGCTCCTTGCGTGTGCAAGGACGAGGGTCCGCGGTGGAAACGCCTGGGCCTCCCGTGATTTGGAAAGGAACCGTGCACGTCCCTCCTTTCTTCATTGCAGCACACGACAAAGAGATTGATCCCATGCGCCTTCGCGACAAACACGGACGGTACATTACCGATCTGCGGGTCAGCATCACCGATCGCTGCAACTATCGCTGTGTTTACTGCCGCACCGGGAATAAGGGAGCTGAATACTCGGAACTTCCCTTCGCCGACTACTTGCGCATGGTGCGGTTGCTGATCGGTCTGGGGATCGAGAAAGTCCGGCTGACCGGCGGCGAGCCCCTGTTGCGCAATGGGCTGGTGGGTTTTGTCCGCGACGTGGCGGCGCTGCGCACGCTGGACGGCCAGGCACCTGACATCGCCATCACCACCAACGGGCATCTTCTGGCCGAGTTGGCGGAGCCGCTCAAGCAAGCCGGGCTGCGCCGCGCCACCATCAGCATGGACGCAGTCGACCCCGCCAAGTTCGCGCGCATCACCCGCGTGCCCAACGGCTATGACAGCGTGCTCGCCGGCATCCGTGCCGCCAAGCGCGCCGGCCTGGAGCCGGTGAAAGTCAATTGCGTTCTGCTGCGCGGGTTCAATGAAGACCAGATCGTTGAATTTGCCCGCTTTTCCCGCGAAGAAGGCGTGGTGGTGCGCTTCATCGAGTTCATGCCGCTCGAAGAAGACCGTGTGTGGTCGCCGGATATTGTGGTGCCCATGGATGAAATCCTGGCCGTGCTGAACCAGTTCCGTCCCGTTCGCGACCTTCCGCCCAACGCGCTCAGCGAGACGGCGCGGCGCTTTACTTTCGACGACGGCAAAGGCGAAATCGGGATTATCGCGCCCGTGTCGCATCCTTTCTGCGGACATTGTTCGCGGGTGCGCCTGACCTCCGACGGCAAACTCCGCACTTGCCTGTTCTCGCTTTTTGACCACGACTTGGCTGGCCGCATGCGCGACGGGGCCACGGACGCCCAACTGGCCGATTACGTTCGTACCGTGGTCGATCAGAAGGAAGCGCGTCATCATATCGGCGAAGCGGGCTTTATCAAGCCGTCGCGCAGCATGGTGCACATCGGCGGCTGATGTCCCGTGGGTTCCAGCTGCAACGCGCAAATCCCCTGCGCTCGCCCGAATCTCTTCCTGCACTATCGAAATCACGCGCTTAAACCGGCGGAAGAAGCGATAATAGGGCGATTGAACCCGAACCCCGAGGCCCCACACAGGACAACATGACGCTTGCCGTAGAAGTTGCAGGGAAAACTGACGTCGGCTGTGTGCGCGCCAACAACGAAGACAACTTCGGATACGATTCGCGCTACGGCATCTTTGTGGTGTGCGACGGCATGGGCGGCCAGGCCGCGGGCGAAGTCGCCAGCAAGATGGGCGTGGACATTCTTCTCGAATACTTTCGCAATACCGCCGGACGGAAAGACGCTGCTGGCCAGGAGGCAGCGGGCCCGTCTCAAGGTTCCTCCGCAAGTCCCACCCGCCAGCCCGCGACCACAGCGAATGGCGGCCCTTTGGCCAATGCTATTCGCCTCGCCAACAAAAGAATCTACGAAGCCGGCGAGCGCGAGACCGGAAAGTCAGGGATGGGCTCAACCGTGGTGGCGGCGCTGGTGCGCGGCAACTCACTCACCATCGGCAACGTGGGCGATAGCCGCATCTACCTCATTCGTCACGGCGAAATCCAGCAACTCACCCGGGACCACTCCCTGGTGATGGAACAAGTGCGTCTGGGACTGATCACCCGAGAGCAGGCCGAGCAGTCAGAGATGCAAAACGTCATCCTGCGCGCGCTAGGTTCGGAAAAAGAAGTGGAAGCCGATGTGGAAGACTTGCTGGCGGTGAGCGGCGACCTTCTCCTCATGAGCTCTGATGGGTTGACGCGTCACGTGCGCGACCAGGAGATCTTAAAGATCGTTACCGCGGCGCGCAGTTTGGAAGCCGCCTGTGCCACGCTGATCGAGACCGCCAAAGACCGCGGCGGTGACGACAACATTACCTGCCTGTTGCTCAAGATTGTGGACCGCCCGTGGTACAAGCATATTCTTCACAAGGTATTTTCCGGAGGCCGGCAATGGCAAAACTCTATTTGAGATTCGAACAATCGCAATCGGTGCTGCGAGAGGTACCTCTGACGCAGGGGACCGCCACCATCGGGCGCCTGCCCGATAACTCCGTGCAGATTGACAATCTTGCCGTATCCGGCCATCACGCAAAGATTTATTGGGACGACGGTCACTATGTGATCGAGGATGTGGGCTCGCTCAACGGCACCTTCGTCAACGAGAAACGCGTAGGCAAAGCAACCCTGATTCACGGCGATCAGGTGAAGATCGGCAAGCATGTGCTGGAGTTCAAGAACGAAGGCGCTATTGCCCTGGGCGCTTCAGTGCCGAAATCCGGTCCGGCTACTCCCCAGCTCGATGCCACGGTGGTGCTCGACACCAAACAAGCGCGGGAAATGATCGCGGAGAAAGGCGGGCCTGTAAGCGCCGCACGCTCCGTCACCGGCGCGCCGCTTCCAGGCAGAGAGCGTATCGGCGTGCTGCGCGTGCTGGAGGGCAAGACCGACCAGGAACGTTACGTGCTCACGGCCAAGATGACGATGATCGGCAAATCGTCACTGGCCACCATCCGCCTCAAAGGATGGTTCGCGCCTACCACGGCCGCTCTGATCAGCAAACGCGAAAACAAGTATTACATTGCGCCGTCAGAAAAAAAGATCAAGCTCAAGGTGAATGGAGAAGATTCTCCAAACCTGAAGGAACTCCACGACGGCGATTTGATCGAAGTCAGCAAGTTCAAAGCCACGTTCAGCTTCCAAGAGTGAGCATCGCAGCCAACAATGTGGTTCTGGACAACCGCCCCATCCAGGAAAGGCTGGAGACTGCGGCGCGTCAATGGGCCGACGCCGGGCGCGGCCCTGAGGTATTGTTGACCGGCATTGCTTTTTTATGGCGCAGTGCTGGCTGAACTCCCGGGGTGGCGAGCGGATCGAGCGCGGCAATCTTGGACCAGACATCGTCGAACTTGTTGCCGCCAGCAAAGTCGCCCTCGCCGGCGATGTGGGCTGGCACTCCCTGCTCTCGCAAAGAGACTTCCGCCGCGAGTGCCGCATGAGCTTTCATCTGGAGAACCTCGGCATCTGTACGGGATGCGCTGAGTACGTCTGCGGCGCCTGCCGGGAAAGACATACCCGATGCTCCGGCGAAGTGGTGGGCTAAGGGATTTCCCCTCGGACTTCAGGTGCGTTTTTTCTGGTCTGGACAATTCACCTGCCCAGCTTTCTTCTTGTAAACTAACTCGTCTATTCAAGAGGTAATCCAGAACGGTCCCAATCAACCTCTAAGAGAGTCCCCGATGAGAACTTGCATGCGTTTTCTTGCCGCCGTAATCGTCCTGATGTTCGTTGCTTTCACGCAGGCCTCCGCCCAAAGTGCCGCAGCAAAACCGGCCGCTGCCGCCAAGCCCGCTGCTGCCGGCGCCCCGGCGCCGTCGGCCGACAAGCCCACCTCGGCGCTGCCGTACACCCCGAGCCTGGATGTCCCATCTATGGACAAGACGGCCGACCCCTGCGTGGACTTCTACCAGTACACCTGCGGCGGCTGGATGAAGAACAATCCCATCCCGCCCGACCAGGCCAGCTGGAGCGTCTACGGCAAGCTGACCCAGGACAACCAGCGTTTCCTGTGGGGCATCCTCGACGATCTGTCGAAGAAGTCGGCTGGGCGCACGCCTACGCAGCAGAAGATCGGCGATTTCTTTGGCGCCTGCATGAACGAACCGGCCGTCGAAAAGTTGGGCGCGGCCCCGCTCAAGGCACAGTTGGATGCCATCGCGGCGGTCAAAACCTCGAAAGAACTGGCGGAATTGTTGGCCAGGCAGCACCTATCCAATGCCACTGGCGGCTTGTTCTTCAACTTTGGTTCTGATCAGGACTTTGCCGACTCCTCCCAGGTGATCGCCTTCGCTGACGCGGGCGGGCTGGGCCTGCCGGATCGCGACTACTACACCAAGACCGACGCGAAATCGGAAGAAATCCGCAAAAAATATCTGCTCCATGTCCAGAATATGCTCAAGCTGTTGGGCGACTCGCCTGACGTGGCGAAGAGCGAAGCCCAGACCATCATGGAAATCGAGACGGCGCTGGCCAAGTCGCAACTAACGCGCGTGGAGCAGCGCGATCCTCACAACCTGTTTCACAAGATGGACCGGAAAGGCCTCCAGACGCTTACCCCCGGCTTTGACTGGGACACCTACTTGAAGACGGTAGGCGTCGGCGGCGTGGACACCTTCAACGTGACCCAGCCGAAGTTTTATCAGGAGCTCGATAAGCAGCTCAAAGATAACAGTCTGGCTGACATGAAAGTGTATCTGCGCTGGCACATTGTGAGCGCCAACGCACCGTATCTGTCCTCTGCGTTCGTCAAAGAGAATTTCGATTTCTACAGCCACACCCTGCGCGGGGTCGAACAGCAGCCGCCGCGGTGGAAGCGCTGCGTGCGGTTGGTGGACCGGGAACTGGGCGAGGCCCTGGGGCAGGAATTCGTTAGCCGCACCTTCACGCCGGAGACCAAGAAGAGCACTGTAGAGATGACCCGGCAGATCGAGCAGGCCATGGAGGACGACATCAACCAGCTCTCCTGGATGGGGCCGGAGACCAAGAAACAAGCGCTCGAAAAGCTGCACGGTGTGATGAACAAAATCGGCTACCCGGAAAAGTGGCGCGATTACAGCTCAGTGGATGTCCGTCCAGACGATTTTCTGGGCAACGTGCAGCGCGCGGTGGCGTTTGAATCGCGCCGCCAGCTCAATAAGATCGGCAAGCCCGTGGACCACACTGAGTGGGGCATGACACCGCCCACCGTCAATGCCTACTACAACCCGCAGATGAACGACATCAATTTTCCGGCCGGCGTCCTGCAGCCGCCGCTCTACGATCCCAAAATGGATGACGCGCCCAACTACGGCAATACCGGCGGCACCATTGGCCACGAGCTGACGCATGGCTTCGATGATGAAGGCCGGCAATTTGACGCCAAAGGCAACCTGCGCGACTGGTGGAGCAAAGAGGATTCGGAACAGTTTGAAAAACGCGCCCAGTGCATTGTGGACCAGTATGCGGCGTACACGATCGTGGACGACATCAAGATCAACAGCAAGCTGACGGAGGGAGAAGACGTTGCCGACCTGGGCGGGCTGATCCTGGCGTACATCGCGTGGAAAGCAGAGACGAAAAACCAGAAGCTGGACAACCGCGATGGCTTTTCCCCTGACCAGCGTTTCTTCATCGGTTACGCGCAGTGGGCGTGTGAGAACGAGCGCCCGGAAAACTTGCGCGCCAACGCTATCACCAATCCGCACTCTCCGGGGAAGTACCGCGTGAATGGACTGGTGATCAACATGCCGGAATTTCAGAAAGCCTTCAACTGCAAAGCCGGCCAGCCCATGGTGCGCGAAAACCGCTGTCGCGTCTGGTAATCAGGCGTAGAGTAAATGTTCTGCCGCTGCGGCAGAGGATAACACTCACCCTCTGCCGCCTTTTTGTTTCGCCACATCGTCAATGATCCGGCCACTAAGAACTTCACGCGGCCAGAGACTCGGCCTTCGCTGTGCCCGGAGTCCTGACGATGAATACGGAGCACGTGGCATGGCGCGCCACCGCGTCAGCTACGCTGCCCAGCAGGAACTTGGCGATGCCTTTGCGCCCCTGCGAACCCAGCACGATCAGGTCCGGCTTCCACTCCGCAGCGGTGTCGAGGATGCCGTTGCGGCCGTCGCTCTCCACCACCCACGAGTCAGCCTTGAAGCCGGCGGCGCGTAGCCGGGCCGTCACCAGTTCGGTGTTTTTCTTGGCCAGATCAACGGTTTCTTGCATGCGTGCGGCCTGCTCCGGGGCGTAACCCGGGGCCATTTGCGGCGGGACAGCGAATACCAACGGCTCTACCGCTTGCAAGACCAGCACTTCTACATCTTGCGGGCGGATCATCGTTGTCACGGTCTTTTCCGCGGCCTCGGAAAATGTGGAACCATCAGTCGCCAGAAGGATTTTCATCAGCGCCTCCACTAGGACCCTGGCAAGATTCTTATCCAATCAGTTCGAGACCAGCTCAGGGCAACCGGTTGGATGCAGGAAACGTCCAACCGACGAGGCGAATTTGGCGTTTCCCGCCCTGTGCCCCGACGGACACAGCGCTGCGTCCCGTTAGCCACGCACCACACCGTCGCGATTCTGATAAGTGCTTATGCATCAATGACATCTGGCCATGGCCTGCCACTTGCACTCCCTCTCAGCAGGGCAAGGAGAACCGACGATGAAAGACGTTTGCATAGCCGAAAAGAATCGCGACTTGAGTTACTCTCTGATTTGGGCTGCGCTGTGGATCGCGGCGCTGGCTGCGTTGCTGTTGGTGCCCACGTTCACGCGTTAGAGCCAGAAGTAGGTCCGAATCGGTCTGGTCGCATTGGTGGCGCGCTTTTTCCGAAACGGCGGGAGCAAAACGCGCATCTACTCTGTAGTTGCTTCTACGGGCAGGAAACACCGAGGACCGAGGAGACACCAATGCTTTCCAAGTGCGCCAATCCCTCCTGTTCTACGCCGTTCGTCTATCTGCGGGACGGTAAGCTCTTTGTTAGGAAGCCTATGGCGGATTCGCCTGGAACACGTGGACCGGCCGCGAAGGAAGGCCCCGGGCTGGAATACTTCTGGCTTTGCGGCCCATGTTCAGAAGATTTCACTGTGGCTTACGATGCCAACTTCGCTGTGCAAGTGGTTGGGAAAAAAGCCAAAGCGAAACGATCGGCCGCTTGAGGCAAGACCCGATCCGGAGTTAAGAACCCGTCTTCTTTTTCTCGCCTTGCTCGATGGGATATTTTCCTGTAAGCGCATACCACCACACCTTTAGTCCGTCCACGCCCATGCGCATGCCGTCGCGGAGCGGGTTGATCTTGGATCCTTCATCGTGACCCCAGGCTACAGGTACTTCCGCCACTTTTAGTCCTTGCCGATGCGCCAGGTAGAGCACTTCGGGATCAAAGCCCCAGCGCCGGATGAGTTGTAGCGGAAAGATCATGCCGGCAGCGCGGTGAGTAAAAGCTTTGAAACCACATTGCGTGTCGCGATAAGGAAAGCGCAACAGCACCCGCAAGTACAGATGATAGATGCGGGAGAGCACCTGGCGCTGCAGCGACTGCCGCTTGAACATCAGCGCAGGGTCGAGCCAGCGCGAGCCGATCGCCACGTCGGCCCCCGCGTCAAGCGCGGCAAACAGTTTGCCGGCTTCGGTAATCGGTGAAGACAAGTCGGCGTCCGTGAACAACATGACTTGGCCGCGGGCTTGCAACATGCCGTTGCGAACGGCGTATCCTTTGCCCTGATTGCCGGGGTTTTGCACCAGCCGGACTTCCGGATGGGCCGCGGCATAGCTGCGAATCAACTCCGCGGTATTGTCGCGCGAGCCGTCATCCACCAC
>DATFXI010000217.1:0-6686 GCA_035316085.1 Candidatus Angelobacter sp.
CAGGTGGTGAGCCTTTCACACGAAAATAACCCAAGTGCGGGCATGCGGTCTGTTGACTTGCCCCGGCGAACGGCGGTAATCTCAGCCCAATGGTACTACCTCCGCGTTCGGGTGGACCGGCGGCTCTGCTTCTCCAGCCACACATCAACTGCTTTGCGCGTTCGTGTTTCCTGGCGGTGCATGCGGCGCCGAAGTCTGCTTACGCAGATCAAGTCTGGTGGAACAGACAAAACTGAATGAAAAAGAATATCGAAATCGTCCGCAATATCCAGAAGCTTTTCGGCACCCACGACGAGAACCTGCAGGTGATGGAAGACGGGTTGAAGGTCAACATCGAGTTGAAAGCGGATTCAGTGCAGATTGAAGGCGCGGCCCAG
The DNA here is from genome assembly GCA_035316085.1 of Candidatus Angelobacter sp. GTDB lineage: Bacteria > Acidobacteriota > Terriglobia > Terriglobales > Acidobacteriaceae > Angelobacter. The sequence goes on from DATFXI010000217.1 coordinate 378, forward strand.
GACGTGGCGCGTACGGAGCAGATTTTTGCCGACTTCGACCACCTCAGCCGCTCCGGTCATGACTTTGCCGCGGGCGACTTGCGCTCCATGCTGCGCGTGGTTTTGGAAGATGCGTCGACGACATTGCGTGGCCTGGCGGAAGCAGGCAGGCAGCGCTCCTTCGGGAAACGCCAGGTGCAGCCCAAGAGCATGAACCAGCGCCGCTACCTGGATGCCATCGAGCAGCACGACATGATCTTTGCCATCGGCCCGGCCGGCACGGGCAAGACCTATCTTGCGGTAGCTATGGCTGTCTCCGCGCTGAACAGCAAGAAGGTGAACCGCATCATTCTGGCGCGTCCCGCGGTGGAAGCCGGCGAGCGCCTGGGGTTTTTGCCGGGCACGCTGCAAGAGAAAGTCGATCCCTATTTGCGTCCTCTCTACGACGCCCTATATGACCTGATGGACGGAGAGCGAGTGGACCGGTATCTGGAAAAGAACGTGATTGAAATCGCGCCTATCGCTTTTATGCGCGGCCGCACACTCAACGATTCCTTCATTATCCTGGATGAAGCGCAAAACACTACGCCGGAACAGATGAAGATGTTCGTGACCCGCATGGGATTTAACTCCAAGACGGTGATCACCGGCGACATCACGCAGATCGATCTGCCGGATTCGCGCAAGAGCGGCTTGCTGGAAGCGATGGCCGTGCTCAAGAATGTCGAGGGATTATCGTTCAACTTTTTTGGTGAAGAGGACGTGGTGCGCCACCATCTGGTACAGCGCATTGTCCGTGCCTACGACGAGCGTTCGCGCAGCCAGCAGATGTCGCTGGAACTGCCTCAGCAGGCGGGCGAAGGCGACGAGCCGCCGGAACCTCCTTTGCAGCAGTAAAAAGAGTAGAATCATGGCAGGGGAGGGCGTGCGGCTCTCCCCTTTCTGTTCCTGACGACGTGATCATCTTCGAAAAAGCGGCACTTGGCGTGGACCGGCCGGGCATGGTCCGCTTTGCCCGCCGGGCCCAGAAATTGGCCGGCGTCCACGGCGAAGTGGACATCCTGATTACCGGGAACCGCCGGATACAGAAGCTCAACCGGCGTTTTCGCAAAAAGAATAAGCCGACCGACGTTCTTTCCTTTCCTCGCGATGGCGGTGGCGATATCGCTATCTCGGCCGACATTGCGCGCCAGAACGCCGCGCGTTATCGCCATTCCGCGGCCAATGAACTGAAGATTCTGGTCCTGCACGGGATGTTGCATCTGGCCGGCTTTAATCATGAGACCGATAACGGAAGCATGGCGAAATTAGAAAGCAAGCTGCGCGCAAGGCTGAAGCTGCCTGCGTCGTTGATTGATCGCGCCCAAGCTCCGCCGGCGAGAGCCCGGTCCACAGCCAGGAGATCGCGATGACAGTGATTATCGTCTACGCCGCGATTTTTGTGTTGTGCGCATTGCTGGTGCTGGTTTCTTACGTCGAGCAGCTCTATGCGGAGAGCGGAAAATTTCTGACCCGCGCCTTCCAGGAGAACATTGAAGCCTTTGACCAACTGGTGGAGCCGCGTTTGGTCGCGGCTAGCGGGCGCGCGTTTCTCTCCATGGCGGTGCTGGCCCAGCTCACTACAGCCGCCATCACGTTGCTCATCGGGTATCTGGTGTTCCGCGAGCAAAAATGGACTGTGCCCGAAATCGCCCAAGCCGCCGTTGGCATCATCCTGGTGGTTATCGTCTGCAACCGCCTGGTGCCATACCTGCTGTTCACCCGCACCCGTGGCGTATGGCTGGCGCGTTTTGTTCCGGTGTTGCGCTTGCTCATCTACCTGATGGCGCCTTTCACCGCGGTGCTGGGTTTTGGACTCTCTGTAGCCGCGCTGGCGAAGGCGCATGAACCGGAGCAGCCGGAGCATCCTTCGGAAGCGGTGGACGCGCTGATTGAAGCGGGACGCGAAGAAGGGATCCTGGAAGAGAGCGACCGCCAGCTGATCCAGTCGGTTGTGGAGTTCGGTGACAAGACGGTGCGCGAAGTCATGACGCCCCGGCCGGACATTTTTGCCGTTCCCGCCGATACCACCATCGAACAGTACACGGCAATGCTGAAAGACCGGCCACACTCACGCGTTCCCGTGTACGCCTCCAACATCGACAATATTCAGGGCATGCTGCTCTCGCACGACCTCATCCAGATCCCTGACGACCGCGCCAAAGTCACCTTAGTGCGCAGCCTGCTTCGCCCTGTGCTGTTTGTGCCTGAGACCAAGAAGACTTCGCAACTTCTGCGTGAGATGCAGGCCGACAATCTGCACATGGCTGTCGTGATTGACGAATACGGTTCGGTCGCCGGCCTGGTCACACTGGAAGATCTGGTGGAAGAAATTGTTGGTGAAATTCGTGACGAACATGAGGAAGCTTCCGCCGACATCGTCCGCGAAGCCCGCAGCGCCTTCGTGATCAAGGGCAACGTGGATGTGGGCCGTCTGGAAGACTTGTTCGACGTGCATCTCGATTCCAAAGACGCTGCTACCGTAGGCGGGCTGGTGAGCTCGCTCGCCGGGCGAATTCCTCAGCCCGGCGAAGTCATTGAGGACGACGGCCTGCGCTTCGAAATTCTGGAGTCTACGGAGCGCAAAGTGGGGAAAGTGCGCGTGAGCCGGGCGCGGCCTGCAGCCCCGGCACAAGAGGCCGCCAAGTAGCATGGCCTTCCGCTCCGGATTCGTTTCCATCATCGGCCGGCCCAACGCCGGCAAAAGCACGCTGCTGAACGCTCTGGTAGGCGAAAAGATCGCCATTGTCACGGAAAAGCCGCAGACAACGCGCACGCGGATTCAAGGTGTGATCAACGTGAAGGCCCAGCCCGGGGTCCCCGGCAAGCCCGGTGTTGGCTTGCAGGGGTGGAAGCGCGGCCGTCCCGCCGGGCAGATCATCTTGATTGACACGCCCGGCGTCCACAAACCGGACAGCCGGCTCAATCGCAAAATGATGCAGGAGATTCATGCCGCGCTGGAGAGCCGCGACCTGGTCCTGCTGATCGTGGACGCAACTGAAAAGTTCGGGCCCGGAGACCAGCATGTGCTCGATCTCATCAAGAAATCGGGCGGCGCAGCGGTGTTGCTACTCAACAAAATTGACAAATTGCAGAAAGAAAAGTTGCTGCCCATCATCGAGCGATATAGCAAGCTGCATGAGTTTCGCGAGATCATCCCTATCTCAGCGGCTAAGAAGCAAGGCCTCGACCTTCTCATGGACAAGATCATGGCCGCGCTGCCCGCCGGGCCGCGCTATTTTCCGGAAGACCAGATCACGGACCAGCCGGAACGCTTCATCGCCGCGGAGATCATCCGCGAAAAGGTACTTTTGAAGACGTCGAAGGAGATTCCGTACGCGTCGGCTGTGATGATTGACCGCTACGAGGAGTCTGACAAGCTCAACAAGATCGCTGCCACCATCTACTGCGAGCGGGAAGGACAGAAAGGCATCCTCATCGGCAAAGGCGGACAGAAACTCAAGGAGATGGGAACGGCGGCGCGGATGGAACTGGAAGCGTTGCTGGGCAGGAAGGTTTTCCTGGAGCTGTTCGTCAAGGTGAAACCTGGCTGGCGCGAATCAGCGGCGTTTGTGGAAGAGTTGGATTGGAGAAGGTCTTGAAATCTCATTCCTGCGTACGCTGGCTTTGACATGCAATGATCGCGGCCGTAGAGACGCGGCATTGCCGCGTCTTGGCATACGCATTGAGACGTGGCGGTGCCACGTCTCTCCCGTCCAGATGTGAGTGGCTTACTCCTTCACCGGAATTCCCAGCGTCTTCATCTTACGGTAAAGATGGCTGCGCTCCAGGCCCAGGACTTCAGCGGTACGGCTAACGTTGCCGTGATTTTCGTCGAGCTTTTTCAAAATGTAATCGCGCTCGTAGGCCGCCCGAGCCTGGTGCAGGGTGGAAAAGCCGGAAGTGTTACGGCTGCCTTCGCGGTGCATGAGCGGCGGCAGGTGTTTGCGTTCGATCTTATGTACTGTGGGGTTCATGATCACCAGGCGCTCGATCACGTTGCGCAGTTCGCGGATGTTGCCTGGCCAGGAATAGCGCATCAAGACATCCATGGCGTCATCGGTAATCTCGCGCGGGCGCCGGCTGTAAGTGGCAGAGAACTCCTTCAGGAAATGCCGCGCGAGAAGGGCGATGTCTTCCTTCCGCTCACGCAACGGCGGCACGTAAAAAGGAATCACGTTCAGGCGATAAAACAAATCCTCACGAAAGTTACCCCTGGAAATCTCCTCTTCCAGGTCTTTATTGGTGGCGGCGATCACACGTACGTCGACGCGTATGGGCTCATCATCGCCCACGCGGGTAAATTTTTGCTCATCGAGCGTGCGCAGCACCTTGGACTGCGTCTTCAGGCTCATGTCGCCGACTTCATCCAGAAACAGCGTGCCGCCGTCGGCTTTTTCGAATTTACCCTCTTTGTCGCCGCTGGCGGCCGGCAGAGCGCCTTTACGATGTCCGAACAGTTCGCTCTCAATCCAATCTTCCGGGATTGCGGCGCAGTTCACTTCGACGAACAAATTGTCCTGGCGCAGGCTGTGCGCGTGGATAGCGTGCGCCACCAGCTCCTTGCCCGTTCCGGACTCGCCGAAGATCAACACCCGGCCGTTGGTGGGCGCCATCACGGAAATCTGCTGGCGCAGGGCTTTCATGGGAACGCTTTCACCCACGATCACGCTTTTTGTCTGGAGCTGTTTTTTGAACTCGGCGTTTTCGCGGCGCAGCCGGTGGGCGTCAATCGCGTTCTTGATGACGATGAGAGTACGTTCGATGGAGAGCGGTTTCTCGAGGAAATCAAACGCCCCCAGCTTGGTGGCGCGGACCGCGGTTTCAATGGTGCCGTGGCCGGAGATCATCACCACTTCCGGGCCGCCATCGGATTGCGTCTGGCGGATGCGCTCGAGCGCGTCCAGGCCGTCCATGCCGGGCAGCCAGATGTCGAGCAGCACTACGTCGCAACCGCGTTTGCGCAGCTGCTCTAGGCACGCTTCGCCGCTGTCAGCGAGCAAGACGTTGTAGCCTTCCTCTTCCAGGACACCGCGCAGGGAATCGCGAATATCGCGCTCGTCATCCACCACCAGGATGCTAGCCATTCCGTGCCTCCACGGCGCTGGCCATGCGGCCGGCCAGAGGAAGCTCGACGACGAACTTTGCGCCGGAAGGTTTGTTCTCTTCGGCACGAACGGAGCCGTGATGGTCTTCCACAATGCGACGCACGATGGCCAGTCCCAGGCCGGTGCCGCGCTTCTTGGTGGAGAAATAGGGCAGGAAAAGTTTTTCCTTCACCTCGCGGCCAATGCCATGCCCGGTGTCGGCAACGGTAATCTCCAAAGCGTCTTTGCTTTGCGCCAGAGCGGTGTGGATATGAATTTCGCGCACCAGCGAGTTCTGCGTGGCTTCTGCCGCATTGTCAATCAAATTGGCCAGAGCGCGTTTGATGGCATCGGGATCGGCCATGGCCGGCGGGAGGCCGGGCTCCAATTGTTTTTGCACGTCAATGCCGCTGAGGCGGCCGTCAAACATGGCCAACGCGTTTTCCACGATCTGGTTGATGTCAGAAGGCCGGGGCTGGGCGGCTGGAAAACGCGCCAAGGATGAGAATTCATCCACCAGAGAGCGGACCGTCTGCACAGCGCCGCTGATGGTCTCGGCGCAACCCTGAATCACGGAGAGAGAAGCTTTGTCGGGCGGCACGCCCCGCTCCAGGTGGCGGCGAATGCGTTCCGCGGAGAGCGCGATGGGAGTCAGCGGGTTCTTGATCTCATGGGCCACCCGCCGCGCCACTTCTCGCCATGCGGCTTCCTGCTGCGCCTTCAGCAGCTCGCTGAAGTCTTCAAAAACGATCACGTAGCCCAGTCGCTGCTCACCATGCTGCACGCTGGCCACGGTGACGCTGGCGTTGATTTTGTCCTGGTCCACTGGAATCTCAAACTGCGCTGCCACCACGCCCATGCGGTCGGCGCGACGCAACAGGTGCTCCAAGTCTGCCGCCACTTCCTGAGGAAAGATGGAGTGAAGACTCGATCCCGCCATAGGTGCCAAGTGCGGACGAAACATGCGGTTAAAAGCCACGTTGCCATGGGTGACCCGTTTTTCCGGGTCCAGAGAAAGCACGCCTGTGGGAATGCTTTCCAGGATGGTTTCAATGTGGCGGCGGCGTTGCTCGAGCTCGGTGTTGGTTTCCGTCAGAGCGTGCGCCGATTCCTCGATCTTGCGGCGGCTCGATTCCAGGTCCACCGTCATGCGGTTGAAAGATGCCACCAGCTCGCCAAGCTCGTCGGCGGCGGAGACTTCCAC
>DATFXI010000218.1:0-2920 GCA_035316085.1 Candidatus Angelobacter sp.
GCGTGCTTCCTTGGGTGGAGCATAAGAACCCGTGCCGCTGAGCGCCCCGCTGAAATCGATGGCCGAGACCACGGCTTCTTCAAAGCTCATCTGATCTTTCGGGCCTTCGTCCTTTCGCTTTTGCTGCAATGATCCGCGCAGAGTCTGGCCTTCCACTCGTCCGCTCACTTCCTGGACGCTGCCTTGCGCAGCTTCAGCTTGGTCCGCAGGCGGAGCCTGGATGTTCGCGCCTTGTTTCCAGACCCGATCGTCGCGCATGATCACATCTTCCGGAGCGCAACCCATCTTGCGCGCAGCTGCAGCGATGATCTTGCTCTTCACGTCCTGAGCGGCGCGGAGGGCAGCATTCCCGTTCATGAAAGTCACGCGGCTGGAGTAGGAGCCGATGTCGATGGGCGTAAGGTCAGTATCCGCCGCCACCACTTTGATGCGCGCCAGGCTGATACCCAATACTTCGGCAACGATCTGGGCCACCATGGTGTCCGATCCTTGCCCGATGTCCGACGCGCCGGTGTACACCACCACACCGCCATCACGGTCAATCTTGAGGTTGACCGTGGAGTGCGGCATGTCAGAGCGAATGATGCTGTTGGCCGCACCGCTGACGTAGTGACTGCAGCCGAGGCCAAGCCCCCGGCCGGGCGGGAGCTTGCCCCTCCGCGTGTTCCACTGCGAGCGCTCTACTACTTTTTCAATGCATTCCGGCAGGCCGTAGCTCTGCACGCGCAAGTTATTTATGGTGACGCACGGCGGCTTGAGCAGATTGCGGCGGCGAATCTCCGCGGGATCGATCTTCAAATGCACCGCGATCTCATCCAGCTGCGACTCGAAGGCAAAGCGCACGTTCACAGTGCCGTGTCCGCGCATGGCGCCGCAGGCCGGTTTGTTGGTCAGCACACGGTAGCCGTCGTATTTAATGTTGGAAATATCGTAAAGCGCCCCTAAAAGAGCGCCTGAATAAAGGATGGTCACCACGCCGTATGAGCAATACGCTCCGCCGTCCTGTATGACTTTGGCAGCAACTGAGGTGATGCGGCCGTCATTTTTCACGCCGGTCTTGAGATCAATGATGGTGCGCGGACGCCCGCGGTGCGCCCAGAATACTTCTTCGCGGCTATAGGTGATCTTCACCGGCGCTTTGGCTTTGCGCGCTGCCACCGCGGCGATGATCTCCAGCGGAATCACTTCGCTCTTGCCGCCAAAGCCGCCGCCCACCAGCGGCTTGATGACGCGAATTTGCGACATCGGCATTTCCAGCACGATCGACAGCTTGTGCTGCAGGTAATACGGCACTTGCGTGGAAGACCACACTGTCAGCCGCCCCGGTTGGCCGGTAAGCGAGTCAATCTCAAACGACGCCAGCGTGGAATGCGGCTCCATGGCCGCATGCGTGACTTCGGCGGCGATATAACGATGTTCCGTTACATAGTCGGCCTCGGCAAAACCCTTGTCAGGATCGCCGAAAACATGATGATAGTCCTTCTCAATGTTGTTGGGCCGCTGGGAATGGATCCAGTCCGCGGTGGCCTTCATCGAGTCTTCGGGGTCGAACCAAGCGGGCAGCGCCTCGTACTCGACGTCAATGAGCTCCAGAGCGCGTTCGGCGATGGCTTCCGAAGTCGCCACCACGCAGGCCACGTTGTCGCCCACGTAGCGGACTTTCTCGACCGCCAGCGCCGTCTCATCATGGCCCACGGGAAGAATTCCGTACTTGTTCGGCGCGTCGGGGCCGGTGACCACCGTGACTACGCCCTCCAAAAGGCGCGCCCGCGAGGCGCTGATCCGCTTGATCAGGGCGTGCGGGTATGGCGAATGTAGTATCTTTCCGTACAGCATCCCGGGAAGCGCGAGATCGTCAGCGTACTTGCCCTGGCCGGTGGTCTTGCCGGCCGAGTCAATCAGCGCGACCGCTTTGCCGATGATGGAGAAGTCAGACATAAAGCAAATAGCAGTTAGCAACTAGCAATTAGCAAAACCAGATCACCCGATCACGCGCGATGACCAGATCACCCGATTCCGTTAGCTCCGCTCGGGACAAGCCAAACTCATCTCGCGCTCTTCTCCGCCTCAATCGCCGCTTTGATGGCTTGGTACATCTGCGTATAGCCGGTGCAGCGGCAGAGATTCCCGCTCAGGGCGCGGCGAATGTCTTCCTCGCTCGGATCGGGGTTGCTGTCAAGAAGCGCCTTGACCGTGACCATAAACCCGGGCGTGCAGTAACCGCACTGCGCGCCGCCCCAATCGCCGTACGCCTTCTGGATGGCGGCCAGCGCGCCGTGGTCGGCGATGCCCTCTACCGTAGTGATCTCGGGCGTAGCGCCGCCGCTCGAGGAGCAGCTCATGGCCAGCATGGTGCAACTCAGCACCGGGACGCCATCCACCAGAACCGTGCATGCGCCGCAGGAGGAGTCGTCACACCCGCGCTTGGAGCCGGTCAACTCGAGTTCCTGGCGCAACACGTCCAGCAGGAGCTCACTGGGCTCGATGGCCAGCTCGTGCCTGCGGCCGTTCACGCGGAGTTCAACCAGTTCCTTGTTCATCTCAGCAAATAGCAGTTAGCAATTGGCAATTAGCTCATTCCACGCGGAGCATTTGCTTCCATCATAACGAAAACACTCCGCGCCTGCCTGCTTTCCGATTACACGCGATCACGGCGATGACGACGATTCAGGCGATCTTAATACCCATAATCAGTCGCTGCCGCGTAAGCATGTTTCTTCACGCCCAGCTCCGCCAGGCGGTCCTCACCCAGTTGACGCGCGTAGGCTGCGCAATCGGGCACGGCGAAAATCCACTTCCCGGCCCAAGCGTTGTAGTCTGCCTGGGTTTTTGTCTCGGCATGATACTGCTGGAAGAAGGCATCGTCGCGCTTGTAATAGCCCTGTACCGGCGAAGGATGGGCGCCGTAAGGGCACTCGAC
>DATFXI010000219.1:0-11609 GCA_035316085.1 Candidatus Angelobacter sp.
AGCGTACTCCCGGCGGCCTTGCCTGGTTCCCTGCAGGGAACCACCAGCCGATCAACAGCGCTTGGCTCACTGGTGTCAGCGGCACATTGATCAACAGCAGTAATCACAGCGCAGCCAAGTTCGTCACTCTCGAGTTCGCGGAAAACACGAAATGACCCTGCCGCAATCCAACTCCGGGCCGGACACTGCGGAAGCGCGCAAATACAACCGCGCCAAGCGTCGCGTGGAGTTAGCTGACCTGGCCATCAGCTTCGGCTTCCTCATTGTGCTGCTGGCCACAGGGTGGACCAACTGGCTCCGCGATCTGGCAGTACGCATGGGTCACGATACCTACGTTCTCCAGCTTTTCTTCTACGTCCTGATGCTCAGCGTGATCAGCAAAGCTCTAAACATAGGCTTGGATTTCTATAGCTTCCGCCTCGAGCACCGCTTCAATCTGTCGAACCAGAAGCTGGGATCGTGGATCCGTGACGAAGCAAAACGATGGCTGCTGGGCCTGGTGCTGGCTACGGCACTGGCCGAGATCGTGTACGGCCTGATGCGAATCTCACCCGAGCGCTGGTGGATCTTCGCGTGGCTGATCTTTATTGCATTGTTTATATTTTTTGCCCAGATCGCTCCGGTGGTGCTGTTCCCGCTGTTTTATAAATTCGTTCCGCTGCAGAATGAAGAACTCAAAGCCCGGCTGGTGCGTCTGGGCGAGAGAGCGGGCACGCGTGTCCGCGGCGTCTACGAATGGAAACTTTCAGAAAAAAGCAAGAAGGCCAACGCCGCGCTCACCGGCCTGGGCAACACCCGCCGTATTATCCTGGCGGACACACTGCTGGAGAATTACAACGCCGACGAGATCGAGGCGGTACTGGCCCACGAACTCGGTCACCACGTCCATAAACACATTCTCAAAAGCATTGGCGTGGAGGCCCTGGTGACCCTGGCTGGATTCTGGACCGCCAATCTGGCACTCAACTACGCCATTTACGACCTGCGCATGTTCCAGCATCTCACCGACTTTGCCAACCTGCCGCTGCTGGTGCTGGTTTCGAGCGCGTTGTCCTTGCTGCTGATGCCGGCGCTCAATGCGTACTCGCGTTTCGCCGAACGCCAGGCCGATCGCTACTGCTGGAGCACGGTCCCCAGCATTGCTCCTTACGTCTCAGCCATGGAGAAGTTGAACAAGCAGAACCTGGCGGAGAGCCATCCTTCACGGCTGGTAGAGATCCTTTTTCACTCGCACCCGCCGGTCTCCAAGCGGATTGCCGCAGCGGAGGAGTGGGCGCGCAAGCACCGGCCCAGTCTGGCTTGAACGTCTGCTATTCGCTTCGCTCACCCAGGACTGAGAGTCCTGGGCTGGGGCCCGCGATCCCAGCACGCCGGGAGCGCTAGAAGCTGATACTGCTAGCGGGTCAGTTTTCAAACTGACCTGCTACCGAACATCGCCTGCACCCGCTGCAAGTCCTCTTCGGTATCAACTTCCACGGTGTTGAACGGTGTCTCTTCCACGTAGATGTCGATTCCGTTTTCCAGCAGCCGCAATTGCTCCAGCCGCTCCGCGGCCTCCAGTTTAGATTCCGGCAAGCTGCAGAAACGGTCCAACGCTGCCTTGCGGTACGCGTACATGCCCAGATGCTTGAAGTACTGGATGTTGCCGCTCTTGTCCCGATCGAAAGGAATCGTTGAGCGTGAAAAATACAGGGCGCGGCCGTTCTTGTCGGTTGCGACTTTTACCGCGTTGGGATTGCCGATCTCATCAGGCTTGCAAGGCGTCTTGATGGTGGAAACCTGTACTTCAGCTCGCTGCATGGGCCGTAGCAACGCCTCAATATGTTCCGGTCGCACCGTGGGCAGGTCGCCCTGGATGTTCACGTAAACATCGGCAGCCACGCGTTGCGCCACTTCGTGGATGCGGTCCGTACCGCTGCGGTGCGCCGCAGACGTCATCTGCGCCTTCCAGCCGTGGGCTCGCGCCGCTTCCATGACTTCTTCGGAGTCAGTGGCGATGATCACATCTGCGAGTAGCGGAGATTTTTTGGCCGCCTCAAAGACCAGACCGATCATGGGCCGGCCGGCGATTTCGCACAGCACTTTGCGCGCCAGGCGCGTCGACCCTAGCCGCGCCGGGATGATGGCGATGGCCCGCATCTAGCTCCTCTTGCGCAGCTGTTGCAATCTCCGCGATTTCTCTTCCACGCTTCGCGCCAGTTTCTCCTTCAACTGTTTCAGCTTCCCCCCTACCGCCGTATTGCCCAGGCCGATGATCTGCGCTGCCAGGATACCGGCATTGGTGGCGCCGGCTTTGCCGATTGCGACCGTAGCAACCGGAATGCCCGCCGGCATCTGCACCGTGGCCAGTAGCGAGTCCAGCCCGTTCAGCGGCGTGGAAGGAATGGGCACGCCGATCACAGGCAACGTGGTCTCCGCCGCGATCACGCCCGCCAGGTGGGCCGCGCCGCCGGCTCCGGCGATGATGACTTTCACTCCCCGCGACGCTGCGCTGCGCGCGAACTCCGCGGTCCGCGCCGGCGAACGGTGAGCCGAGGTCACGTCAATTTCGTATGCGATGCTGAAATCATCCAGCGCCTTGGCGGCTTCGTTCATGATTTCCAGGTCCGAGTCGGATCCCATCACAATGGAAACGAGAGGGCTTTCAGGCATGAGATGTCTTTACCTCGTGGTCCCGGCAGGCCGGAACGGATCTACGTCGGTTGTTTGAGCGCCCGCGCTCCTATGTCGCGGCGGTAGTACATATCTTCGAAACGGATGCAGTCCGTGGCCTCGTAGGCTTTGGCAATCGCGTCTTCGAGCTTTGCTGCGCGGGCGGTCACCCCCAGCACGCGTCCACCGCTCGAGTAGACTTTGCCTTCGCGCAAGCTGGTTCCGGCGTGAAAGACCTTCACGTTCGCCACTTCCGCGGCGCGCTCCAGGCCGGAGATTTCTTTTCCTGAAACAAAGCTGCCGGGATAACCGCCCGAAGCCACCACCACGCAGCAGGAAGCGTCGGTCGACCACTTGAACAGGCCTTCGCTGACGCGCCCGTCGACGGAAGCTTCAATGGCCTCGAGCAAGTCGCTGTCCAGGCGCATGAGCACGGCCTGGGTTTCGGGATCGCCGAATCGGCAGTTGAACTCGAGCACCATAGGCCCGCGCGCGGTCATCATCAGTCCGCAGTAAAGAATCCCGCGATACTCCATTCCTTCAGACTTCATGCCGGCGATCGTGGGACGGGCAATGTGATTGAGCAGCCATTCCACCATGGCTTCGTCAACCAGCGTGTCAGCGGAGTACGCGCCCATGCCGCCGGTGTTGGCGCCGGTGTCGCCTTCACCGATCCGTTTATGGTCCTGTGACGCCACCAGCGGCGCTACACGCTCACCGTCGCTCAGCACCAGGAAAGAGAGCTCCTCGCCCTTGAGATGCTCTTCCAGCACCACGCGCGACGAAGGTGAACCAAGCAGTTTGCCACTGAACATGTCGCCTGCTGCCGTGGCTGCTTCTTCCTTCGTAGCAGCGATGACCACGCCCTTGCCTGCCGCCAGGCCGTCAGCCTTGACCACTACCGGCAGCGAAAACAGGCCCAGGGATTTGCGCACTTCGTCTTCTGACGTGCACACGGCGTAGTGGGCCGTCGGAATCTTGTGGCGCTGCATGAATTCCTTGGCGAAGCTCTTGCTCCACTCCAGTTGCGCCGCGGCCTGGGTCGGCCCGAAGATGGGCAGGCCCCGCCGGGTGAAGTCGTCCACCACGCCAAGCGACAGCGGAAGCTCAGGGCCAACCACAGTGATGTCCGGTTGCACCTGGTGCGCAGCAGCTAGCAGGATTTCTGGGCTTTTGGCGTCGCCGGCGACACAAGTAGCTTCCTGGCAGATGCCGCCGTTGCCAGGCAGGCACAGCACTTCCGACACGCGTTTCGCCTGGCGCAGTTTCCACACCAGCGCGTGTTCCCGGCCGCCGCTACCGATCACCAAAATTTTCATAGACAAAGGGCAACAGTAAAGATAAATCAAAGCGCCGGGGTTGCGCACCCTGTTCGTGTTAGGCTGCGGAGCCGCCATAAACTTTAGGTGGCTGAGTAATTACCCTGGCGCAAGCGAAATAACGAGACGCGATGAGCGATGCCGTCTGCCCTGATTGCGGCCTGGAGATGCTCCAGATCGAGAAGACCACCTTTAGCGGCCGAGAGATGCGCGAGTACCAGTGTCCCAAGTGCATGCGCACCCAGATTGTCGATTGCGGCAAAGCGCTTTGGCAAATCCTGTGCGACGCGAAAGAAGAGTCAGAAAAAGGGTAACGGCTACTTCGCTACAGGCGCCGCTTTTGGTGTCATGCCCAGCTGCCACATCAAAAAGTTCATCTCGTCGGTGACGTTGTCAATCTCTTTGCTCACCGGCGTGCCCGCCGAGTGGCCGGCCTTGGTGTCGTAGTGCAGCAGCACAGGCTTGTCTGATCCGGTGGATGCCTGCAGCAGCGCGGCCATCTTGCGAGCGTGCAGCGGGGCCACGCGGGTGTCGGAATCACCCGTGATGAACAGCACCGCCGGATACTTGGTTCCCGCTTTCACATGCTGGTACGGCGAGTAAGCGTAGATGTACTTGAACTGGGCGGGATCGTCGGAGGATCCGTATTCCGGCACCCAATAGCTCGCCACGAGAAATTTGTGGTAGCGCACCATGTCCAGCAGTGGATACCCGCAGCTCACAGCCGCGAACAGGTCAGGACGCTGGGTGAGCGCTGCCCCCACCAGAAGCCCGCCGTTGCTGCGCCCGCGGATGGCAAGATGTTCGGGCGAAGTGTATTTGTTCTTGACCAGCCACTCGCCGGCCGCGATGAAATCGTCAAAGACGTTTTGTTTCTTGTCCAGCATGCCGGCGTGGTGCCAGGCTTCGCCGTACTCTCCGCCGCCGCGCAGATTGGCCAGCGCCCACACGCCCCCGCTCTCCATCCAAGCCGCGGCGAACGGGCTGAAGGCGGGATTGGAATTCAGGTTGAAACCGCCGTAGCCGGTCAGCAGCGCCGGGTGTGAGCCATCGAGCTTCAGGCCTTTGGCGTGTGCCACGAACATGGGAATCTTGGTCCCGTCCTTGGAGGAATACCACACCTGCTTCACTTCGTACCGGTCGGTTGGGATCGGCAGCGGTGACTGGAACCACACCGCCTGTTTTCCGGCGGCGACGTCATAGCGATAAATAGTGGGCGGGATGTGGAAAGAATTGAAGGTGAAAAACGCTTCGTTGCTGTCCCAGGTTCCACGTAGCGCTGACAGGTTGCCGAGCGACGGCGGATTGATTTCCCTGAGCAGCTTCCCGTTGATGTCGTACAACCTGACGTGGTTGATTACGTTCTCCGTAACTGCCACGGCCAGTTTGCCCCCGGCCAGGGACAGGCTGTCGATCGCATTTTCGCCTTCCGGAATCACTTCCCGCCAGTGGTCGCGCGCCGGATTTTTCAAGTCCACTTCCAGCACACGCCACTTGGGCGCATTCCAGTTGGTGCGGAGGTAAAGCTTGTCGCCAGCAACATTGGGCCCGCTTTCTCCGCCGCCCGTCGCAAACGCCGCCGTGACGTCGTTCACCACGGGAACGATCGCGCCTTTGGCTCCCAAGTCCTGGAAATAGACTTCGTTCTTGGTCGCGGCCGAGCCGTAGCTCACGTTGATGATCAGGTAGTGCCCGTCTTCGGACAAACTGCTGTTGATGATTTTCTCCGGACCATAGCCCTTGCCGAAGACTTCGGTGTCCGCGTCACCGCTGCCGATCTTGTGAAAGTACACCCGCGGACCTTCTGGTGTTTGCCGGGTCAGATACAAGCCGCTCTTGTCAGGCAGGATCACCAAGCCGGAATAACGGGCGCGAGGAAACTTGTCGGCCAGCTCCTTGCGGGCGTTCACGTCGAAAAGATGGGGCGTGACCTCATCTTCGCCGCCGGAGCGCAGCGAATACACGATCAGCGCGCCGTCCCGCGACACTGAGTTCAAATTGACGGTGATGGTGTGCTGCGGGCTCAGGGCCAGTGGGTCGACCAGCAACTCGTCTTTGCCGTTCAATCCCTGGCGCACGTAGAGCATGGCCTGATCCTGGTCCGCCAGTCGACGGGTGAAAAAGTACCGCCCGTTGCGCAGCGTGGGAATATTCATGTTTTCAATCTTAAGAAGCGCGCTCACTTTTTCTCTGAGCGCGTCACGGCCGGGGAGCTTGGCGATCACAGAGTCGGTGTAAGCATTTTGCTCGTCAATCCACTCCCGGGTCTGCGGACTGTTCTGTTCTTCCAGCCAGCGGTAAGGATCGCTGATCTCTACACCTTGGATGATTTCCTTCACTTCAGAAATTGCCGTCTTGGGAACGCCGGGCGCGGCGGCGCGTGGCACTTGGGCGCCGGTTGCTATCGAGGTCCACAAAGCAAAGACGATCGCGAGCACGGCAAGAGTAAGATGTTTTCGGCGCATGACAGCCTCCGGAAGGAACACTTGTTATCGGAATGAAGAACCGGCCCGGGGGGAACTCAGGCTCGAACGCCGATTCTAGTTTTGCAGGGACGCCGGGTCAAGGCGTCGCCCTGATATAACTGGACAGCAATAGCCTTTTGCGCTCACAATTTCCCTGTTAACAAATCCGGGTGAGTATCGTTCTCCTTACAGAAAGGACCCCCTTCGTATGAAAAAGCTGTTCAAAACCCTGTTGTGCTTGGCGTTGCTGGCTTCTCCTCTCGCCATGCAGAGCCAGAGTAAAGACAAGCAAGCTCCCGCTGCAGCGGGCCTGCCGCCGCTGATTGACCGCGAAGTGATCTTCGGCAACCCGGAGATCGCAGGAGCGCAGATTTCTCCCAACGGGAAATACATTTCATTTCTCAAGCCTTGGAAAGACACCCGCAACATTTACGTGAAAGGCGTGGATGAGCCTTTCAGCGCGGCGCGTCTACTTACCACTGAGACCAAGCGTCCCATCCCAGCCTACTTCTGGACGCGCGACGAAAAGTACATTTTGTACGTGAAAGACAACGACGGCGACGAAAACTTCAACGTCTATGCAGTAGATCCCGCCGCCAAACCCGCGGCCGGCACTGACGCTCCGCCTTCCCGCGACCTCACCGGGTTGAAAGGCGTGCGCGTGTTCATCTATGACGTTCCCAAAGTTGATCCCGATGTGGTGTTCATCGGCCTCAACGACCGGGATAAAGCTTGGCACGATCTCTACAAACTGAAGATTTCCAGCGGCGAGAAGACTCTGATGCGCAAGAACACGGAGCGCATCACTGGCTGGGAGTTTGATCTGAAGGGCAACCTGCGCCTGGCTACCCGCTCCGCTGAGAATGGTGACACAGAGATTCTCCGCGTGGATGCCGACAAATTCACCAAGATGTATTCCTGCACCGTGTTTGAGAACTGCGGCACCATCCGCTTCCACAAAGACGGCAAACGCGCGTACATGGAAACCAACAAGGGCGCCGACGTGGACTTGGTCTCGCTGGTACTCTTCGATCCCGAAACTGGGAAGACGGAGATGGTCGAGTCCGACCCGCTTAAGCGCGTGGACTTCGGCAGTGCGCGATTCTCCGAAGTCACAGACGACCTTGTCCTCACCAACTACTTCGACGAACACCGGCGGCGCTACTACCGCGACAAAGGGTTTGAAACCGACCTGAAGTGGCTGGAAAGCAAACTGCCGGGCAGAGACGTTAACATCGGCTCAGACACTTTGGACGAGCAGGTCTGGCTGGTGATCGCCAGCAGCGACGTTGAGCCGGGCGAGACTTACCTGTTTGACCGCAAGACCCGGAAGCTTACTCTGCAATACAAGATTCGCGAGAAACTCCCTCGCGAAGCTCTAGCGCAGATGAAGGCCGTCCGCTACAAGTCTTCGGACGGACTGGAAATCCCGGCTTACCTCACCTTGCCCAAGGGGGTGCCGGCCAAGAACCTTCCGGCCCTCATGATTCCTCACGGCGGTCCTTGGGCTCGCGATGTATGGGGTTACAACCCGCTGGCGCAGTTCTTTGCTAACCGTGGCTACGCGGTCCTTCAGCCCAATTTCCGCGCCTCTGTTGGTTACGGCAAGAAGTTTCTTGACGCCGGCAATCACGAGTGGGGACGCAAAATGCAGGACGACGTGACCTGGGGTGCGAAGTACCTGGTGGCTGAAGGTATTGCCGATCCCAAGCGCGTCGGCATACTGGGCGGATCCTATGGCGGCTATGCCACGCTGGCCGGTGTGACCTTCACGCCGGACGTGTACGGCGCCGCTGTAGATATCGTTGGCCCCTCCAACCTGATCACCCTCCTGGAAGCGATTCCGCCGTATTGGGAGCCCATCCGGAAGCTCTTCTACGAGCGCATGGGCGATCCTAATACGCCGGCAGGCAAAGTCTTGTTGATGGAGCGTTCGCCGCTGACCCAGGCCGGCAAGATCAAGACTCCGCTGCTGGTGGTGCAAGGCGCCAACGACCCCCGCGTCAACAAACGTGAAGCGGACCAGATCGTGATCGCGCTGCGCGACCGCGGTTATCCCGTGGAATACCTGCTTGCCCCCGACGAAGGCCACGGCTTCGCGCGCCCCGTGAACAACATGGCGTTGTACATGTCGGCGGAGAAGTTTCTGGCCAAGCACCTGGGCGGCCGCTATCAGGAAGGCGGAACTCCGGAAGTCACGGCCCGGCTGAAGGAAATCAGCGTCGATCCCAAGACCGTGGTCCTGGCCAAGAAAGTCGACGCCAACAGCGTGGGCGCTCCCAAGCCTGCGGCAGACCTTAAGCCCGGAAGCTGGAAGTACAAAGCCAAAATCTCTGCCGGCGGCCAGGAGGTCCCCGTCAATCTGACTACTGACATCAAGGAAGAAGCCGGTGCCTGGACCGCCGTTGATACGATGAAGACTCCCATGGGCGAGGGCGTGGACACGGCTTCGCTGGAGAAAGGCACTCTCCTGGTGCGGAAGCGCAACATCAAACAGGGTCCGGCAACCATCGATCTGAACTTTACCGACAATAAGGCTACCGGAAATATGAACATGGGCGGTCAGGACAAGCCGGTCGCTGTCGATCTGGGTGGACCGGTGTTTGCCGAAACCGCCAGTCCGCAGTTGATAGCCTGCCTGCCTTTGGCCGAGGGCTACGCCACTACCTTCCGCAATTTCGATCTGCAGAAACAGAAAGAAAAACTCTTGCAGTTGAAGGTTGTGGGAAGCGAGAAGGTGACGGTGGAGGCAGGCACCTTCGATGCCTTCAAGGTCGAAATAACCTCCGCTGACGGCGGCAATGACCGCGAAACCTTGTGGATTGCCAAAGATTCCCGGAAGGCCGTGAAGATCGCCGCGGTCCTGGGGAGCATGGGCGGAGCCACGATGACGGCAGAATTGGTTCCCTAGCTACGTAATCTGACTCGGGCGCGCTTCTTTTTGATCCTCAGAGAAGCGCGCCTTTTTTTTGAACAGGCTATCCACTCGATCTCGTTCACCCCTCCTTGCGATCTCCAAATCTGCTAGACTGCCCTCAACCAAGAAGTGCTGACCTGGCGTAACTGTTTTGCAACGGTTAACTATGATTACCATCTCCAAAGAAGATTACCTGAAGGCCATTGCGGAAGCCGAATCCGAGGGCCAAACGGTAATCGCCGCCACCTTGGCACACTGGCTCTCTGTGACCCGGCCTGCGGTCACCACGGCGCTCAAGCGTCTGACGAAAGACGGCCTGGCTCGCGTGGCGCCCGACGGGCACATTGAACTGACGCGCGAAGGCCGCAGGGTGGCGCAACGCACCATCTTTCGCCACCATCTCATAGAACGCATGCTTTCCGAAATCTTTGGCATGGAGTGGTATGAAGTGCATGAAGAGGCAGAGCGGCTGGAACACGCGGTTTCCGGGGCTTTTGAGAAGAAGCTGGTGGCCAAGCTGGGTCATAAAGACCGTTGCCCCCACGGCAATAGCCTGAAACTGCAAAGCCCGGCTGAACGCCGGCGAAGGGGGTTGATTCTGCTCAGCGAGGCGCGCGAGGGATCCAAGTACCAGGTCGACAGCCTCTACGAGAGAGACCGCAAACTGCTCGAATTTTTTGAGAGCGAAGGCATCAGGCCAGGCGTCTTTCTCACCGTGAAGTCACGCAACTACGACGGTACGGTTTCGCTGGCTGTGAGCAGAAAGACCAGCCGCATCGGTGGCCCGGCGGCGGAAAGAATCTGGGTGCGGGACCAATAGCACCGATCCCTTCGTTTTCCAATTAACTATAGTTAATCGTTCGTGGTATATTTCAGTTTACGAACCGCCCGCGACGGGTGTGTGTTTGTCATCTTCTTATGTCCGTGCCTCCGGCTCGCGTAGAACTGCCCTTCAAAGTCCGCCTCAAGCTTTTGCCTTCGCTCAAGCGGGGCGAGATGTGGCGCTACTTTGGACCGGCCTTCGTGGCCAGCGTGGCTTACATCGACCCGGGAAATTTCGCTACCAATATCGAAGGTGGCGCCAAGTTTGGATATTCGCTGCTGTGGGTGCTGCTGTGGTCGAACGCCATGGCTATCCTCATTCAGTACCTTTCCGCGAAACTGGGGATCGCAACGGGCAAGACTTTGCCCCAGAACTGCCGCGCTTATTTTTCGCGGCCCGTAAGCTTCGGACTCTGGGTGGCGGCTGAAGTAGCCGCGCTGGCCACCGACCTGGCGGAATTTTTGGGCGCGGCCCTGGGCTTTTACCTGCTCTTCGGCCTTAATCTGTTTGCGGCTGCGTTGATCACCGCGGTGCTGGTGTTTTTGATTCTGGCAGTGGAACTGTACGGATTTCGCCGGCTGGAATATCTCATTATGGCGTTCGTCTTTGCCATCGCAGGTTGCTATGCGATCGAAATCTTCATGGTCCAGCCCAAGTGGAGCGCAGTCGCCTACCACGTTCTGGTTCCCGAGATCAGCTCCAAGAGCATTTATGTAGCCGTAGGTATGCTGGGAGCCACAGTGATGCCCCACGTCGTCTATCTGCATTCTGCGCTGGTACAGCACCGCGTGAAAGAGGATTCATTTCACTGTCCCACCAACCAATGGCTGCGCACGTTGCGTCATCTTCACTACGAACTGGTGGACGTGCTGGCGGCCATGAACGGCGCCTGGCTGATCAACTCCGCCATGATCGTGATGGCAGCAACGGCATTTTATACGCACGGACTCGCGGTGAGTACTATCGAACAGGCGCATCTCACTTTGAAGCCCCTGCTGGGACCGCTTTCGGCGACGGCCTTCGCGTTAGCGCTGTTGTTTTCCGGTCTGTCATCGTCGACTGTCGGCACCATGGCCGGGCAAGTGATCATCGAAGGCTTTCTCGACATCAAGTTCAACGTCTTTCTCCGCCGATTGATCACCATCATTCCCGCATTGCTGGTGATTGGGTTGAAACTCGATACCCTGAAGATTTTGATACTATCTCAGGTTGTGCTCAGCTTCGCGCTCCCCTTTGCGCTGGTGCCGCTGATTCTGTTGACGCGGCGCGAATCCGTGATGGGAGACCTGGTCAACAACCGGCGGACCAACGCATTGGCCTACGTTGTGGCTGCCGTCATCATCGCCCTGAACCTGCTCTTGCTGTATCAGCAATTCGGCGGCGAGTTCTGACCGCCGGCGAGCCCCGCGGATTTTGCAGCTGCCCTCGGCGTG
>DATFXI010000220.1:0-5480 GCA_035316085.1 Candidatus Angelobacter sp.
CGCGACTGGGCGTCGCCGGTGGGGGTGATGCCGCATTCATACGCGGTATTCTTGGCGCGCGTCCATTTGTGTTTGCCCAGGAGGTGGGAAAGCAGGACCATGACGGCGGCCAGCCCAATGGCCACAGCCACCTGGATCAACAGCGGAATATAGCGGGCGAAGTAATGGTTGTCCGGCATGAAAGAGCCTGTATATAATGCGCCACGAGCAGCAAGCTAAACATTCGAATGTAATTTCCATGCGAGGGCGGTGTCAAGAGCTTGCACTCCGGATTCCCGCCACAAGGAAATTTAATCTGCTAAAGATTGACGTTCTGCGGATCCTGTGTTTGTGATCTCCGCCCAGCTATGACGATCTTCGGGTTCAACACCGTGGTTAAGAGCGCGGACGCGGAATACCACGTGCAGAGCGAGGCGCGGCAGCACGACCTGCTGCTGCAGACCCTGATCTTCGTCAAGGGGCAGGCGGTAGGGAAGCACACTTACTCATACGCAGCCAAGACCCTGGAGCCCGGCTTCTCGGAAGCCGCAATGCATGAGCTGCTCAAGGCGCAGCATAAAGCCGTCATTGATGCTCTCCACGAAGGGAGAATGGACCTGGCAGTGGGCCACGGCGCCGACATCTTCGATGTCGGCGGCTCCACCCTATCCCTTAAGTGGAGCGCTGCAGCGACCCCAAGTCCCGGGGCCAACATGACTGTGATGTTTCACGTCCAGCAGTCCGGGCAACCGGTGAAAGGCGCGGAAATTGTAGTGGTCCCATGCCCGCCGGCCGGAACCACCGTGCTGGCGCGGGCGCTGACTGATTCCGCGGGCAGCGCCACTCTGACCTTTCCTGTCACGCGTGAAGTGGAGCAGGAGGCCGGCGTCATCGTCCGGGCCACGCGCGGCGGCGAATCAGCGACGCGCAAGTTGCGACTCAAGAAGTGAGAGGGAGAACCGCCGTAATCTTCGTTCCTGTCGCTGCGCTCCAACCCGCCGGTGACCTTTGCCTCGGCGATGATCCTCTTGCTCCTGCAACCAGGCGGCTCGCCACGCAAGTCGGGCTCGCCGCCTCGTCTTAGCTTTTCCGATCACCAGATGAGAGGATCACCCGATCGCCCGATCTATCCATAGATGCCCATCAGCACCTTATCGAACTCCCGCTCCTGATCAGAAGGAGCAGGCTTGGCCTTGTTTTGTTTGTCTCGCTTGGGGTCCTTGGTTGCTGAGCAGGGAGTCTGTCCACTGGTGCTGGATTCGTTTTGCGAGCGGCTCTCTGCCGGCGGCTGTGAGTTGCTGGTTGCCGTGCTCTTGTCGTTGTCTTTGTTCCTGCCATCCGCGTAGGCGAACGGGCTAGCGATTGCGATCATAAGTGCGAAGAAGGGAACTACCTTTTTCATTACGCGACTCCTGGTTTTTTGTTTTCTTGTGACGTTCAAACTTGCGTCACACGAGAAGAACCCGCGTCGCGTGGTTTTATTCCCTGGGTCTTGAGACACGCCAGAGCTCGATCGCATGGCATGCTTTTTTCCGTGCTGCTGGATCACTGACTCGCACGCGTAAGAGTGAGAGTGTTGGTTGGCAACGGAGAACGTCGTTGCCACGCGTGCTACTTGGTTAGACTCGACGCCCGATTCCGGCTACGCTCTTGCTGTCCGTTTCTCCATGAACTTTCCCACCACCTGGGCGCAGTGCTCGACCAGCGCGCGGTCTTCGCCGTGGAACGCGGCGAGGAAGTGGCTGTCAATGTCCAGCTCCCCCACTACTTTCCCTTTGACGAACACCGGGGCAACGATCTCCGACTTGGTTTCCAACGAACAGGCCAGGTAGCGAGAGTCTTTGCTGACATCGTCCACCACCACCGTGGTTCCGCTCGAGGCGGCGGCGCCGCAGATGCCCTGGTTCAGCGGGATACGCGTGTGCGGCGTCATGGCGCCCACGAACGGCCCCAGCACCAGTATGTTGGGGTCTTCGAGCGAGATCATGTAAAAGCCCACCCAGTTGTACTTGAGCATGCGCTCGTTCAGCTTTTTGGTAATGCGATCCATCAATTCCTGGCTGGTGTTGCACGTCTTGGCAATCTCGTCGATCTCGCGCTTAACGCTGTCAAAAGACACAGTTCCGGCCTCCTGGGCAGTCGAATCATTATGACAAAGTTCGGCGAGAGGCGAGAGAACGGAAGTAATTGACCATTGCCAAAATCGCCGGGATTGCCAAAATTGCCAAAATTGAAAACCAGCTGCTCGCGGACACTGGACATTTTTTCCGTCGCGCTCGATTCCGGCGATGACGGCGATTCCGGCTATTCCGGCGATTCTCGTAGGGCTCTTTGCTGAGGTCGTCTAAGGCCTGCTGCCCAAGCGATGGAGGCGGTCAGGGAAATTCTAAGTCGCCAATCCTCGAAATGGATGGTTCATCCAGCTCTGTTTACCGTAGAATGAATGGGAAATTTTTTTGGCGCGCGCATTCGTTCTTGATTGCCCGAGTCCTGCCGGTTCTAGCCGAGTCACGCTTGGAAGGGGAGACATTTTTCGATGAAGGTCCTTTTACTTGTCATGCGGCGTTCTTACATCGCTGTGGCTCTGCTGTGCCTGCTGGCGATCCCGTCTCGGGGAGTGGCGCAGGCAGCGGCCCAGGAAGAAGACCTGCCGGCCGATGACATCATTGAGATCCTGCAGCAGAACCCCGACCTGCTGGCCGAAGCCAAGGCGCAAATCGTAGCCCACCTTCGCGACCGCGGATATGCGGTGAACGAGCGCTCCATCACCGATGACCGGCTGTTCGCAGAAATCCGGTCTGACGACCGTGCGCGCCACGTCATGAGTGATGAGTTGAAGCGCCGCGGGTTCGGCACGGAACAGTCGGTGGAATCGCAGGCGCAACCCCAGCCCACACCGCCCGCCGCGAGCGGAGCAGCGCGTCCGGCGGCCGGAACGCCATCCGGTGCCAACGCACCTGCAACCCCGGCGCTTGTCACCCGGCCGCGCGAAACGCAGCGCAAACCGCGGGCCACGACGCAGGACCAATATCCTTTCCGCGACCTGCCTGCGCTGCACGATCTGTACAAACAGTCAGTGGCGGACCAGCGCGATCTGGAACGCTTTGGTGCGGCGCTCTTCCGCAACAGCGCGGCGGTGGCCAACGACAAGGCTCCTATCGACATCCCGGTGGGCCCCGATTATGTGATTGGCCCGGGCGACGAGCTGGTGGTGGAGTATTGGGGAGCAAGCTCGCAGCGCTTGCAGCTCACCGTAGACCGCGAGGGCCGTGTGTTGTTGCCCGATGCCGGCGTGGTGGTGGCCGCGGGACGCACCCTGGCTGATGCGCAGCGCGAGATCTCGCGCTTGCTGACGCGGCAGTTGCGTAACATCGTGGTGGACGTGACCCTGGGCAAGCTGCGCTCGGTTCGCGCCTACGTGGTCGGCGACGTAAAAAACCCCGGCGCGTATGACATCAGCGCTCTCTCCACATGCTTAAGCGCCCTGATTACTGCCGGCGGTCCCACGGAAACCGGCTCCTATCGAACGGTAAAGCATTATCGCGGCTCGAAGCTGATGGAAGAAGTCGATCTCTATGACCTGATGCTGAAAGGCGTAAGCACAGCGCAGGTGCACATTGCTTCGGGTGACAGCATTCTGGTGCCGCCGGCGGGCCCGCAAGTCACAGTGGCCGGCGCGGTGCGGCGTCCGGCGATCTATGAACTGCGCAGCGAAAAGTCGCTGGACGAGGTTCTGGCGCTGGCCGGTGGCGTGCCCGTCTCGGGCCAGTTGAGCAGCCTGAAGCTGGAACGCATTGAGGCCCACCAGCGCAAAGAAATGCTAAGCGTGAACCTGCCTTCCGGCGACACGCCGGGGGACGACGCCTTCAAACGCGTGCAGATTAAGGATGGTGACACCATCACTGTGGCCCCGATTCTGCCGGTGAGCAACCGCGCGGTTTATTTGAGTGGCCACGTTTTCCGTCCCGGCAAGTATCCCTTCACCGAAGGCGAGAAGGTCACGGACCTAGTCCGGTCGTTTGATGATTTGCTGCCAGAGGCCGCGGACCGAGCTGAGATCGTGCGCCTGCATCCACCGGACTTCAGCCCGCAGGTGATCGGGTTCAGCCTTAGCGATGTATTGGGGAAGAAAGCGGCAGCGCCGGCACTGCAGCCGTTCGACACGGTGCGTGTTTTCGGACGTTATGAAACCGACGCGCCTAAAGTTTCAATCTACGGCGCGGTGCTGCGTCCTGGGGAATATCCTCTGTCGGAACGGATGAGCGCGGCTGATCTGCTGCGGCTTGCAGGAGGCTTCAAGCGCGACGCGTACCAGGAGAAAGGTGACCTCACCAGCTATTCGATTATTGACGGCAGCCGCGTGGAGCTGGAGCACCGCTCTATTCCCATTGGCCGTGCGCTGGCCGGCGATCAGGACACGGACGTGATCCTGAAGCCGGGAGACGTGCTGACGATCGCCCAAATGGGTGGCTGGAACGACATCGGCGGGAACATCACTGTGAACGGGGAAGTGTTGCATCCCGGGCGCTACGGCATTCAACGCGGCGAGAGGCTGAGTTCCATCCTGCGGCGTGCCGGTGGATACACGTCGGAAGCCTATCCCTACGGCGCGATTCTGGAGCGCGCGCAGGTGCGGGAGTTTTCCGCCAAGAGCCGCGAGGAGATGGTGGCCAAGCTGCAGGAACAAAGCGCCAGCGGCGGCGGACGCCTGGAAAGCTCGGCCACGGCGCGCCAGCGGCAGCAGTTGATCGACCGCGTGCGGCAGGTCCCGCCCAACGGCCGCATGCTGATTCACATCAGCGCTCCCATCGAGAAGTGGGAAAACACGCCCGTGGATGTCGAGGTTCGTCCGGGCGACAGCATCATTATTCCCAAACGCCCGAACTTCGTGATGGTAGCCGGCCAGGTGTACAACCCGGCGGGCATCACCTACAGCAAAGGCAAGAGCGCCGGCTGGTACTTGCGCCAGGCCGGCGGTCCTACCAGCGTGGCCGACAAGAAAGACATCTTCGTGGTGCGCGCCAATGGCACGGTTGTGGGACGAGGCTCGGGCGAATTCTGGTCCGGCAATGCAGCCCACGTCGTGCTGCAACCGGGTGACACCATCTACGTGCCGGAAAAAGTCGCCGGAAGCGGACATCTCAAGAACGTCGGCCAAATGATGCAAATCCTTTCTGGTGTGGCGGTGGCAGCAAGCGTAATCAGGACCTTCTGACGGAGATTGATTTGTACCCGACGGGCAACGGCAGGCTTCTCCTCGTGATTGTTTGGTGTGTGCTCGCGTTCGCTTCCGCGGCGAGCGCGCAAACCTCCGGGAACGAGAAGCCCCCTCCCGAACCACCGCGTCCTCAACCGGGAGCCTCCGGGCCGGAAGATGACCATCCTTATCCGGCGGGCGTTGCGCCGCGCGTGTTACTGCGCAACCTTGCGCAAGACCAGCGCCAGATCTGGACCAGCCCGTTCAAGGCCCGGATCCAGGATTTAAACTGGCTGGTCCCGTT
>DATFXI010000221.1:0-4698 GCA_035316085.1 Candidatus Angelobacter sp.
CCTGCGAACGGCACAAAGGGAGAGCCCGTTGGAAGTAGCCCAGCGCTTGCTTGCCTTCATTCAATTCAGCATGAACAGTGCCGAGGCGGCTTAGGGTTAGGGTTTCCAGCCGTACATCACCAAGCCTTCTGAAGGCTGGCACCAGCGCTTCATACATCGCCAACCGTTTGCGAAGTGTCTCGGCAGAGCGATCACGGTGGAGAGACTCGGCTTGCGCGTATGCTCGCTCGGCGGACACGCGCTGCTCATCTTCAAGAAGGGCGGCCCTCGGCTCGGAGACCCTGATGCGGTAATGTGCTTCGCTTTCGGTCTTTACCAGCAAATGAATGTCTAACTGGTAAGGCCCATCAGCCGAACCCAGCAGGGGAACCAGGATGTTTTCTTCTTCAGGACCGGTAAACTTGAGCTCGTCGGCACCTCGAGGACCGCGGACGCGAACCGCCAGGTCCAGGTTTCCCTTTTCCACCGTCACACGAACAAACTCGCCGGAGGGGACGCTCAGTTGATATACCTTCTTCTGATCCTTTGCGATCACGTCGGCGACGATCTGGCCCGATTCCAGCGTCGGTACGCGGTCGTTTGAGGAGCGATCCGGGCGATCAGGTTTCTCTTGCGCACAGGCTGAGGAAGGTCCCTGACACAAGCACAGCAAGACCAGGGTCAGCCAGAACCCAAGCGTAGCGGCGCTTTTCTCTGCGAGAGAGGATTCTATCTTTCTTTCTGAGTGCGGGCCGTGCATGTTACTACCCCCACCGGGAAAAGAAAATCGAGTTACTCAGAAGGAGTCGGTCACGATTCAGCGATTTTCAGCGGCAAATGCTACCACAAAGGATTGTGGTTGAGAATGGTCCGCGGCGGCCCAGGGTTTTGACTGCGGCGCCGGCAGCTAGTCACCGCAGGTGCCCGATCTTGGCATGGTGGACAGCGGGCGCACGCCGTAAGTGCCCTTCAGCTCCCACTCGATCACGTAATCAAGGGATTCGCCGGCCGCGTAATGCCATGCGACTTTCGTTTCCAGGCGTCCATTCTGTGGCTGCTGGACGATGGTGGCGCCGCGATAGGTGCTATCGGGCTGGTAGTCGTTGGGGGCGTCCATGTAAGAATGCGCGCTGACGATCCGCGCCGTCGCTGTATAGCCGTTCATCAGGAACACGCCGCGCCCGATCGTGTCCGTGCCTGATCCACCCTGGCCACCCTGGTTCTCCGGCGCAGTGGAAACGCGATCGCCGTTGCCGGCCAGCGCGAGATGACTCGGTTGCAGACCGATGCCGCCATCGCCACTGATATGGGGAGCAGTTGCGGCAATCGCGAGACTCGCGGTGGCTATTTGCTGGGACGGAATCACCTTGGTGAGCTGAAGGCTGTTCGAGACGTTGGTGTGTACGCGTACCGTCAGCAACCCGGGCTGGGGGTGGTTCCCTGGAACCGATCGGGGGATTACTAACACGCGGGGTGCGTTGGTGGGGCCGCGATTCCAGCCTTCGAGTTCATGGTCGAGCCGCCCGCAGTCGCCAAGATCCAAGGTGGCGGTCGCATTGTCGCGCGCGTCTCTGGGACGGTTCTGGGGAAACAGTTGATCCCAGTTACCTACAATGTAGTGCAATGCTGTTGGATCCCACTCTCCTGTTGGCTTCTCCGCTTCCCGGTTAGAGAACATCTTCACGTCCAGGAAAAAGAGCCCGCGAATTTCCGGAGTCACAGACACCATGGCGTCGGACTTTTTTATCTCGGCGAGAGTACTCGCCAGACTGTCCGGCTTCGCCGGCGGGGGCGGTGGCGCCGTGGGTCTGGCTGTGGTGAAGTTCGTGCTGGCACTTTGCCTCAAGGCCGGAAGAGTTGGAACCTTGGGCAGAGTAGCCGGCACGATGTGTAACGCCGAAACTTGATGCTGCGCGGTAAAGACTCGGGTATCCTGCGCGGCCACGCTCGCCAGCTTGCTCCTAAGGTTGGGATCTTTCGGATCCAGACCTTTGGCCCTCACTCGCGTTTCCCACAGGCCCTGGTCGGCGACCAGGTTGCGAATCGGCGACATGTACTGCTCCTTCGACGAAGAAGGCCCCAGGGCGCCGTCCACTGCCTTGTCTCTTACGGGGGCGCAGTTTACGTTCACCGTGATCTGGAAGTTGTTGTTGGCGCGATTGAGTTCGGTCACCTGCCTGGTTTGATCGAGCGCCAGGCGCAGCGTGTGCAGGCCGGGGAGCAGATCGATTTGGCCCGTGATCTTCTTCTGCTGCCCCGGACCAAGCGGGTCAAGACGCGCATCCGGAGACGTTCCGCCGGCCAAGCCGCGCCCATCCTCGGTTGCCAGCAGATAGAACACTGAAGGCGGAAGAGGACCACCGCCGATGTTCTGCGCCGTGAACGCGTAGGGGAAACGACAGCTAGACGTCAGCTGGGTTGGATCCTTGGCCAGGCCGCTCAGCTTCTCCTGCCGTTGACGAACTGTCTCCTTCTGGTTGAGCAGATCGTTCTGCTTGGCCACGCCACCAGCGCCCGCCGACGGCTGATAAATCACGTTGCCGGATTTGTCGTCTGCACCTGCGCTGGACTTGAGAGATAGAGTGACGCTTCCACCCCACGGTATCCGTTGCCCACCGATGACAATGCCATCGCTCGTCGCCGTAAGATCTGGGAGTGCCAGCGGAGAGCTCGCATGAGCGCCTGGCGCCGATGCAGGAAACTTCGTCGCCGGCTGCTGCGGCGCAGGAACACTTTGTGGTGTCGCCGCCGTTGTCGGAGCCGTGGACCGTGCCTGCGCATGCAGGGGGACCACCCCCATCGACAGCAGTGCGGCAATCATCAAGCGTGAAAACTCTCTGTTCATCGTCGATCCTCCGCCGGTGGCGGTCCTCACTCAAACGGGACCCCGGCCGGTCCCTCGATGTAGATCTGGAGGCGATAAATAGACTCCATGTTTGTCCCTGGTGGATACTCCCAACGCACCACCAGGCGATCCAGCCGCGTGGCTCCGGCGACAAACCCCTCAGGCGGATCCCAAGTGCGAGTGCGTGTTTTCCACTGATAGCGTTTGAACACCCAGCCGTTCTTGAGAGCGTCAGTGCGGTACTCGTCGCGGCCGTTGGTGGGATCACTGAGCAGCGAACCAGAATGCACACCCCAGAGGCTGACGTCCGCGTCTTCCAGCGCGCCGGAGATGCAGTTGTTGCGGCTGCTGGCTTGCGAGCAAGTCAGGGTACGAACCATGCGCAGGGGGAGCAGGCGCTCCTCACGGTTGGCCTTGAACCGCAAAGCTAGAGAGTTGGAGACACATGCGGTACGCGTGACCACCTCAATGCGGACGGGTTGATCCATGGCACCAGTAACGGCTGGCACTTCCACCCACACATCCGCGTCCTTCCAGCCGTTAGGCAGCGGGTTGAGGCGGAGTGATCCGCCCGGAAAATTGCCGACCAGCCGGACCTCTCCGGGGCCATCGCCGAGGTTGCGGCCGGTTACGTATAAGCGTTCTCCAGGAACAATGACTCCGCTTGATTCGATAGGAAGCGCGTTGCCTCTGTTTCCGCCGCTCGCCCAAACGTGACTGATCTCGATCCCCTGGGCTGCGCATGGCAGTCGAGCAGCAGTCGCGTCGCTCACCCTCACCGTGGCCTGCGTTCTGGCCGGATTGCATTGAGATCCTGCCGTGGGCCGGGCGGTGAGCGTGTACGTACCTCCATGCTGGTAAACATGTGTAACGTGCTGGGGTAAATTCCCGCTGAGGCTTGCGGGCGCGGAGCTATCGCCGAATTCCAGGACAATGCCTCCGCACGAGCCCGCGCCGTCAACAGTGATCGCGGCAGGACGAAGGGCGGATACCGGGGCAGGAATCACGATATCTCCAAGGCCCTGGACCGTCACGGTTGTGGAGGCCTCTCCTTGACAGTCGGTCCCCATGGCCCGCGCGGTCAGGCGAAACCTTCCACCGACTGGGAACTGATAAGGAATGGAAGCCGGCAACTTCGCGCCGGCAACTCCCACACCGCGAATGTCGTCGCCCACAAAGAAGCGGAAGCTGCACTGCCCCAGGCCTTCCACGCGAAACTCGAGCGGCACGGCGGCCACCGCCTGCGAATGAACGAGAGTCAGTCCGGTAATCTGCGCCTTGAGCACGTTGACAGCTGCGCCCTGGTGACCTAGGGCTGGCGCCGCCGGTGTAGCTGACGGCGGGCCTGGCAGTTTCGGAGCAGTAGATCGCGTCTGGGCGTGCAGGAAAACCATTGCCAGCCACAGCAGCGCCGAAATCGTTAAGGCCGAAATATTTTTGCTCATGTCTGATACCTCTCCCCAAGTCCAACTGGCCCCCTATTCAAAGGGCACTCCGGCTGGCCCTTCGATGTAGATCCGGAGCTCGTACTGGGATGACGGATTCGTTCCCGCCGGATATTTCCAGTGCACTTTGAGACTGTCTATTTTTGTCGCCCCTACGGTGAAACCGTCAGGAGGGTCGGAAGTGTGGTCTCTTGTTTTCCAGTCATAACGTTTGATAACCCAGCCGTTCTTGAGAGGGTCAATCTTGTATTCGTCAAAGTCTCCGGCTCCCGTGCTCAGAAATCCATGATGCCAGCCCGTCAGACTCACGTTGCTGAGGTCCCGACTAGACGAGCAATCGTTCGACTTTCCTTCATCGGAGCACCGCAAGAGGCGGACCATGTGCCCCGGGAGGAGACGTTCCTCACGCAATGCCTTGAACTTGAGTCC
>DATFXI010000222.1:0-9549 GCA_035316085.1 Candidatus Angelobacter sp.
GGGATTGGCGGCCGCCGTGATCTGGCCATCGGGTGTCGAATAGCGGAAGACAATTCTGTTCTGGCGCTTCAGGGTTTCGAGCGTCGCCTCGTCGCAATAGTAATTGCCTTCCATGTGCCCGATGGGAATGTGCAGCACGTCGCCCGGACGGCAGATATTCGTGAAAGGTGTGTCGGCATTTTCCACGCGCAGGTCAACAAACTTGCAAATGTACTTGAGCCCCGCGTTGCGGAGCAGCGCCCCGGGAAGCAACCCGGCTTCGCAAAGAATTTGAAAGCCGTTGCAGATGCCGATCACTAAACCGCCCGACGCAGCGAACTTGCGGACCTCGTCCATGATGGGCGCAAACTTCGCGATGGCGCCGGTGCGCAGGTAGTCGCCGTAGGCGAAGCCGCCGGGCACGATGATGGCGTCACAGTTCTCCAGGTCGTGCGAATCGTGCCACAGCATAGTGGCCTGCTGGCCGGTGGCGGTGATGGCCGCGTGATAACTGTCGTGATCGCAATTGGAGCCAGGAAAAATGATGACGCCGAATTTCATAGATTTATTTAACCACAGAGAGCCCAGAGGAACACAGAGTGATTTGAAGATGTTTTCTGAAGCACACACCGCTTAAGCACTCCCTCCGATTTTCGTCACCGCTCTGTGCTTCTCTGTGTCCTCTGTGGTTAAACTACCATCATGACTTGGCGCGATGATGTTCGTACCACCGGCACCGCACTCAAAGACTGGTTTGTGGCCCAATGCTGCGACGCAGTGGCGGTGGCGATCCTGTGGTTGGCCGGGTTGCTGATCATCGGCATTCCTTGGGCGCCGCTGTGGGCGCTGCTGGCGGGACTGCTTCAATTCGTGCCCAACTTCGGTGGCCCGATCGCGGTAATCATCCCGGCAATTCTGGGTGCACTCAGCCCAAACCACATGCGCTTCTTTTACGTTCTGATCCTTTTTGCCGGGATCATGGTGATTGACGGCTTTTTTCTGCAGCCTTTTTTCATGAAGCGCAGCGCCAAAGTGCCGTTCTGGGCGGCCCTGCTTACACCGATTGCCGTTGCGCTGCTGGTGCCGTTCTGGTGGGCGATACTGTTGGCGCCGCCGCTGTTGGCGATCATCTACGCTTTCAAGCGCCGCGCGAAGCAGGAATCGGCGGTAAAAGAGGGTTGAGCCGCGTGCTATAATCTACTTTGTTTTCATGCGTTTCTTAACGACTGTGGGGCGTCTCCTGCGGCCGCTAAACCAAAGCTCTTTGCGAGGTACCTTGTCATGTCTGGCCATTCCAAATGGGCCACAATCAAGCACAAAAAGGGCGCGCTGGACGCCAAGCGCGGCAAGATTTTTACCCGTCTGATCAAGGAAATCACCATGGCCGCCAAGAGCGGCGGCGGCGATGCGGAGAGCAATCCGCGTCTGCGCACTGCAGTCGCGGCGGCCAAAGCGGAGAACATGCCGGCCGACAACATCAAGCGCGCCATCCAGCGTGGTACCGGCGAACTTCCTGGCGCGACCTACGAAGAGATCCAGTTTGAAGGCTACGGTCCGGGTGGCGTGGCCCTGCTGGTGAACGTGACCACCGACAATCGCAACCGTACAGTCAGTGAGATCCGGCACGTCTTCACCAAGGGCGGCGGCAACCTGGGCGAAGCCGGCTCGGTGGCCTGGATGTTCCACAAGAAAGGCCAGATCGTGGTTTCCAAGACGGCGGCGAAAGAGGACGATCTGATGAATATCGTGCTCGAAAACGGCGGCGAGGACATGAACGACGACGGCGAAAATTGGGAACTGTTGACTCCACCCAACGCATATGAATCTGTGCTGGATGCCGTTAAGAAAGCGAACATTCAGGTAGCGCATTCGGAGATCGGCATGGTGCCTCAAAATTACATCAAGTTGGAAGGGCCTGCTGCCAGCCAGATGATCCGTTTGCTCGAAGCGATTGAAGATCACGACGACGTCCAGAACGTGTATTCGAATTTCGACGTGGACCAAAAGCAGCTGGAGGAAGTGGCGAGTTAATCGTGATAGAGATCCTTCGCGCTGCGCGCTCAGGATTTCGCCTGCGGGCTCCCGCTCCGCTCACGCCCGCAAGACGGCTCAACTTTGACGTGGATCAGAAGCAGCTGGAAGAAGTGGCCAGCTAGTGAAGCTTTGCATAACGAAGGCGGCCCGCGTGGCCGCCTTCCTTTTTCCTTTCGTCGCGACGCCAGTCGATGAAATTCGCCGATTTTGCCGCTGTTCCCATTTAGAAACTGGGTGCCGTCGTCTACGTGGCGGCACCAGCGCCATGCTAAAATTCCGGCCACAATGAAAGCCGCCGTCTTAGTTCTTGGCCTCACGCTTCTGACCAGCTGCGGTGGCGGCGGTACGGTTGGCACGCTACAACTTTCATTTCAGCCGCAAGGGCTTCAGCCGCCCACCGTGCTGCGGTCGGGCGTGGTTTTTCTCGGTGACTCGATCTTCGGCGGGTGGGACCTTGACGCTGAGTTCCCCGGCCGGGGCTACGTCAACGGCGGCATGTTCGGCTTCCGCACCGACCAACTCCTGGCACTGCTGCCAGAAGTGCTCTCTGGCAAGAAGGTCTGCCACGGGCTGGAAGGCAACAGCGACTTCCCGCTGAGCTGCGCACAGTTGAGCCAGCCCCCAGCTACCATTGTGCTCTTCGCGGGATGGAACGACATGATCCAGTCCGTTCCGGAAGACGTCATCGTTTTCAACCTGCGCACGATCGTGGATCGGGCTCACGCCCAGGGTGTGGAGGTCGTGTTATGTGTGCCCTACCGTTGGGACTCGTCGCACCTGGCACCATGGATGCAACCGTTCACGCCAACAGCGGCCCTCTTTCCTTATTCCCCCACCGAGCTACCGCTTGACGCGGAGCTTCGCGCCACTCTATTCACCCCAGTGGCAGATTTTGATTCAATGCTTTATGGCCGGGCAGCTTACACCACGGATGGGCTACACCCAAACCATGTGGGTTATGCCGCGCTACACGGCGCCCTGCCCCCGCTGCAGTAAACCGCCATCAAAAGGTGCAATTCAATAGCCCGGATTGCAATGACTCTGGTATCCTGCTCGCTCGTTTTCCCGGTGCCAACGACGATATGCAAGCAACGTAGTCTTGCCCCTTGTAGCCTCAATTTTCTATCTATCGGAGAACAATACTCTATGAGACTTCTGGCCCTCTTATTGTTGCTTTGCTCCTGCGCGGCGTTTGCCCAACAAACTTCCAAGCCGCTCGACGACAAGCCGTGGGAGTTTGGTGTGTGGGCCGGCGGCGGATTCAGTGTCCCCGGCGGCACTTCAGACACGCACATGTTCAACGGCGGTGTGCGTCTGGGAAAAGTCCTGACTGCGGACCACGGCGGCGCCTTCCTGCGCGGCAACTTCGAGTGGGCGGCGGACGTGATGCCGGTGTATTACATCTGGCAACCGGCTCCGGCCAAGAACGCTTACAGCGCAGGCTTCAATCCGGTGAACTTGAAGTGGAACTTCACCAACTCGGCGAAGACCGTACCCTATCTCGAATTCGGCGGCGGCGTCTTGTTCTCGAGCACAGAGGTTCCGCGCAACACCTCGACCGTCAACTTTCTTACCCACGCCGCGCTGGGCTTTCAGTTCTTCGTGAAAGAGAAGCGCTCGCTCACCCTTAGCACGCGCTACGAGCACATCTCCAACGCCGGCCTGGCTACACCAAATCCGGGCATCAACACCGTACAATTCACGGTTGGGTGGCACTGGTTCAAGTGACATCCGCGAGCATCCCGCTCAAGGCAGATGGTCCTGATGACAGCCCAGGTTTACGTTTTGTGCGGGTGGGTTGGGCGGATTCATCCAGGGCGGGTTGTCGAAGTCAAAGAACTCCGTCATGTCCATTTGAAATGCGTCCCGGGCGGTCAGGCTGGGCAAGCTGAAGCGGTGTTCGAGCAGCCGGAGAATGGCCGTGTAGTCCGCGGGATTGTGTGAGACGAAATTCTTCTTCGCAAACGGAGAGATCACAATCAAGGGAACACGGAGTCCGGTCAGCGTGAAATCGCAGTTTGGGCCGCCGCCATTGGTGCAGATGTCCCCAGCTTGCAGGTCAGACGGCGGTCTGCCATCGGGACTTACCGTGGTCATCGGAAACTCGTGGTCGTAGAGTCCGCCAAACTCGTCATAGCTGAGAATGAACGCGGAATCCTTCCACGAGGAACTGTGCATCAGCGCATTGACCAACTCGGAGACATACTTGGCGCCCACTTGCATGTTTGTGGTGCTGCCCAGCGCTGAAGGATGCTCGTCAAGCCCGGCTTCCGACGCCGGCTCGATTAGGGCAACGTTCGGCAACGTGCCGTGGGCCACGTCGCTGAAGTACTCAGAAATCGGCGCCAGTTTTTGCGGAAACTTGCTGAGGATATCGTGCTGAAAGGTAAACATGGTGATGTAACTTTGCTTGAGCAGGCACTCAGTGCTGGAACAACCGCTGGGGCCCGGGTGCACATAGATTTTCCAACTGATCCCGTGTTCTTCGAGCAGCTGGAATATGGTTTTATCTGGAAGGGGCGCGCCGCCGGTCACAAACAGGGGATAGACGTGACCATGGGAAGTTGCCGCCATAAGATACATTCGATTGGGCGCGGTGAAGGACATCACGGGCGAAAACCATAGGTCTGATGTGGCGAAATTGGATGCCATGAAGTAATAGTAGTTGAGGTCGTTGCCGTCGTAGAACCCCATGGCGCGAAGGCCGTTTTTATCATGGATCACCGAATGAGATCGCGCAAACCCGCCTGCGCTCTGCACAAATCCGTCCATCACTGCGCTGCCGCTAGCGGGTGCGGCATGGTTCAAATCCACATGGCTCTCATTCCATCCCGGGGAGACAAGTTCGATGCAAGCCGTTTGCAGATGGAATGCAGAGACCGGTTGGCTGTTGGCGCCGATGCGGCAGAAGCCAGGCGCTGGAGACGTGGGGTCGCATCCTTGATTGGACGCTCCCGGCGGCATTCCGTCGAACGGCTGCTGGGGAATGCCGTTAGCCGCCCAGTACGCGCTCAACTGTCCGAAATACGTGTCAAAAGAGCGGTTCTCCTGAATCAGAATGATGAAGTGATTGAGTTTTCTCGATTCATTGTTTGGGTCGGTAGTGAGCGGGCCGCGCTTACGCGAGCCGGACTTGGGGTCGGTGATGCCCTGGCAACCATGCAGCACCAGGACGAAGATGCCAGCTACCACAAAGACAAAGAGCACATAGTAAAACCGCGGTAACGGTCTCATGAGCAACTCTCAGACTTGGATTTACTGTTGTTAGTGAGACGGAGAGGAAGCAAACATGCGTTGCGCATGCGCGGCAAGCGAGTTTCCTGCGGCTCAAAGTCTTCCGTGGGGCCTTGTTCACCACGTGTGAAAAAATCGAGAGGCTCTGTCGCGCTTTTCTGCTTTCATGCCGATGAAAGTATTCGCAAGCTGCGCGAAGTCACGCGCTGAACCAAGGTCATCAATAATTCTTCGGTGAGATCCAACACCACGTTTCTCCGCGAAGGTTGCATCTGCTTGCGTGGCACCGCTATCCTCAATCTGTTATGTCCACACTAGTTGAATGCGTCCCCAATTTTTCTGAAGGCCGGGACAAGAGCAAAGTTGACGCCATCGTTGAGGCCATGAAGCTGCCCGGCGTTTACCTGCTCGACCGCGAGATGGATTCCGACCACAACCGCTCGGTCATCACGCTAATCGGCGAGGGTGATGCCGTGGCGGAAGCTGCTATCCGCGGCGTGGGCAAAGCTGCGGAGTTGATTGATTTGACCAAGCATCAAGGCGCGCATCCCCGCATGGGTGCGGCTGACGTGGTGCCGTTTATTCCCATCGAAGGTGTGACCATTGAAGATTGCGTGGCACTTTCGCGTAAAGCCGGCGAAGAAATTTGGAAGCGCTATCAGATTCCGGTTTATCTCTATGAATCCGCCGCTACACATCCTGACCGGCAGAATCTGGAAAACATCCGCCGCGGGCAGTTTGAAGGACTGCGCGAAGAGGTGGTTACAAATCCCGCGCGGCGGCCTGACTTCGGAGAAGCGCGCCTGCATCCGACAGCCGGGGCAACGGTGGTCGGCGCCCGCAAAGCGCTCATTGCTTACAACATTTTTCTCAACACCAGTGACGTCGAGATCGCCAAGAAGATCGCCAAAGCCGTCCGCTTTTCGTCTGGAGGCTTGCGCTACGTGAAAGCAGCGGGATTTGAAGTCCGCGGGCTGGCCCAGGTGTCTATGAATCTGACTGACTTCGAGCAGACGCCCATCGCGCGCGTGTTCGAGTTCGTGAAAAGAGAAGCGGCACGCTACGGCGTAATACCACAAAGCAGCGAAATCGTAGGACTGGTCCCAAAGAAAGCGCTGGAGGAAGCGGCGGAATGGTTCTTGCAGATTGAGAACTTTGATTCGTCGTTGGTTCTGGAAAACCGCTTGGCGGGTGTGATGAGCGGTAAGACGTCTGTCGGTGGGCTGCGCGCCGGTGCCGAGCCGTTCATCGAACAATTGGCGGCGGCCACGGCTACCCCCGGCGGGGGTAGCGCTGCCGCGGCCGCGGGCGCAATGGCGGCGGCGCTGGGCAGCATGGTGGCCGGGATGTCGCGGAGCAAGAAAGCCTACCTGCAGCACGAACAACCTTTGAGCGCGGCTTTGGCGCGGCTGGCGCAATTGCGTGAGGCGCTCAAGGCTGCGATTGACGCCGACGCGGAAAGCTACAGCCGGGTCATGGCAGCTTATAAGCAAGCCAAAAGCTCTTCGAACGGGGATGCTCTGATCGAAAGCGCCATGCAAGGCGCGACCAGCGTCCCCCTGGAGACGGCGCAAAAGGCGCGCGAAGTGGCTGATATTGTGGCAACGCTTCGGCCAATCACCAATCCCAATATGGGTTCTGACCTGACAGTAGCCGCGGCGCTGGCTAACGCGGCAGTCGAGGGCGCGCTGGCCAACGTGGAGATCAACCTAGCTTCACTAAAGGATGCAGGATTTGCCGCCGGTATTCGTTCTAAGATGGCCGGGCTTCACAAATGATGGTAGCGGGTCAGTTTGAAAAACTGGCCCACGAGCAGTATCAGCGCCTAGCGATTCGCTTGCCCGCCGCGGCGGGCGGGCCCCGCCCAGGACTCTAGTCCTGGGTGAGCGAAGCGAATAGCAGACGTTCATCGCGCAGCGATGAGCCCGTGCCAATGAACTGTAGTACTACCCAAGTGAAAGCCCTGGAGTAACCTCGTAGCATCCGGGTTAAGGTCATAAGGCATCCGAATCTCTATCGAACGGAGTTAAAATAACCAGTAATGAAAAAGCTTGCGTTCGCTCTAGTTGTTCTGGTTTCCGGTTTGCCGGCCCTAGCCAGCTCCTTGGGTACGGCTGCGCGCACCGTGATTCCAGTGGAAGTCCAACAAATTATTAACGTTGACTACCGGCGGATGAAGAATTCTGACACCGCCATGCAGATGAAGGCCAAGCTGCTGCCGCCCAACATGAAGCAGTTTGAGGACGCGTTGAAAGGCATTGGCGTGGATCCCGACCGCGATCTGGAACAGATCACTCTGGCGTCATTCCGTACCAAAGACAAGGGCCTGGGGATCATCGGTGTGGCCCAAGGACAGTTTCCCCGCAAGGTCCTGGCAACAAGGCTGGCCAAACAGAAGATCGTCGGCAAGACGTTGAACGGCTCCAAAGTGTATCCCATGTCCGGCGGCATGCAGATGGTGTTTCTGGATGATTGGACCATGCTGTTCGGGGAAGCTACGGCGGTTCAAGCCGCTTTGGATGCGCGCGATGACAGCAGCAAGAGCCTGAACGCCAACCGCGAAATCACCGACATGATTTCTTCCGTGGATCAGGCGACGGTGTGGAGCGTTTTAGACTCGACCGGCACCCAGACTATGCTGAAGTCCGCGCTGGGCACGGCCGCGAACCTGGCTGAGTATGACACCGTGAAGAAACACTTGCTCGGTTCTCGCTACACCATGGATTTTGACCACGGCGTGGATTTCAACTTGAACATCGTCACTTCCGACAACATGACCGCGGCCACGCTCTCTTCGGTTTTGAAAGCCGGCATCCTGCTAAAGAAGATGGACGCTTCTCCCGTCGAGAAGGTAGCTATTGACGGCACCACTGTGGATTCCGACGCGGGCAAACTGGTTGTGCATTTCAAGGCCGACGACAAGAGCTTCCAGTCGCTGCTGGACGCTCCGATGTTCGCGGCTGTTACGCACTGATAGCCGTCAGCATTCAGCACTCAGCCGTGACACATCCCTAGTCCATTGAGCAGATGGTTCAGGGCTGAATGAATGCGGGGCATGCCTCAACTGGAATAGCTGTCGTGCGGACTCACTTACTGCCAATTTCTCTCGGACCCGGCTAGAATGCCGGCAAAGATCTCAATTCCGTCCCACAAGTTTTGCAGGCGCAAGTTCTCATTAGCGCCGTGCTGATTGTTGTCGTGGTTGACGATCGGCACACCCACCACCGGAGTCTTCAGCAGATCAGTAAACAGATACATCGGGACGCTGCCTCCCAGCATCGGCATCTTGATGACTGGAACGCCTAACGTCTGCTCGATGGAGTTGACAATGGGCTGGACCGCCGGATCATCTACCGAAGTCCGTTCTGCCGGGTAACCGGCTCCCCAGCTCAGCTTGATGATCTTGGCGTGCGCGCGACGCGTCTCCAGATCAGGTGTCTGCCGGACGATGTAGAAGCCTTGCTTCTTGATGAACTGCTCAACCAGGTCGCGGACTTTTTCCGGTTTCTGGTCGGGCACCAGGCGCAGGTCGAGTGACGCCTTGGCTTCGGTAGCGATGGCATTCTGGGCTTTGCTCTCCACGTGGCCCGACTCCAGGCCGCGTATGTTTAGCGATGGTTGGGCAATGGCAGCGGCCAGCTGCTGGCCGCTGCTTTCGGTCCAACCCAGACCCAGCTCCTGCCTGAGTTGAGCGTCAACATCCGGCATTTGCCCGAGCGCCGCTCGTTCAGCAGCGCCCAAAGGCCGGACGTCGTCGTAATATCCCGGAATAAGGATGTGAGAATTCGAGTCGCGCATGCTCGCCAGCAGATTGACGAGCAGCGCAGCCGGGTTGGGCGCCCAGTTGCCGTAGTGGCCGTCGTGCAGCACGCGCGCCGGACCATACACGGTCAGTTCCAGGTCCGCGATGCCGCGTGCGCCGAAGTAAACCTGCATCTGCCGTGTCTGGTGGACGGGACCGTCGCTCAACAGCCAAACGTTGCCCTCCAGCAGCTTCGCGTTCTGGCGCATGATGGCCTCGAGATGCGGCGAGCCGGCTTCCTCTTCGCCTTCAAAGAACACCTTCAGGTTCACGGCGAGAGGCACTTTGACCGCGCGCAGGGCATCGAGCGCGGTGAGCAGCGCGCAGATCGGAGCCTTGTCGTCGCTGGCGGCGCGGGCATAGATACGCCACTCGGGATTGAGCGGAGCACGCAAAGAATCGAGCGCGATGGTCTTTCCCGGATCCGTGGTCAGGCCGTCGCGCAGAACCGGCACCCAGGGACCGCTGGCCCACTGCGACGGATCCACCGGCTGGCCGTC
>DATFXI010000223.1:0-4505 GCA_035316085.1 Candidatus Angelobacter sp.
ATAGAAGTCAAGGAAATCGGTGATGGTGCCCTTGGTGACACGGTCCCAGAGGTTTCCCAACGCGCCGCCCAGGATCAAAGAAAGGGCGATCGTGGTGGGATTGAGCTTGCCTCCGCTCTTCCACAGAAACAGCGAAACCACGACGACTGACGCAACCGAAAAGGCGATCAGCCCGGCACTCCGCCAAGGCGACGTGGATTCAGCAAACATGCTGAACGCGGCGCCCGTGTTCTCCCAATGAGTTAGCTGGAAGAATCCTGGGATGATGGAGAGATCGTGCCCCAACGGCAGGCGCCAGACGACCAGGCACTTGGTCAAGCGGTCAAGCCCAATGACGGTAACGACAATCATCAGCTGACGACGCATCGGAAGGTGCTCTCGTGCAGTTCAAGAGCCGATCATCGAATGAAGCAGAAGATGGCCGGCGCGAACTTGTTTCTTATTGGCTCATGGCCTTTTCTTCCTGCGGCGAAAGGAAGATTTCGCTGAGCAGGAGCAGGGCGCCGATGACGATCGCACTATCGGCCACGTTGAAAGCCGGCCAGTGGTGTGATCCCAGGTAGAAATCCAGGAAATCAATGACGCGGCCGCTGGCCACGCGGTCCCAAAGGTTGCCCAGCGCCCCGCCCGCCACCAGCGAGAGCGCAATTGCAGTGGTGTTCAGGGCGTTGCCGTTCTTCCACAGCAGGGCGGAAACGACCGCCAGGGCCGCCACTGAGAACAGAATGAGCATGGCAACTTTGAATTCCGACGGAGATTCGGAGAACAGGCCGAAGGCTGCGCCCTGGTTTTGCACGTGGGTAAGGCGAAAGACCCCAGGGATCACGTCCACGCTATCGTGCAGCGTGATCCTTTGAGAGACCAGCCACTTCGTCAGGCGGTCGAGAATAACCACTCCACCGGCAATAATAATGTGATACTTCCGCATGGGTCAGTTGCCTTTGCGACCTTCGATCTCTTCGACTACGGGCACGCACCGTTCGCACAGCGTCGGGTAACGTTGGCTCTCGCCCACGTGAACCGAATAGTTCCAGCAGCGTTCGCACTTCTGGCCCGGGGCCTTGCTCACTTCTACGCGTAACCCGGTTCCCGCGTTCCCTGAGGCGCGCTTTAAGTCCACACCCGAAACGATGAACAGGTAGCGTAAATCTTTCTGATAGCGCTCCAGCAGCGGCAAGCGATCTTCCGGCGCGTGAATCGTTACCAGCGACTCCAGCCCGCTGCCGATCATCTTTTCCTGGCGGGCCACCTCCAGCGCCTTCAGCACTTCGCCGCGGACGGCCAGGAGGGCGTCAAAATCTGCGCGCAAACCTTGAAGGTGCGTCATGCCTGAGGTGTCGCCGGTAAGCTCCGTGTCCTTAGGAAAGTATGACAGATGCACGCTCTCCGGTCTGCCCGAAATTTTCGGCAGAAACGACCACACTTCCTCGGAGGTAAAGCTGGTAATAGGGGCGAGCAGCCGCACCAGGGCCTCGCCGATCCGCCACAGCGCACTCTGGGCAGAGCGGCGGGCGCGCGAGTCCGGGGCTGCTGTATACAGGCGATCCTTCAGCACGTCAAAATACTCCGCGCTGAGGTCGGTGGTGCAGAATTCATTCAATTTGTGATAAATCCGATGGAACTCAAACGAACCATACCACGCGACAGCCTGCCGGGTGATTTCCTCTGCGCGCAGCATCATGTATTGATCCAGCGGCAACATGTCGGCGAAAGCCACGCAGCTTTGTTGCGGCTGAAAGTCGTACAGGTTGCCGAGGATGTAGCGAAACGTGTTGCGGATCTTGCGGTAGTTTTCCGCCACGCGCTTCATCAGGTCTTCCGACACCGTCACGTCTTCCTGGAAATCGACTGACGCCACCCACAGCCTGACGATCTCTCCGCCCATGCGGTTGGCAATCTCTACCGGATCGACTCCGTTGCCCAGTGACTTGGACGTAGCGCGGCCTTGCGGGTCCAAAGTCCAGCCGTTGGTGGCCACCCCGCGGTAGGGCGATTGATTGCGCGTGCCCACGGCGCAGAGCAGGGAAGAGTGAAACCACCCACGGTACTGGTCGCCCCCTTCCAAATACAGATCGGCGGGCCAAGGGAGGCCAGGCTCGCGGCCCAGCACCGCAGCGTGACTGCAGCCTGATTCGAACCAGACGTCAATGATGTCGCTCTCTTTACGGAACGTGCTTCCGCCGCAGGGACATTTGGTTCCTTGTGGCACAATCGCGTCAGCCGGGTGCTTGTACCAGGAATCGGAACCTTCGCGAGCAAACATATCCACTACGACCTGGTTTACCTGCTTGGATTCCAGCAGTTTGCCGCAGGCTTCACAGAAGAAAACGGCGATGGGCACACCCCAGACCCGCTGCCGTGAGATGCACCAGTCCGGCCGCGTCGCGATCATGTTGGTGATTCGCTCTTCACCCCAGGCCGGCATCCACGTTACTTTTTTGATCTCATCGAGCGCGCGCTGGCGTAAGGTGCTCGAATCCACTGGCGCTTCCATGGAGATAAACCACTGCTCTGTGGCGCGGAAAATCACCGGGTTATGGCAACGCCAGCAACGCGGATACTTGTGCTCAATCTTGCCTTCGGCGAGCAGCACGCCACGCGACTTGAGCAATTCAACGATAGGCTGGTTGGCCGCGAAGACCTTCTTGCCGTCATATTCGGGCAGGCCATGGCGGAGGATGCCGGCCTCATCCACGTTGCAAGTCTGGTCCAGCTTGTACTTGACGCCGGTATAGAAATCGTCTGCTCCGTGCGAAGGCGCGGTGTGGACAGCGCCGGTACCCTGGTCGGTGGTGACGTACTCCGCCAGCACCCCCAGGACTTGGCGGTCCAGGAACGGATGGGCGAAGGTGGCGTACTCCATTTTCGTGCCGGAGAAGCGCGCAATCTCCGCGGCTCCGGTTAGATGGCAGCTCTCAATAGTGGCCTTGGCGAGCGCGTCGGCCACCAGGAAAACTTCGCCTGCGTGTTCGAGCGCGACGTAGTCAAGCTTGGGATGAAATGCCACGGCCATCGAGGCCGGCAGTGTCCACGGCGTGGTGGTCCATATGATGGTCGAAACTTTTTTGCCGGCGAGGCGCCCGTCGATCTTGGCCGGATCGCTGGTCAGGCGATACTTGACCCAAATGCTGGGGCTGGTGTGCATCTCATACTCAACTTCTGCTTCCGCCAGCGCGGTTCTGTCATGGATACACCAGTAAACCGGTTTCAGCCCTTTGTAAACCGCGCCCCTCTCCATGAAGTCAAACAACGTGCGCACGATCACGGACTCATAGGGCGGCTCCATAGTGGAGTACGGCTGATCAAACCGGCCAAAGACCCCCAAGCGTTTGAACTGCTGGCGCTGTAAGTCGATAAATTTTGTGGCGTACTTGCGGCAGGCCTGGCGGACATCGAGCGGCGCCATCTCCAGCTTCTTGCGTCCCAGAGATTCGTCAACTTTGATTTCGATGGGCAGGCCGTGGCAATCCCAGCCGGGAACATACGGAGAGTCGAAGCCGGCCATGGTCTTGGACTTGACCACGAAGTCCTTCAGGGTCTTATTCAGGGCGTGGCCTTCGTGCAGGGCGCCGTTCGCGTACGGCGGACCGTCATGCAGAACGTAGAGAGGGGCGCCTTTGCGGCACTCCCGAATTTTCCCGTAGATGCCGGTTTTCTCCCATCTTTCCAGCCATTTAGGCTCGTTTTGCGGGAGATTGGCCTT
The DNA here is from genome assembly GCA_035316085.1 of Candidatus Angelobacter sp. GTDB lineage: Bacteria > Acidobacteriota > Terriglobia > Terriglobales > Acidobacteriaceae > Angelobacter. The sequence continues at coordinate 3,704 of DATFXI010000223.1, forward strand.
CATCGGAAAATCCGTCTTGGGAAGGCTGAGTGTGTTCTTAGGGTCGAGGGGCGCGCCCATCATCTCTCCGCGTCGTTTGAGCTGTAGTACTTCATTATAACCAAGGGCTTTGGAGCGGCCCTTCCCGGGCGCATCCTGACACGCCAACTGCTCCAGGGGCTTATGAATTCTTTACGAAAAAATAACGGTAAGCCCCTCTCTTTATCTCCGCATGCAAGCATCGTTATGCATCCAACAGGGGAAAGCACTTTTGCAGCGGAAACTTTCGTGGTGAGTGCAACTTGCACTTAGGTTCGCTCATCTCTAAACATGAATCCCGAACCCCCAAGATGGTGGCGCGCGATAGTACGGGTCGACCTATGGTGAATCAGGTTACTTCTCCTCGTCCCCAACCTCCTGTTCCCCCTAAGAAAGAGATTTCGGTTGCGCGTCCACACGTCGTGAGCGATGCGCCCAGATTCACAATTCCTGACGTGCACGAGTCGATGCTGCGGTCGTTGTACGAGAACATCAAGGGATTGCTCTTTCCGGAGAAGCTTCCACCGCTGCGGTTGACGTCAAAGCCGGTGGCGGTCCGCGAGATATGGACTCGAGGCAACCGGAAGCGCTCGACGACCGTATCGGTGGTACTGCACAGCCTGACGATCGCGGGCCTGATCGCCGTCTCCATCATCGGCGCGCGGAAAGTGATGGAGAAGCCGCACGAGAACGTTACTCTGATCGTGCCGCCCCTGAGCAATTACGAACCGACACTGCAGCCTAAGATCGCCCCCAAGCAACTGGCCGGCGGCGGTGGCGGCGG
>DATFXI010000224.1:0-5967 GCA_035316085.1 Candidatus Angelobacter sp.
GGTGGCGATGGCGCCGCCGCCCACCAGCATCCCAATGCCGCCCAGAACACACAAGGCCGCTCCCAAGAAATCAAGAATCGCAAGAATCGTAACCCCTACGGGTCTGCCCATATGCTCCTCCCCTGAATTTTGGTGTCGAACCGGGTATTGTATCCACACTTTGCCGAAGTCAAACGAGCATTTTTGTTGTCAAGTCTGACGCACCCCAGAGATCGTCCCGCGGCTAAGAGCGGACGGCCGCCGACACCGCCGCAAGCGCAGCGTTCCGTTTCCGAAACGATTGCACTTTTCTGGTTGACTTTCTTGAGATTGGGGCTAAAGTACACTCACCCGTTTCAGTAAGAGCCCCCTCACATTTGTTTTTTCTCCCTTCTTCCTAAAAGGCCTCATCGGGGCCCCGGTTCTCAATCTTCGTGAGGTGGCCAGTGCAGAAAGTCGCAATCGCGGGCGCAATGCCCATCGTCTCTTCTTTGTTTCGCCGATTTTGTTTGGCGGCGCTTGTCTTTGCCGGCGCCGGGCTGGCGTCCGCTCAGACTTGCTGGGTATACACCGACAACTCGCCCGCAAAAGCTCCCATCAAGTGTGTGGCCAAGAGTGACCTCACCACGCCCTGCGCCTGGCCTACCGATTGCACCACGGTGCCGGCCCCAGCGGGCAGCCAGACCATTCGCGAGATGCATGAGAAGTGGCATGCATGCTTCGGTGCCACCGGCGGCGTCACGCCTCCGGCCGGACGCAGCGCTCGCTGGTATGCATTTCACCGGCAATTCACGTTTGACTTCAACGCCTGGAGGCGGGCCCTGCCCATTTCGCCCATCGAGTCGTTGGAGTGGTGTCCCGGCATGGTGGAACCCATCGGCACCGCGCCTTCCGGAACAACCAGTCCTCCGGGCTGTGGTCCTACCCTCTCCGCCACGTTCGGCGGAAGTCCGGCTACGCCCCGTCCCGCGGGCAAACATTGTCCGGAATGCGTTGCTTTCCCGCAATGTCTATTCCGGCCGGGCGGCGGCCCGGCAGCCTGCCCCAGCGCGCCCAGTTCGTCGTGCCAGGCGCCGCCACCGCCCGCGCCGGTCGGCACCTTTGTTAGTTTTCCTTATACCTCGCTGGACCAGTTCCAGAACGCGGATGAAATCTCCAAGCTCATGGACAACTACTTCCATGGCATTATGCATGTCGCAACCGCCGACGCCGATTGTCCGTCCTGTTACAACCATGATTCGTTTACCTCCAAGTGTTCGCCGCGGGACCCCATGTTCTGGCGGCTGCACCAGGCGCTTGACGACGTGGTGCGCGCCTGGCAAGACCAGAAAGCGGTGGACGTGGTTCTGGTGATCGATCGCTCCGGCAGCATGAGCCAGCCGGATTCGGGAGGCGGCACTAAACTGCAAGCAGCGCTCAACGCCGTGGACAACTTTGCCGACCTGATGGACACCAACCGCACCGACGGCCAGGTCAACCGTCTCGGCGTGGTCTCTTATTCGGACAACGCCACCATCGACATGGCCATGACCAACGTGGATACGCATCTGCGTGATCCCGGCGGGCCCTTAAAGACCGCGATCGCCAACATCACTGCCACCGGCGCCACCGGCTGCACCGCCATCGCCAAAGGATTGCAAAAGGCGGTTGACATCTTGTGTCCAGGCGGAACATGTTCGGGCTTCACCAGTCCGGCGGGCACCAATGCCCGCAAAGCCATCCTGGTGATGACCGACGGCGTGGAAAACGTCCCTCCCTGTCTTCAGCCTTCCGGAGCCAGCGGCGGGACCTGCGGCAACCAGTGCTTCGGCCCTCAGTTCAACTACGACAATCTGGCCTTCACCCAGCTGGTTTCGGTCGGCTTTGGCAGCGGCGCCGATCTCAACGGACCGCTCTTGACCCTGCTGGCGGAACGTCAAGGCGGCATTTACATGCAGAACCCCAACACTCCGGGAAATGACCTCAAGGACTTCTTCGCCAAGGCCTTCGCCGAGCTGTCGAGCGAGTTCCTCCTGGTGGATCCCAAGGGCACGTTGCCGGCGAGCCAGCCAGCCACCAAGCCGTTCAAGTATTCGGGTTGCGGTGACTCCATGCTCACTTTCACTTCCGGGTGGAACGTTCCAGTGACTCCCGGCGATCTCACTCTTATAGTGGACAGTCCCAACGGTGACCTGGTCTTGGCCGGCGATCCCGCGGTCCAGAGCTCGCGGCAACATCTGTGGCACTTCTCCCGGGTGCGGCTGCCCTACCGTGGCGTGGTCTCCGGGACCTGGCGGGGCCAGATCATTCGCCCGCATCACCTCTACGTCAACGGCTTCGTAACCGACGCGTTCGCTGACCCCAAGGCCGGCACGGCCTTGGTCCGGCGCGAGATCCATCGCCTTTGCCCGCAAGGATGCAAGCGCGTCCTCTACTATGAGCAGGGAAGGCGGACGGCACAGTCGGTCTATCTTGACGCGCTTAATCGCGACAAGCAGGCCGGCAGTATTGGCGCGGTGACCACCGCTGCAACCGATCTGGAATTTACCAGCGCGCTGAAGCCGAGCACGTGGGACCTGATCGTTTACGCCCAAATGGGCAAAGACGAGCGCCGGTCCTACGACCCGCTTTTGAGCCGCCTGCTTTGCCAGGGCCAGCGGGCCATTATCACCGACACGCGCGTCAGGTCTCGTGGAATCATCTTTGAATGCACAGGCGTCCGCCCGGCCGAACCAGACAACTGGACCGCCATCGTCGCAAGCGGAAATCTGGTTGACCGTGCTTTGAAGCTGGTGAACCACGGCTATCCGGTCTTTACCTACGGGTTAACGGGAGGCTCGATCCAGGCGCTATCGAATGCGCAGGTGGGAGCGGTAGGTGCAAAGATCAATGACGGCAAAGACCAGAAATGGTTTGCCGACATTCTCGGCAACAGCCTGGGCAAACTTTCGCCGCATAACCGGGAGGTGAAGTGGAAGACCGGCGAAGAACCGATCGCGGAAGTCCGTATGCTTCCCTCTTACGTCCGCCGCGGCGGCTGGGACAAGGTGAATGCTAGAGTTGAGGTCGAGTACCCCACCATCGGTGTGGGCACGTTGTTGGCCCGCAAGGGTCTGGGGGATTCTCGTACCATCGACCAGGACCGCATTGATGCGCGCACGGTGGCCCTGTCCGGTATCACCATTCCCACCGCCAAGACCACGTTCCCGCTCTACGACGATGGAACCCACGGCGACCTGTACCCACGCAATTTCTATTGGACGGCTGAATTGACCGGGTTGGGGAAGACGGATGGACCCTACAAACTGCGCTACATGTTTGACCTCACGGCCGGTGGCTGCACCACCCATCGGGAACTGATGCAGTCGTTTTATATGGACACAGGCGTAGATCCAAAATCGAGCAAAGTCTCCCCCGGCGCGCCTGCCCAGGTCGCCAATGGGTGGAGGAAATTTGATGTGGCGATAACGCCCGCGGGCTCGGCCGGGAATCTGCTGGGTCCAGGCCGAAACACTCTCGCCACCTGCGCGCCCAAAGACTCTTGTCGCGTGGATGCCAAGCCCGTGGACGCCGGAGGCGGGCTCTACAAGATCGCGATCGAAGTCGCGCCCAACATGGCCAGCGTGCACTTGGACGCGTTTGATGCTGCGTTCCACATACCCACGATATGTCCAAAGTGCCCAACGCTGACCGCGATGAAGATCGAGCCGGCCGCAGTCCTCAATAACCAGAAAGCGGAAGGCACCATCACTCTTTCGGCGCCGGCGCCGGAGACGCCAGATGGCGGCGCGGTGATCTTTCTCTCAAGTAATGACCGCACCGTGGCGTCAGTGCCGGAGAGCGTACTGGTTCCGGCAGGAAAGTCCACGGTCACATTCCCCGTGACTGTATACCACGTGCACGGTGCGGCCGAGAAGGTGACCATCACCGCAGCTTATGGCAGCGAGGTTCGGAAGGGAAGCCTGACTGTCTCCAATCGTCCGAACGAGAAAAATGTCCGGTCGGCGAGCGCTTCTCACCGGCACGGTGACGACTAGGTTCGTTTTGCCTCAGAAAGCAAAGGGGCCCTTGATCCTGGAGTGAGGAAACTCCCCATGGACAAGGGCCGTGGGCATCCTTATTCCTTTTCCCGGACTCTCGTGGCCGTTACTTCGATCTGGTACGTACGCTTGCTGCTGGGATCGTCAAAGGTGTTGATAACGGTCGGCTTGCCGAGCTCGAGATCGGTCTTGGTGGTGATGCGGAACCGCTGCAGCACGGGATTGCCGCTGGTGGCGCCACCCGCGGTCCGCAGTTGTTCAGTCGTGCCGAAGTTGGAGAAGTCCATGTCCACATTGACGCCCACCATGCGCTCGCTCTCCGCGCGTATCTGGCAGTCAATGTTCTGGCCGACATCGGTGTAGGTGAACTTGCCGTCTCCGGTTTGGATGGGTACCTGGGTTCCGATGCGCAGCTTGCCCGTTTCGTGGGGATAGATCAGCAGCGTATAGTTCCGCGAATTCAGCCTCTTGCCGTCTTCCAGTTCGCTGATCTTGAACTCAAGCCTGTAGTCGCCGCCGTATTTCTTGCGCGCCTTGTCCACGTCGTCAATGATCTTCTGTGACAGAGCGATTTGCGCCGGCGTGCCCCGCACCAGGATCGCGTCCAGAGCGGGAATCTGCTGTATGCGTTGGATCTCGAGAATAGTGCGCAGCGCGTTCACTACGTCCTGGATGTCGCTAGGCTGCGACACGTTCGTCAGATAAAAGGTCTTGTAGACGCTCTGCTCGAACTCGCGGCGCTTGGCCTGGGTGTCCTGCGCCACGAAGATGGTGTCGCTGTTCACCGGCCGCCAGAACGTCCGTGACTCCGCGGCCACAATCTGCAGAGCATCATTGAGCGAAACTTTGTTGGCGTCCACGTGGATGGTCCGTGGTATGTAGTCCGGATCAAACAGCACGCTGATTCCCCCCTGCTTGCCGATGGCCTCATAGATGGCGCGGCTGTCCCCGTCCAGGCGCAAGCTAATCGTGCCGGTTCTGGGCCTCAGTTGGACCGGCTGAGTGGTGATTTGCATCCAATCCGGCGCCGCCTTGTCGGCGGTCTCCTTGTCGCCTTTTTCCTGCGCCACCTTCTGTTTCGCGTCTTCTTGCTGAGCAGCGAGCCGCGGCGCGGATGAGAACAGAGTCGCGATGAAAAGTGCAACGGCGAGTACTTGCCTGATTTGGGGCGTCATACGTGTCCTCTCTATTTCGGGTCTTGATCTTTTGTCGCCTCTGCTTTGGGAGTCAGGTCCGCGATTTGCAAAGGAGCGATACTGAGGTCTTCACTTTCCAGCGACGATAGTGAGGGCTGTCGCGCTGCTACCAACGCCAGTTGTTGTGGCGGCGTCTGGCGAAGATAAGCCTGCAAGAGCCTGCCTTGCTCGTTCAGGGGAGCCGGCGATGGGAACGTAGCCTCGCGGGCCTCGATCGTTGGCTTGAGGATGGGCCGCCGTTCCACGCTCGCAGTTTCAACCTCACGAAGTTTGCGGACTTGGGAATCGCTCGGCTTCAGCGCTCGCTTGACTTCGTTCATCGCCGGCAACCCGGGAGCGCTGCTGATTGGCGTCACAGGTGTTGTTTTCTGAACCAAGCTCGGCGTTGCCTCCGGTCTGGATCGTGGCCAGCTGGCCACAACCGCACTCACCAGCACCGCCGCAGCTGATGCGGCCACCGCGAATGTCCATCGCCGGCGTCGCTGCTCCGCGTGCGCCTGCAAGCCGGCCAGGATGCGTTTCTCCAGACCAGCGCGCGGCCCGGCGCTGCGTAAATGTCCGATGGCCTGGTCCAGCCATTCTTCGGCGGCGCGACCACGTTCCTGTTCTTGAAGGTTCATACTCCCACTCCGCCTTTCTGTTTCCGTTCCATCAGCGTCTGGATCTTTTCTTTGAGCATCTGCCGTGCCCGCAGGAGCTTTCCGCGGACGGTGGACTCGGGAATGCTCAGCACCTGGGCGATTTCCACGGACGTCAGCTGCTCCACTGTCGAA
>DATFXI010000225.1:0-49547 GCA_035316085.1 Candidatus Angelobacter sp.
ATTACGCGTTCAGCAATGGACTGCCCTATGCATTGCGGGCTACTTAGCTCCCCACCGGTACTGTACGCCGGCTGAATACTTGAAGTTGTTCTGGTTGTTGGTTGAAGTCAAAGGGTTGGTAAACCGCGTCAGCATGTAATCAATGTCGGCGACCCGGATGGCAATGTTGGGCTTGACGGGTATATCAATGCCGCCGCCCACCGTCATCACGAACGGGGTTTGGCTGTCCTGTACCTGAAGCGTAGCTCCTGGTGCCGCGCGGATAATTTTGGTGAGGTTAGCGTAGGCGTTAGTGTGGCCAACACCGAACAGTATCTGTCCAAAAGGCTCAAAGTGTTTGTAACGGGCCTTGACAATGGGGCCAAACTGGTAGGACTGGAAGCTGCCATTGGCGGTATAGGTCCCAGCAGGAACGAAGCCTTTGGAGGTTGTGGTCGCGGGAAAAACCGTGGTGAAATCCGTGCTCCCGTAAAAGAGCAACTCCGCCTTGAAACCTATCATGGGAAGAAAGAAATAAGAGAGATCCACGCCGCCGCCGTTGAAGTTGCGGTTGGTCAGTGCAGGCAACGTGGGATTAAAGCGCAGGTACGAATACTCGCCGGTGATTTCAGCTTTCGGAGCCTCGGTCGTCTGGGCCACGGCGGAGATGGCCACAAGAAATGTCAAAGCTCCCGCCACTATCCACTTCTTAATCATGAGTCAGTCCTCCTCACGCTACAAATGATTCGTCCCTTTTCCCGTTGGTTGCTAGAGAACAGGATTTGTTGATTCTTTTCGCAGCAAGCTTTTACTTTCCGCGGCAAAGTAATTTTTCTGCCCACCTTTCAAGTAAAAATGCGGTCGTAACCAAATTTGCCGATAATGTGTATCATTTACAACACACTCTTCTCTGCGGCCCATGATCGCGGCTGCTCTCGGTTCCGAAAATAAAAGTGTGGAACATACTCTTCCAGAGCAATAAATCCCGAGCTCGATCTAGCGAGGTCACCTGGTCGAGCGCAACGGCCACGACGCCCGCCCGCCAGTCGAGAGGAGCGACGGCAAGTACCACTCACAATGAGCGAAGAGCCGGCGAAAGATGCAGGAAAGGCCCGACGAGGCGGGACCTGCGTGGTGTTGCGTCAAGCATGAAATCCACTCTGCTTCCGGAGTCGTACGTTGAGTGTATCTTTGCCGGGGACGATTCATCTGGAGCGTAGACGGCTTGTCAGCCGTCCAATCCAGAGGGGCCCTGGCTACAATAGACTAAGGAATATGCTGATTAAGAAGCCTGACGACATACCATCCTCTGAGATCACGCCCAAGTCGCAGTACCTGAGCCGGCGTAAGTTCATGTTTGGCGCAGTTGCCACCGGAGCAGCATTAGCCGGCGGCTATTACCTGCGCACGTCGAGCGAGATCGATCAGCCGGTCGCGGCTGACGGCGTGAAGCTGAGCGGCATTGTTAAGAGCCAGTTCAGTACCACGGAAAAGCCCACTTCGTTCAAAGACATCACCAATTACAACAATTACTACGAATTCAGCACCGACAAGTATGAGCCGAACGGGCTTGCTCGGAATTTCCGTACCCGGCCATGGACCGTGAAGATTGACGGTCACGTGAAGCGGGCCAAGACTCTGGACATCGACTCGATCATGAAGTTGGCGCCGCTGGAGGAACGTATTTACCGCCATCGCTGCGTGGAAGGATGGTCCATGGTAATCCCGTGGGTGGGGTTCCCCTTGAGCGCATTGATCAATCAGGCCGAGCCTCTGGGCAAAGCAAAGTTCGTGGCCTTCGAAACGATCAAAGCCCCCGACCAGATGCCCAACCAAAAAAGACGTGATGTACTTCCCTGGCCCTACGTGGAAGGCTTGCGCATGGACGAAGCCATGCATCCCCTGGCGATTTTAGTGGTGGGCTTGTATGACGAGGTTCTTCCCAACGTTGACGGCGCGCCGCTGCGCCTGGCCGTGCCCTGGAAGTATGGGTTCAAGAGCATCAAGGCCATTGTGCGCATCAGTTTCACTGACTACATGCCGCCCACTACCTGGAACCAGATGGCCCCCGACGAATACGGCTTTTACTCCAACGTGAATCCCACCAAGGACCACCCCCGTTGGAGCCAGGCCTCCGAACGGAAGATTGGAGCCAGCATCTTTGCAGCCAAGCAGCGCACGCTGATGTTCAACGGTTACGCCGACCAGGTGGCTGGTCTTTACTCCGGCATGGACTTGCAGAAGTACTACTGATGAAATCTCCTTCGCTGGCGGTGGTACGAGCCCTGAAAGTTGCGGTGTTCCTGTTGTGTCTGGCTCCTTTGAGCGTCCTGGTATGGAAGGGCTTTCACGAACAGCTTGGAGCCAATCCGGTGGATGTAATTACCCGATCTACCGGCAAGTGGACGCTAACGTTTCTGCTGATCACACTGTCGGTCACGCCGCTGCGCAAGCTCACGCATTTGCCCTGGCTGGTTCGCTTTCGGCGCATGTTGGGGCTGTTTGCATTTTTTTACGGCAGCCTGCATCTGATGACTTTTGTCTGGCTGGACAAGTTTTTCAACGTCCAGGAGATGCTGCATGACATCGCCAAACGCAGGTTCATCACCGCCGGGATGACGGCGTGGGCGCTATTATTGCCCCTGGCCCTGACTTCCACCGCAGGCTGGATCCGCCGCCTGGGCGGGAAGCGCTGGCAACAATTGCACCGGCTCATCTACTTCAGTGCCGCCGCCGGGGTTGTCCATTTCATCTGGCTGGTGAAAGCCGACTTGCGGCGTCCCCTGACCTACGGTTTCGTCCTGGCTGGTTTGCTGGCGTACCGCGGGGCGAGCTGGCTGATTGCGCGGACGCGTTCGCGCGCCAGCGTCCCGGCGACGGAATCCTGAAGCTGGATTCGAACTGGCACAAAAAAAAGCGCATCCGCAGATGCGCTTTTCTTCGATTGGCTGGAACCCTACTGCGGCGTGAACTTCATTTCGACCTGCTGGGTCTGTTCGATGATCTGTCCGTTCAGCTTGGCTGGTTTGAATTGCCACTGCTTCACGGCGTCAAATGCGGCATCGCGGAAAACAGGCAGCCCGCTGACAAATTGCAGATTAGTCGCTTTGCCCTCTTTGCTAACCACGAATTGCACCGTCACAGTGCCGCTCAGACGGCGAGCCTTGGCGATGGGCGGATACAGCGGAGCCACTCTCTTCGTCACCTGCACCGGCTCGAGATCCGATTGCGAAATCATGGAGGGCGTGGACGAAGCAACCGGCTTGGTCAAAGACGTAAGAGCTGTGGGAACGCTGCCCGCAGCTACGTTCAGGACTGGGGCAGCATCCGAGCTCGCCGGCGCGCTTTCGGAGCTGGCAATCTTAGACGTGCCAGAGGAAACTGCCACGGCAGCTGGGGTCCGCTTTTCCGGCGGAGCAGAAACGGGAGCCGGGGCTGGAGCCGCTGCAGCCGGCGGCGGAACGTTCTTAGCGGCACTCCGATCCGAATTTCTCCTGTCGGCTGCGCTTAACTCGACAGGCTTGGGAGCAACGTTGGCCGGGGCGGCAGTATTAGCCGGAATGGCGGCTGGGGTAGAGGGCTGAACGCTGTTGCCTGCGCCTGAGGCCGGCGGTGGGACAACTGTGCTGGGCGTCTCCGGTGCATGTGCGGTTGGTGCTGGCGAAGCTGTTTTGTGCATGGAGCGATAGGCATAGAACGATGCGCCGCCAATCGCCAAGGCCGCTACGCCCAGAATCACCATGTTCTTGGGGAATTTCTTTCCCTCTCCAGCTGCGGCTTCAAAACTGCTCAAGCTGGCACGAGCTTCATGCCTGTTCTCGCCCCGCTTTTCTTCTTTCTTGGGGAGCGCCGCCGGCAAAGCGATTTCCTCAGCGACGGGGGAAGCCTTGATCGGCTCCACTTTCGAAACCACCGGAAACGACGCCCGCTGGCTGGGTGAGGCAGCCGGCTTGATCACAACCGGGGGCGGCTGGATTGGGGCCGAGGCTACCGGCTTAGGCACGCTCACGGGGGCCGGTGGACGCGCCGGCTCAGGCTGCACGCCTTCTTCCCGTGCTTTGCGTTCCTTCTGCAGCAAAATGGAAATCTGGTCCGCCATGGTCTTCAAGACGGCAACGTGGGTGATGGTGAAGGCATGCGCCGTCGGCGCAAAAACGGCTAGCACACCCACAACGCGGTTGTCATCCTTGATCGGCGTTACCACCATAGAGCGGATTCCCAACGCGCGGATCGCGCCAGTATCCACTCGAGTATCGGTTTCGGCGTCGTCACAGCGCAGCTCTTTGCCGCTTTGGATGCACAATCCGGTGAACGACCCTTCAACCCGCAGGGCCGTGCCGACGTCCGGGGCGCTGGAGCCGCTACGGGCGCGGCAGATGATTTCGTCGGCGTTGCCTTCGCTCAAGGCGATGGCAGTGCCGGACGCATTGGTGAACGCCTGGGCGCGCTGGGCTATCACAGCCAGCTCGTCGGCTGCTCCGCGCGCTCTCGTTTTGCTGCCAGTATCGGAAACTTGCGTTGCCATGATTGCGCCGTCCTGAAAGCCGTTCTTCTCCTTGCAAGGGCCCACGGCACGCCGTTGCCCTCGGCGCGCCGCCACGAAACCTGCTCACGCCTCAAGTATACGGAGGCGGTCAAAACGGGTCCGGCCGCTTTCTACGGCCAAACCCGCTGCTTGTTCTTGTCTCCGCCGGCCGCAGCTTGCACCGCTACCGGACGCGCCGCTTCCGGCTGGCCGCCGCCCTCGAGGATGCGGGCTGCCACCCGAAGGGCCTCGATCTCGGCTTGGAGTCCGGAAATCTGTGCTTGGAAAATCGCGATTTGGTTTTCTTTCTCTTTTATCGCGTCATAAATGTTTGTCATGTTCTGATTCTCGCCTCGCTAGGAAACCGCACTGGGTCAATTTGCTGCACCATCTTAGCGAGTTACGTGGTCCTTTCGTTCAGTGCTTTCCCTTACTCGGCTATGTCGTTGGTGCATGTACCGAAGTTTTTGCGCCATTTTTCACTCGGGCGTATGGGTAGAAACAGGACGAATTCCGAATGAAACGCGGTCAAATCACGTAGGCGTGGGACACAACCTTCATGCGGGCCTTGCCAGGTCGTCCGCGGAAAAGGTATCGGAAGAGTCAATTCCCCAACCGCCCGCTTGCCGGAACAAACACGAAACTGGCCGTGCTTGCCCTGCTTCCTGCCGCCGGATCGGGTGACCTTCCGTGAGCTTTCCTGCCCGCAAACCAACCATTCCCGGCTAGAGCTGGCTCCCGGTTGGGCGCCCAGCAATCCGCTGCCGTATTCGGTAAAACGCCTGACAAATCGCATTGCCAGTATCGCCAGCTCACCATCTTCTTGAAGTGAATCAGGTTTTTTCTCGCGATTTATTCCAAAAACAGAAGGGTAACCACGCGAAAAATCCGCAATCTGGGAACTATGGCTGTGTGAATTTTGCGTAAGAGCCTGATTTCAAACGACAAATCCAGAGAGGCAGCTTACTTGCAATACTCTTGCAGCGTTCGCTGCCTTATTTTTTTGCAAACTGCGCTACTGAGTTGAGCAAAGCATGCTTTGACCTTCTGCCACTAAGTCGTTTTCGTGACGGAAGTAGTTCATCTTCCAACCTTCCTACAACAGGAGTTCCAAGGAGAATTACATGAGGCGTTTGTTAGTTCTTTTTTCAGTCGCCCTAATCTGTTGCCTGCCGGCGATTCTGGCGTCCGCGCAAAGCGCGGCAACGGCCACAATCACCGGCCAGGTCGCTGATCCCCAGGGAGCAATGATCGCCGGCGCCAAGGTGACGGCATCTAACGTCGCAACCGGCGTCGGGCGTAGCGTGAACACGACCTCCACCGGCAATTACACCCTCCCCAACCTGCCCCCGGGCACCTACAACGTGAAGGCTGAAGCATCGAAATTCAGTGCCGGGGAAGCTAAAGATATCAAGCTGAATGTCGGCGAACAGCGAGATTTAAACTTCAAGCTGGCGGTAGCCGGTTCATCCCAGACCGTGGAAGTGACGGCTCAGTCGCCGCTGATCGAAACCACTAAGACAGACGTTTCCACGTCCGTCACCGAAGTTGACATGCAAAAACTCCCCACGTTTTCAGCGATCAGCGGTGGAGTTAACGATTTCGCGCAACTAGCACTCGGCGCTCCCGGGGTCAAATCCGACATCAACTCGATGAGCAACGACCTTGTGGGTCCGGGTTCCGTTAGCAATCGTGGCAACCTCTACAACGTGGACGGCGCAAACATCACCGATCAGATGGTTTCAGGACGCGATGGCGTCGGCGCTTCTGTAGACGAGATCCAGGAATTCCAGGTCCTCACCAACAACTACAACGCCGAGTATGGACAAGCCGGCGGGCTGATTATCAACGCGGTCACGAAGTCAGGCACAAACGCGGTCCATGGTGAAGGTCATATGCTGTTCCGCGGACGCAATCTCGCTGCCTCAGATCCCTTTTACAACTTGAGCCTGTTCGATGTCGCGACGGAGAAAGTTGCCGACAGCCGATGCCCGCACAATGGTGGCACAGATATCGCCGGTTGTCCGCGCGCTCCGTTCAATCGCAAGGAAGGCGGATTCACTATAGGCGGCCCGCTCATCAAGGACAAACTGTTCTGGTTCGGAAGTTACGAGCTGAGCCGGCAAAGTTTTCCCTTGAGCATCGCGACGCCTACCACGTCCAACGTTCTGACCCAGCCAACCAACAACCTTCTTTATTCGGGAAAGATTGACTGGCACATCTCGGCCACCCAGAACCTAAACTTCCGGTACAACGTGGACCGCATTCTCCAGGACAACCTGGTCGTGCAGACCGGCACAAATATCACTCCGGACTCGCTGGTTTCGAACGTAGCGCACGTGAATGGATTGAACGCAGGACTAGTTTCCAACCTGACGCCAACCCTGGTTAACGAGGCGCATTTTTACTGGAGCCGCACCCTGACGTCCACTCCCGACAAGACAACCTTGCCTGGACAGCAGCATCCGGGTTTCTATACCGGAGCAGCCTTCTGCTGCCCTCAGGGTGGACTCCAAAAACGTTACCAGTACACGGATAGCGTGAGCTGGTCTCACGGGAACCACACCTGGAAGACAGGCTTCAACATCAGCTACTTCCCTTGGTTCTCTCTCTTCCAGCAGTTCCACTTCGGGCAGTGGGGTGACTTCACGGGTCCGACGACTCCCACCACGTTCACGTACGGCGTCGGACCGGCGGCTGTCACTTCCAAGGACAACATTTACGGATTTTATGTCCAGGATACGTGGAAGCTCGGCCACCATGTCATCTTGAACTACGGCCTCCGCTACGACTATGAAGCGGGCGCTTTCAAGGGTGGCACCGTCAAGGGCCCCGGCGGCAGCTGCTTCCAGGGCAATGGCATCATTCCGGCCTGCTCTTCGGACGGCAACAACTGGCAGCCGCGTCTGGGCATCAGCTGGGAAGTCCGGCCGGGCACGATCGTGAAGGCCAGTGCAGCTGAGGTCACGATGCTGGCCTTTAACAACGTCGTTCTCGACTCTCTGAACTTCGACGGCGTGAACCTGCAAACCGCAGCCGTGGACAACACCGCTTCCAACTGGGCGGCCATCGTGGCAGCGTTCCCCAACGCTCCGAATCCGGCAAACCTGCCCGGAGTCGCTTGCCCGCCGTCGTGCGGACGTGTGCGTCCCATCTCGCCGAACCTCAAGAACCCCGAACTCCGCATGTTCAACCTGTCCGTTGAACACCAGTTCAGCAGAACGCTTGTCGCTCAACTGCAGTACATCGGGCAGTTTGGATTTGGTCTCTTCGGCGAGCGGGACGTCAACGCTGCTCCGGTGATCGCAGATCCGGCGCACCCCGGCTTCTTCTATTTCGGAAACCGGCCCGACTCTCGATTCACAGCCGTTCGTACGAACGAAAACACGCGTACCTCTCACTTCAACGGCATGCTGGCAAGCGTCACCAAGCGCATGTCCAACCATGTGCAGGTTGACGCAAGTTACACCTGGTCGCACCTGCTCACCTCCGCCGAAGACTTTTTCGGCCTGTCTGAGCCTGGCGATCCGCGTAACATCCGCGCTGAACTGGGGCCGGCCTTCAACGACATACGGCACATGGCCAATCTCAAAGTCGTGCTTGACTCGGGAAGGCTGACGAACCGGAACGTCGTGCGCTGGTTCACCAACGACCTGACATTGGGTATCGTTGGCCAGTACCAAACCGGCCGTCCGTATCCGCTGTCCACGGGCACAGCCGGCTTTTCCAATGGCCGCTTCTTCGGTGCGGGTAATGAGACGCAACAGCGTCCCAATATCCTCCCCGACGGCACCATTTCCAGCGCCGGTATCGCTTCCTTTACCGGATCGAACGCGCTGTTCAGCGGCAGCCCCGCTTCAATGGCCATCTGCACATCCTCCGGTTTCACTCCGACGCAGTGCGCGTCCTTTGTGAACACGTTCGTCGCCCCTGGCTCTGCCAGCACCAAGGGTGCTGCGGATGCGCTGTCAGGCGAGATCGTCGACTTTCAGCTTGTCAACGGCAGTGCGGAAAGAAACGCTGCGCGCGGCTCCGGTTTCTTCAACAACGATATTTCGTTGAAGAAGCAGTTCCGCATCGCCCGCAGCGAGACCGTGAAGCTGGAGCTGGAGTTTGACGCCATCAACGTGTTTAACCACTCGAACTGGCAGAACTTCAACACCAACGATGCTCTGGCTGTAATGGATATGGCCGTCAACAGAGACCCTGATGGCAATGTCGTCTCCCTGAAGCCAAGCTTCTTCAATTGCACCAACTGCATGCGTCCCAACGGCAGTTACGTCGGGACCAATGGGAAGGTGCTGCACATTAGCGATCTAACCCACGGCAAACTGAGCCCCGACCTCCTCAACCCGCTATATGGAGCGTTTGCCAGCAGCATGGGTGATCCCGCAGTTACAACCATCGGCCAGCAACGCAAGCTCCAGCTTGCGTTCCGCGTCCGCTTCTAGCGGTACGTGCCAAACCAAAGGGCGGGTCTTCGGACCCGCCTTTTTTTCTCCTTGATAACCGTGATGCGTCTGATTGGCTATGCGCTGATCGGAGCGGCAGCCTTCGCGGAGGCGTTGACGGTTCGCCGCCACACCACCGCCAGCACGCTGCCGATCAGCATCAACGCCGCGCACAGTCCTATCCACATGCCCGGCGCGCCGAGCCTCCAGTGGAAACACAGCAGCGCGCCCAATGGCAATCCGACCGCCCAGTAGCCAAACAAATTGGCTAGCATGGGTGTACGCGTGTTTCCGGCGCCGCGCAGCGCGCCGGTGGCTACCACTTGCAGGCCGTCAAACAACTGGAAGATGGCGGCCACCATCAGCAATACGGCGCCGGCGCGCACCACTTCGGCTTGCGGCGTATAGATGCGGGCGATGGGGCGGGCGAAGCTAAGCAACATCAGCCCGGCAAAGGACATAAAGCACGCGCCGAAGAACAAGGCAGTCCAACCGGCACGCGCTGCGGCATGAACGTCGCGGGCCCCAAGGCCCTGGCCGACGCGTACCGCCGCCGCAGAGCTGATTCCGAGCGGCACCATGTAGGTGAAGCTGGCCACGTTGAGAGCAATCTGATGCCCCGCGAGCGCCAGCGCGCCCAGGCGGCCGATCAGAAAAGTCGCCATGGTGAAAGCACCGATTTCAGCCAGGAGTTGCGAGGCTGCCGGCAATCCCAGACGCAACAGCTCCGCCATCCGGCGGAGTTCCATGCGTCGCGACGCGCGCCACAGTCCGCTGTTTCGCTGGCGGTCGTAATAGACTGCCGCGGCCGCTAACGCCGTGACCATGTACACGCGGGAAATGCAGGTGGCCCATCCGCTGCCCGCCACGCCCAGCGCCGGCATGCCGAGATGTCCGTAGACAAGGACCCAGTTCCCCACAAGGTTCACCAAGTTGGCGGACACCAGCGTGAACACCACGGGCTTCACAATGTTCATAGCCTGTAGATAACGCCGCAAAGCAAAATAAAGGACCAGTGGCAGTGTGCTCCAGATCAACGCCTTCAGAAACGGGACGGTCGCGGCCACGAGCGCGGGCGACAATCCGAAACGTGGAAAGAGAGGCAGGCAGGCCAGAACGGCGATCATCACCGCCGGAGAGAGCATCAGGGCCATGTACAGCGCGTTCCACAGCGTGCGATGACACTCCTCGAGCTTGCCGGCGCCGTAGGCCTGGGCCACCAGTGTGTCCAGGCCGAGCATGATGCCGCTCCCGAAGATGCCGATGGTATAGAAGAGCGTTGTCCCCAAACTCACGGCTCCGATTGCCGTGGCGCTGTCTGGCAAACGGCCGACCATCACCGTGTCCACAAAACCCATGGCCAGCCAGCCGAGTTCAGTCAGCGCCAGCGGCGTTGCCAGCCGCAGCATAGGCCGGAATTCCTGACGCATCTCACGCAAACGCAGCACAGCTTTGATTTAAACACACGCCACGCAGACGCAGCGGGGTGGCAAGTGCTTCGGGAAAGCGGTTGACAAACCACCCTGAGGTAAGTACATTGGACGGGCAATGACTCTGCTCGGCATCCATCACCGCCATCACCATCATCACGCAGGGCACGTGTCGGCGGAGGCCAGCTAGAGATAAGCGCAATCATAGAGATTGAAGACCCGCCGAGACGAAAATCGGCGGGTTTTTTATTTTGGCGCTATAGATCGCACAGCCGAGGCGCCTCCACCCCAGCCGCGCAAGAGCGGCGCGGGCTGGGGACCCCGGGGCTGTGCCGCAAAGTGAGACAACATGCAGATCGACTTTGACAAAATGGACGGCCTGGTGGCCGCGATCGTTCAGGAAGACTCGACCGGCGAAGTGCTGATGGTCGGATTCATGAACTCTGAGGCCTGGGCCGCTACTGCCAGCACTGGGTATGTCACGTTCTATTCCCGCACGCGAAGGAAACTGTGGATGAAAGGCGAAACTTCCGGGAATCGCCTGCGCGTGCTTTCTGCCGCCACCGACTGCGACCGCGACACACTGCTCTTCCGCGTGCATGTGGAAGGCGACGGGCTGGTTTGCCACACGGGCACGAAGTCCTGCTTCACCGAGCCACTGCTCGTTAAGCAAGCGGAGGCGCTCAAATGAAACTGCGCGTCGGCATCCCTAAAGGAAGTTTGCAGGATTCGACCATCGCGCTGTTCAAGCGCGCTGGCCTGAACGTCTCCACCAACAGCCGCTCCTACTTTGCGGCCACTGACGATCCCGAGATCGAATGCATGCTGATTCGCGCGCAGGAGATGGCGCGTTATGTGGATCACGGCGTCCTCGATTGCGGCCTCACCGGAAAGGACTGGGTTGTTGAAAGCGGTCTGGACGTAGCCACCGCCGCCGAGCTGGTCTACGCCAAGCAGAGTTTAGGAAAAGTTCGCTGGGTGCTGGCTGTTCCTGAAGATTCCGCCTTTCAGCGGGCGGAAGACCTCGCAGGAAAGATCGTCGCTACGGAACTGGTGAACGTGACGCGCGGTTACTTTGCCGCGCGCAACATTCCGGTGAAGGTCGAGTTCTCCTGGGGCGCCACCGAAGTCAAACCGCCCACCCTGGCCGACGCCATCGTGGAAGTCACTGAAACCGGGAGCTCACTCCGCGCCAACCGCCTGCGCATCGTTGAGACCGTCATGGAATCTTCTACGCAGCTCATCGTAAACAAGCAGGCCTGGACCGATCAGGAAAGGCGCAACAAAATCCAAAACCTGGCCCTGATGCTTTGTGGCGCCATCTACGCACAGGGCCGTGTGGGCCTGATGCTCAACGTTCGCAAGCAAGGGCTGGCTGCAGTGCTGGCCGTGTTGCCGGCGCTGCAGAAGCCTACCATTTCTCCTCTGAGCGACGGTGATTGGGTAGCGGTGAACACCATTATCGAGGAGACCACAGCCTGGAAGATCATGCCCAAACTCAAAGCGGCGGGCGCGGAAGGAATTGTGGAATATCCGCTGAACAAGGTGGTGCTCTGATGCGCATGCTCAGCGGCCGCGGCGCCGAAGCTTTCCTGCGCAAACTCGAGAAGCGCGGCGCGGAAGGCTTGGCCAAAGTGGAAAGGACAGTGCGCCGGATCGTTAACGACGTCCGCAAGAATGGTGATCGCGCGCTTCGCCGCTACGCTGAGAAATGGGACGAGCTAGCGGCCAAGCAAACCCTGCGGGTGTCCCAAGCCGAGTTGCAGCACGCCTGGGACGGAGCCGGGAATGACTTCAGGCATGCCTTGAAGGTTGCTGCCGCAAACATAAGACAATACTGCGAGTGGCAGAAACCGCAAGAATGGAGAAAATCGGCTCTCCCCGGAATCGAGTTGGGTCAAATTCTGCGCCCGCTGCGCTCGGTGGGATGCTACGTACCTGGTGGACGCTATCCTTTGCCTTCTACTCTGCTGATGACGGTGATTCCCGCTCAAGTGGCCGGCGTTGGTGAGATCCGCGTAGTGTCGCCGCGTCCCGCCCGGGAAACGTTGGCGGCGGCGTTCCTTCTACGCGTGCGTGAGTTCTACTGTGTCGGCGGCGCGCACGCCATCGCCGCACTGGCGTATGGCACCGGGTCCGTGCCGCGCGTGGACAAGATCGTGGGCCCGGGCAACTTATTCGTGACCGCTGCCAAGAAACTGGTGGCATTCGATTGCAGCATCGACTTCCTCGCCGGGCCGACAGAGGTAATCGTCATGAGCGACCGGGGTAATCCAAAGTTCATCGCTGCCGACCTCGTGGCCCAGGCGGAACACGATGTGGATACCTGGGCCGTCTTCGTCACTACATCGCGAAAGTTGGCGGCAGCCGTCGCGGAAGAAGTCACTGCGTTCTCGCTTGGCAACAAAACAGCGCACGCTTCCCTGGCCAGAAATGGCGCCATCCTGATCGCTGAATCGCGCGAGCAGGCGTTTGAATTTGCCAACCGCATTGCTCCCGAGCACATTACGGTGGATGAAGGCGATGCTCCGATGGTTAACCATGCCGGTTCCATCTTCGTCGGCGATTACTCGGCTCAGGCTGCGGGCGACTACTCCTCCGGTCCCAATCATGTTTTGCCCACCGGGGGAGCAGCACGCTTCCGTGGCGGGCTGGGCGTTGGAGACTTCATGAAAGCAATTTCCATCCAGCATCTTTCCCGCCAGGGGTTGGGGCGGATCGCGCCGGCCGTGGTCACACTGGCGGAGGCAGAGGGTCTCTTGGCCCACGCCGAATCTGTCCGGGCGAGGTGCACACGTGCTTAAAGCCCGAGAATGCATTTTGCGGATGCGCGAATATCATTCACCTCTCGATAGTTCCGCGGAAGACCTGCGGCTGGATATGAATGAGAGCACCACCGGTTGCTCTCCTCGCGTGCTGGCCAAAATGCGCAGCCTGGATGCGAAGAGCCTGGCGCGTTATCCGTCGCGCGAACAGGGAGAGGGCCTGGTCGCAGAATTCTTGGGCATCGAGCCGTCGGAAACACTGTTGACCAACGGCGCTGACGAAGCCATTGATCTGCTCTGCCGCGCTTACTTGGACACGAACGATGAGCTGATCATCGTGGTGCCGGCATTCGTGATGTATGAGATCTTCGCCCAAGGCAGCGGCGCCCGCGTGGTGCGAGTGCCGGCGGAACCGGACCTCGGGTTTCCTGCGTCGAGGATCCTGCAAGCCATCACGCCTCGCACACGGATGGTGATCATTACCAATCCCAACAATCCCACCGGCGCGGTCGCGCGCAGGGAAGACATCCTGAAAGTGCTTGCCGCGGCGCCCGAGGCCGCAGTCCTGTTGGACGAAGCGTACTTCGACTTTTGCGGACAAACTGTGATCGATCAGGTAGGTAAGGTCCCTAACCTTTTTGTCGCGAGGACTTTTTCCAAAGCCTACGGACTTGCCGGTGTGCGCCTGGGCGTCCTGGCGGGCGATCGAGCGCAACTCAGCGTGCTGCGGCGGGCTTGCGCGCCGTTCAATGTGAATCTGTTTGCGCTTGAGTGTCTGGCTGAAGCCCTCGCCGACCAGGCGTTCGTCAACGCGTATGTGCAGCAAGTGAAGGCCACGCGGGAATGGCTGCGCGGGCAGCTCGAGTCCCTGGGCTTCAAGTGCTGGCGCAGCCAGACGAACTTCCTGCTTTCTGACTTCGGCGGAAAGAAAGAAGAGTTGCTTGACGGACTACGTCGCCAGGGCATCTCTCTGCGCGACCGCCCGGACCTGCGGGGCTGCGTCCGCGTCAGCATCGGCACCCAGGAAGAAATGGAGCGCGTGGTGGCAGCGCTGAAGCAGGTCTTGCAAAAGCAGGTGCTGCGATGAGGAAGGCTTCCCTGCACCGCGCTACCACGGAGACCGATATCCATGTGGCACTGACCATCGAAGGCCGAGGGCGGTATGACGTTGCAAGCGGCATTCGTTTTCTCGACCACATGCTGGAACTTTTCGCCCGCCATGGTGCATTCGATCTCAAGCTCAAAGCCAAGGGGGACCTCGACGTGGACCAGCACCACACGGTGGAAGATGTTGGCATAGCGCTGGGCGAAGCATTCGCTCAAGCTCTCGGCGACAAGCGCGGCATCCTGCGTGCCGGCTACTTCCTTATGCCCATGGACGAAACATTGGGCGTGGCCGCGGTGGACTTCAGCGGACGCGCAGCCTGCGTGATCGACACTCAGGTAAGCGCACACCTGGTGGGGGACTTGCAATCAGAACTGGTCGACGATTTCTTTGAAGGTTTTGCGCGCGGCGCAAGGGCCAACGTCCACCTCAAGATCGTTTACGGCCGCTCCAGCCATCACAAGATCGAAGCGCTCTTCAAAGCCTTTGCCCGTGCCTTGCGCGTGGCCTGTTCGCGCGACAAGCAACTGGGCAAGATGCTGCCCAGCACCAAGGGGCTTCTGTGATTGCCATCGTTGATTACGGTGCCGGCAACATCAGCTCGGTGAAGAAGGCCCTCCAGCATCTTGGCGCAACCGCAAAAGTGACTTCTGATCCGGCAGTGATCCTTGGAGCAACGAAGGTGGTGGTTCCGGGCGTAGGTCATTTTTCACGTTGTGAATTTCTCAATACGTGCCTGCGCACGCCGGTGCTGGAGGCCATTTCCCAAGGCAAGCCATTCTTGGGAATCTGCGTGGGAATGCAGTGGCTGTTTCAAGGCAGTACGGAGGCACCGGATACGCCGGGCGCGGGCCTGTTCGCCGGCGAATGTTCGCGCTTCCCTTCCGGCGTCAAGTCGCCGCACGTGGGCTGGAACCAGATGGAGATTCGTAGCGAATCGCGGCTGCTGCGCAGAGTCACGTCAGCGGTTTTCGTCTACTTCACACACTCTTATCGTGCCCCGTTGGTCGAGGGGACGGTGGCGTCGAGCGAGTACGGTGGACCGTTCTCCGCAGCCGTGGAGCGCGACAACATCTTCGGCGTGCAGTTTCACCCAGAAAAATCCGGCGCAACCGGCCTCGCTATCTTGGAGAACTTTTGTGCTCTCTAAGCGAATCATCGCCTGCCTGGACGTGGACGCTGGACGTGTCGTCAAAGGCGTGCAGTTTCTCAATCTGCGCGACGCCGGCGATCCCGCCGAACTGGCTGTTGCTCACGCCGAGGCCGGCGCTGACGAGATTGTTCTCCTGGACATCACTGCGACCGCGGAGAACCGCAAAACGTTGGTCGAAACGGTCCGCCGCGCGGCACGCCGGCTCTTCGTCCCTTTTACTGTGGGTGGCGGAGTTCACAATTTGCAAGACGCTGCGAAGATTTTTGAGGCTGGCGCGGACAAAGTGAGCATTAACTCCGCCGCGGTGGCTCGCCCTGACTTGATCAGCGAAATTGCTGGCCGCTTCGGCTCCCAGGCGGTGATTGTTGCGATCGATGCCCGGCGCGCGAATACGTCTGCGGACAACGCTCAAGTGTTCGTCGCCGGCGGACGCAAACCTGCTGGAAAAAAAGCCCTCGCTTGGGCACGGGAAGCGGAGGCGCACGGCGCGGGTGAAATCCTGCTCACCTCCATGGACCGCGACGGTACGGGGGCAGGCTTTGACTGCGAACTTACCGCCGCCGTCGCTGCAGGTCTCTCCATTCCCGTCATCGCTTCCGGCGGCGCGGGTAATGCCCAGCATTTCCTGGAAGTATTCACTGCAGGAAAGGCGGACGCTGCGCTGGCCGCATCCATCTTTCATTTTGGCGCTCAGCCTATGGCGGAGCTGAAACAGGCGTTGGCCAGCGCCGGAGTTCCCATGAGGTGGCCGTGCTGATCCCTTCTATTGACCTCATGGGCGGCAAGATCGTGCAGTTGGTGCAGGGGGAGAAAAAGGCACTGGAGTTCAATGATTTCGATCCCTGGATTGACCGTTTCTCGAGCAAGCCTCTGGTGCAGTTGATCGACCTCGATGCGGCGATGGGGCAGGGCAGCAATCGCGAACAGGTTGCCATGCTCTGCCAGAGGCTTCGCTGCCAGGTGGGCGGAGGGATCCGCAGCGTCGCGCGGGGGCAAGAATTGTTAGCTAATGGTGCACAGCGGGTGATTTTCGGCTCCGCGTTGCTCAGCGATGGCGCCATCAACAGTGCTTTCGCGCAAGAGTGTTCAGAAAAACTGGGACGCGATCCGCTGACGTTTGCTATTGACTCGCGAGGCGGCAAGGTTGCCATCAAAGGCTGGCGAGAACACTCGAGTGTAGATCCCCGGGCCATGATGCGAGAACTCGAGCCCTTTTGCAGCGCGTTTCTGTACACACACATCGACAGTGAAGGCACACTTTCCGGTTTCCCTCTGGAAGTGGCTCACAAACTGCGCCAGGCGACAACCCGACGGCTCATCGTTGCCGGCGGCATTCGGTCCCTCGATGAGGTCGCCTCTCTCGATACCATCGGCGTCGATGCAGTGGTGGGAATGGCGATCTACACCGGAACAATTGGCACTTAGCCGTTTTCTGAAATCCCCAGCGGAGCGAGGGATCGCTATTGCGATTGCCAAAATTGCCAAAGGACTGCCAAAAATCGCCGGAGATTTTTATGCGATGCACTTTTCAATTTTGGCAATTACCAATTTTGGCAATGCTGGCAATTGCCGCACTCATAGCGATCCGTCCGCCACAAACATCGTCGGGATTTCTGAAGTTACTTCTTTCCTCGATAAAGCCCCGCAATCCCAAACGTATATGGAGTCCAGCTCACGTCCTTGAGCCCGCAGGCTTCCATGCGCCCCAACATCTGCTGCGGCGAGGGAAATTTCTGCACCGAGGCCGGCAGGTATTCATACGCTCCGCGCACGCCGGAGATCAGCGTCCCGACGCGCGGAAGAACTTTGCAAAAATAAAATCCGTAGACCTTGCCCAGCAAGCCGCCAGGCTCGCTGAAATCCAGAATGCCCACTTCCCCACCCGTTTTGAGCACGCGAACGATTTCGCGCAAGCCAGCGTCATAGTTGGCCAGGTTGCGGAACCCAAAAGCGGAGACCACCAGATCGAGCGCTTGGTCGGGTAGCGGAATAGAAAGAGCGTCGGCCTCGATCGGCTGAATCTGTTTGGCAGCGTACTTGGCCAGTCCGTGCTGGAGCATCTGGTGAGAAAAATCCAAGGCATAAACCGTGACGCCGGGGCCGCGGCGTTCCTTTGCCGCCACAGCCCGCAACGCGACCGCCATGTCACCGGTGCCGGCGCAGAGGTCGAGCACACGCGCGTCGTTGCGGCGGAGAACGTGGCGAAACGCTTGCGCCGTACGCCGCCACCACAGGCGGTCAACGTTCATGGACAGTGCGTGGTTGAGAAGGTCGTAGCGCGGCGCGATGTCATCAAACATCTGCTCAATGGCGCGGGCCGCCGAGGCCTCGTCGCCAGCACCGGAGGGCGTGGCTCCGACAGCAGGAGTTTTGGGGCAGCTACCCATCGTGTCTGATCTGGTCCACAGCATTGCGAACAACACTCGGCGGAACATTGCCTGCGACTTTAACCTTGCCGATCTTGATTGGCAATACGAAGTGAACGGCGCCGGCTATAGTCTTTTTGTCGGCGGAGAGGCGGCTGATGATCTCCTCGGCAGTGCATTCCACACGAGGCAAGGGCCCGTAAGCCTTCACCGTTTCCGCAATCCGCCCGGCAATTTCCGGCGTGCATACGCCGCAATCGCGAGCGATGGCCGCGGCGGCAACCATGCCCCAGCCTACCGCCTCCCCGTGCAAGAAATGGGTGTATCCAGCCGCTGCTTCCAGCGCATGCCCAACGGTGTGGCCAAAATTCAAGATGCGTCTGAGATCGGTTTCCTTTTCGTCGGCGGAGACGACCGCGGCTTTCACGCGGATGGAATCAGTGATGATCCGCTCCAGAGCTTTGCGATCGCGCCCCAGAATTGAGCGTGACTGGCGGCGCATGAATTCAAAAAGCGCCGGGTCGCGAATCACCCCGCATTTCAGCGCCTCGAACAATCCGGCGCGCAATTCGCGGCCGTCGAGCGTCGTCAAGAGGTCGGGATCCACCAGTACTGCTTTGGGTTGATGAAACGCCCCGACCAGGTTTTTACCGGAGCGCAGGTTCACGCCAGTTTTACCGCCGATGCTTGCATCCACCTGGGCCAGGAAGGTGGTTGGAATCTGGATGACGGGAATGCCGCGCATGAAGATCGCGGCCATAAAACCGGCGCAATCGCCGACAACCCCGCCGCCAAAGGCAAGTAGCATCGCGTTACGGTCCGCTCGTGCCGCGACCATCTGTTCCGCCAGCTTTTCTACGGTTTCCAGGCGCTTGGCAGGTTCGCCATCATCCATCTCCAGGACGTCATAGTTGAGTTTGGCCCGGCGCAGCGCGTCTTCCAGCGATGCTCCCCAGTGGCGGCGCACGTTGGCTGAAGTAATAACAAAAACACGGGTGCTTTTCGCCGGCAGCAGGCGCTTAACTTCGCGGCCGGCGTGGCCCAGTAGGCCGCGTCCAATCATGACGTTATAAGCACTTGATTTCAGCTTGACCCTGATTTTTTTCACGCTCAAGTGATCATAAATGATCGGCGTCTTCGGACATCGGTCTATAACGGCGACCCGGAGAATCCGAAGTTTTACGAAGCGTGGTTTCGAGTTTGTCTTAGCTTTGTTACCATTCTCGATTCATGAAGCCACTGCCCGATCGCGTAGATTTCATCGTGGTAGGGGCCGGTGTAGCCGGCCTGCGCGCCGCCATCTCTTTGGCGGAAGCCGGCAAAGTCCTGGTTCTGGCCAAGCAGGAGCTGGCGGAATCGGCCACGCAGTATGCGCAGGGCGGGATCGCCGTGGCCCTGAGCGACGAAGACGAAATCTCGCTGCATCTTCAAGACACCATCAACGCCGGCGATGGGATCGTGAATGTGGACGCGGCGCGTGTCCTGGTGGAAGAAGGACCGGAGCGCATTCAAGAGCTAATCGACTGGGGTACGCAGTTTGACCGCAGTGGCACCAAGCTCACCTTCACCCGGGAAGCGGCGCACAGCCGCAGCCGCATCCTGCACGCGCACGGCGACTCGACCGGCCGCGAGATCGGCCGCGCCCTTCAGGCCAAAGCAGCCAGGCTGAAGAATATTGTGTTTTCCGAATTCGAATTTACCGCCGGCCTACACGTGGATTCCGGACGAGTCACGGGAGTGGAACTCATCTCCGCCAACAGCACGCTTCATCTGGTGAGCAGCTCGGCTGTGTTGCTGGCCACCGGAGGCGCCGGCCACGTGTACAGCAACACGACCAACCCGGCGGTAGCCACCGGTGACGGCGTGGCCATGGCTTTCGCAGCAGGAGCCGAGATCAGCGACATGGAGTTTGTACAGTTCCATCCCACGGCGCTGTATCTCAAGAAGGCACCACGGTTCCTGCTTTCCGAGGCCTTGCGCGGTGAAGGCGCGGTGTTGCGCAATGCCGAGCTGAATCGGTTCATGGCAAAGTATCACGAGGCGGGGGAATTGGCGCCTCGCGACGTGGTGGCCCGCGCCATCGCTCATGAGCTGGAAGTGACCAGGACCAAAGAACCGGTGGCTTATCTGGACATGACGCATCTCAAGGCGGAGCACATCAAGTCACGCTTCCCGCGCATTTATGCCACGTGCCTTGAACACAACGTTGACATCGCGGTAGACCTGGTGCCCATCCGGCCGGCAGCACACTACCTGATGGGCGGGGTGCGCACTGATCTCCAAGGACGCAGCAGCCTGCCCGGCCTCTATTCCGCGGGAGAAACGGCTTGCACCGGCGTGCATGGCGCTAACCGGCTGGCCAGCAATTCGCTTTTGGAGGGACTGGTCTTCGGGGCCCGCGCTGGCCACGCCATGCGTGAAGAATTGGAAGCGAGCCAGACTGCCAGCGGCCGTTTGTCCGTGGAGCCGGCGGCTGGAGATTCCCGCACCGACGTGGAACAGTTCATTAGAGATTTGCAAGAGCTTATGTGGAGCAATGCCGGCATCGTGCGCACCCGGCAGGGGCTGGCCGACGCCATCCAGCACTTGCAAGCTGCCGCCGAACACCTGCCTCTGCCTTTCTCACGACGCAATTGCGAAGCGCGCAATATCCACAGCAATGCCCAGCTGATCGCGCGCTCCGCCCTAGCCCGCCTGGAAAGCCGCGGCGCCCACTATCGTACCGACTATCCCGCCCACGATGACACCAAGTTCAAGAAACATTCGATTGTGACGGCAAAGGGAGTGAGGTTCGAGTAGGGCTGCGAGCAGTCAGTACTCAGCCCTCAGCATTCAGCCCCAGAACCGCCTCCACGCCCAGAAAACTGTGATGCGAGAAGAGGCACTTGCGGGCTGAATGCTGACTGCTGGCGGCTAGGTGCTTTTTTTCGGAAACAACACCGACGCCAACACTGATGCGCCCAACATGGTGGCGATCACTAGCAAGCTCACCCAGGTTGGTACTTCAAATTTCATTGACAGCAGCATTTTCCCGCCGATGAAAATCAGAACCGCCGCGAGCCCGTAGTGCAGGTGGTGGAAAAGCTTCATCAGGCCGGAAAGAGCGAAATAGAGCGAACGCAGCCCAAGGATGGCGAACACGTTGGACGTGTACACGATAAACGGGTCGCGAGTGATGGCGAGAATGGCGGGAATGGAGTCGGTGGCAAACAGGATGTCGGTGGTCTCGACCACCAGCAACACCACAAACAGAGGTGTCGCAAACAGCTTGCCTTGTTTCCTCACTAGAAACTTGTTGCCTTCATAATGGTCGGTGACCGGCAGCAGTTTGCGAGAGAGTTTGAGTACGGGATTGCGTGACGGGTCCACCTCTTGGTCCTTCTCCGTCATCAGCTTGATGCCGCTGTAAATCAGGAACACGCCGAAAATATAGAGAATCCAGTGGAAGCGGTTCACCAGGGCCACGCCACCTAAGATGAATGCAGCCCGCATGAGCATTGCGCCAATGATTCCCCAGAACAGCACGGTGCGCTCATGTTCAGGTGGAACTTTGAAATATTGGAATAACAGTATGAACACGAACAGGTTGTCAACGCTCAGGGCTTCTTCCACCAGGTAACCGGTGATGAACTCCAGGGACTTGGTTGGTCCCATCCATGTGTGAATGAAAACGGCGAAGGCCAGAGCCAGTCCAATCCAAAAGGCACTGCCGAGAAGGGCTTTCTTGAACGGAACTACGCCGCTGCCCCGGTTCCAGACCGCCAGATCCAGGAGCAGCAGAATGAGAATGGCGGCGTTGAAGATGATCCAGAAACTGATGCTCATGGCTGCGCGCTAGCGTTGACGTCCGCGCTTCCCCGCGGCCCAATCCTGCCACAGGCCGAACTTTTTCAATTGGTCATCGAGATGAGTCTCGCCAATCAGCGCTTCGATCTGTTTGCGGTCCTGCCGTGGCGCCAGACGTTCCGCGCTGTCGGCAATCGCAAACGTCAAGTAGGCAGCGATAGCAATGTGCTTGCGCAGTTGCGGCAGATCGACCTTGTCGTACGTATCTGACGCTGCATGGTAGTTGATCAAGTAGTTGGCTTCTTCCTGGTTGGCCACGAGATTGGGGACGCCTTCGAGGAGAAAATCCATGTTGTCGGTGCCGACAAATGCGTCCGTGGTCAGCGTGTTGGCGCCGAAATGCTGGATTGGCTCAAGCAAATGGGTGATCGGGGCCACCAGGTCTTTGCGTCCCCCCAAAGAAAAACCAGTGGTCTTGCCGGTGCCCTCATCCCAGGTAAGCATGGCAACGGTGTCGTTCATTTCCGACTGATGAGCGCGAGTATAGGCCCACGAGCCGACGTTGATCTGCTCTTCACCATTGAACAGGACGAAGCGAATGGTGCGGCGCGGTTGCCGGCCTGCCGCTTTGATGGCGCGCAGGACCTCAATCACCAAAGCCGCGTTACAGCCGTTGTCGAGCGCGCCGGTGCCCAGTTCCCAGGAATCCAGATGGGCGCCGATGACCACAAACTCGTTGGGTTTCTCCCTGCCTCGTATTTCTGCCAGCACGTTCTGGGCGGTCACGGCACCGCCAACGCGGTTGGGGATGGAGTACCGCATGCGCACCGGCTGTCGTTGCGCCAGCAGGCGCGCCACGCGTTCGCCGTCTTCGCGCGCAATCAGAAACTGCGTGAAGTTGCTGATGCGGTCATTGAAGCTGCCGATGTGCCGGTACAGGAGGTCTTGTTCCCGAGTCGAGATGAAAGCTACCGCTGCCGCGCCGCTTTTCTTCGCGGCTTCGATCAGGTCCATCTGCTTCAAGTATTCTTCGAACAGATCGTCCCAAGTCTTCATGGTTTGGGAGTGCACCAGTGCAATCGCGCCGCGAAGATTGCCGGCTTTCTGGAAATCCTGGTCGGTGCCGGCGCCGACATCCACCACCGGCAAGCCTTGCGTGGGGGAAGACGAAGCTGCCGTCCAGGTGAGCGAAACTGCGCGCAGGTGAAACGTGACCGGGCTGACGACCTCAACTTGGGTATTACCTTCCGTCCACGATGCCGCCAGCTGGACAGGTTCGGTGTGGACGCTCTCGCCGCCGGCAGCCTTGAAAGCATTCACGCCCCATTCGATGGCGCGGGCCATGGCCGGTGTTCCGGGAACACGTCCGCCGATCTCGTCAGTCAAGACCCGCAGGTTCTTTTCGAGCGTAGGCGCTTGTTGCGCCTCTTGCAGCAGTTTGTCGGAAGAAGTTTGCGCCGCGGCGCAGGCCGCCAAACACACCAGAAATGGTAGACATCTCATGGTGGGGATTAGAAATCAAACCTCGGAAAAAAAAAAGAGACTAGCTAGAAGCGGGCCCGAGAACTTTCTCCCTTCCCCGATAGCCTTTTGCAAGCCCACGGCTGCGCGGCGAAGGTCCATTCAAAAAAAGCAGCGTTTGATTACTATGTCCACCAGGGTTTTCTCCGTTAGCGACGATCCAGGAGCCACTGAGCATTTGGCTGCTTACTGCGCTTTTTGCGGCGATGGCGCAGACGGCGCGCCGGCGCCGGCATTGAGCAGCCGGATAGTCTCCAGAATCACGTCGCCAGTAATTTGTAAGCTCTTGGGGCTCAGTTTGTCCAGCGTGTCCTCGGTGGTGTGATGGTAGGCCCCGCCGTAGCCATAGGTGTAGTCAATCAAGTCGGCCACCGGCACGCCAATTTTGGCGAACGGCAAATGATCGTCTTCAATCTCGTTGCTATCCGCAAAGAAATACGACTGATACCCCAGTCGCGTGGCGGCCTGGAGGACTGTATCTTCGAGCCACGGAGTGGAATGTAACTCGCGCAGGATGTCGAGGTCGGCGTCACCGATCATATCGGCCAGGATGAAAGCTTTGATCTTCTTTGCCGTACCATCTTGCTGCCATTTTTGGGCCAGATGG
The DNA here is from genome assembly GCA_035316085.1 of Candidatus Angelobacter sp. Classification (GTDB taxonomy): domain Bacteria; phylum Acidobacteriota; class Terriglobia; order Terriglobales; family Acidobacteriaceae; genus Angelobacter. The sequence goes on from DATFXI010000225.1 coordinate 23,689, forward strand.
CGGCTGCCGTAAAGACTGTCAGTATCGCTCCAGCTCTTGATGGCTTCCTCGCCATCCAGGAAGGCCAGCCAGACGCTGTACCCTTCCAGCTTTTTGCCGCGAAGCTGGTCGGCGATAGCCAGCAGCAGGGCTGTGCTGGAGGCGCCGTCATTCGCGCCCACGAAGTTGGTATGGCGCAACGGATAGTTGGTGTCAATGTGCGAGCCCAGAACAATGATCCCGTCCTTCGTCCCCGGAAACTTCGCCACGATGTTGCGCATGGTGAACTTGCCTTCCGGAGTCTCGGCCAGGAACGGGTCTTCCTCTACCTGGTCGCCCTTGAGCCTGCTGTGGATGTACTCACCCATCTTCTTCTGGCCCTGGCTGCCGTCCCAACGCGGGCCGATGGCCACGATCTCTTTGGTGTACTGCCAGGCTTTCGCGGGATCAATGCGCAATGACGGGCCCATCGTACCGGGCGCCGCGAGGGCTGCGCCAGGAGCCGAGGCGGGAGAACCACTTGCCGGAGGCTGGCTGACCTGCGACCCCACTTCGTTCGCCTTCTTGGACGATTCGCATCCCAAGACAGCCAGCAGGACCAGCGGCAGCCACCTCAGCGTGCGAAAACCACGCGCGCTGGAGACCCCGCAGAATTCTGTGCAACGCAAACTCCGAATCACACTTACGCTCCCGGCCATGATTCGAGACATGGCGTAACCGAATACTAGTTTAATTTACGAATTCTGTTTTTCGCGCTTTTCCCGGCGCTTACGGCGCTGCTTGGGATGCACCAACCAGACCAGCCCGATGCTAAGCAGGTACAACAGGATCATGGGAGCAGCATAGATTGTCATGTTCAAGATGTCGGTAGTTGGCGTGAGGATGGCGGCAATGACGAAGAAAACCAGCACTGCGCCCCGGATGTGTTTGAACAGAAATTTTGCGTTCACCACCCCCATCATTCCTGCAAATCCCAGCACGATGGGCAACTCGAAGATCAGCCCGAGACCCAGAATGATGGTGAGGAACATTTTGGTGTAGGCGTCAATTGTGATGCTGGCCCGGAAAGCTCCCCCGTAAGACCCAATTAGAAAGTCCATCGCGATGGGAAATACATATCTGTATCCGAAAAAGCCTCCTGTGAGAAACAGGCCCACGGAAAGAAAAAGGAATGGCAAGATGAAGCGCTTCTCATTGCGGTAGAGCCCAGGTGCGATGAATTTCCAAACCTGATACAGTACGATGGGCGAAGCCAGAAAGATACCGCCCAGCAGCCCGACCTTCATGTACAGATTGAATGGATCGGTCGGACTCAGGTAAGTCAAATGCGGATCCAGGTTGTACTTCTTGAAAACAACCAGGATCGGCTTCTCAATGAGGGGGTAAATTCGCTCTTGGGCAAAGTACCAGCAAACGCCGAAGGACACAGCCACCGCCAACAGCGAATAGATGATGCGCTTGCGCAACTCCTCCAGGTGCTGCAGCAGGCTCATAGAGCCCATCTGCCGCTCTTCGACTTCCTTCTTGTCCAAGGGCTCAGCCACAAGTTCAGGCATCGTAATCCCGCGGAACGCCGTTCTTTAGCCGCTCGGTTAGACGGTCCAAGGCTCCGCTAATAGAAAGGTCTTCGTCGGCGGCAAGCTTGGCCACTTCCGGCTCGATGTGCTTTCGCGGATCCGCTTCCTCCAGCTCCAACTTGCGGACTTCTTCATGAATCTGGCTTTGGAAGTCGCTGCTGGCGCGCCGGAATTCCGCCATGAACTTGCCCACTGTACGGGCGAGCTCCGGCAACTTCCTCGGCCCAAAGAGGACCAGGGCCAGGAGGAAGATGAAAATGATCTCGCCAGAAAAGCCGAAGTCCATAGTGCGGTGTGGTAATCATACCTCATCCCGCATGCCATGGTCGCTTGCGCAAAGGCTCGAATCAGCGGCCAGCCGAGACACACAGGTGAGCATCCAACGGGAGTACTAAGGTATCGGGCCCAGGGTGGGATCACCTCAGACAACGGAGGCAATCGCGTTCTAAAGCCTGGGACAAAAAGGGTGTTATACTGGCGATGTATTCCACAGTCGGGAGCACCCGGTCGAGAGGTAAGGGAATATTCATGTCTCGTGGTCAGCGTCGTTCAACCTTCTTCGTTTTTCTCGCCATCATCATTTGCGGTTTTCTGGGAGCCGGTTTCGGAGGCCAGCGCAACAGCAGCGTGTTCGGGCCGGGCGCGTCTGACACGGATGTCCGCGACAGCCTGCGCCAGTTCTCCCAGGTCTATAGCCTGGTGGAGCAGAATTATGCCGAGCCGGTGAACCCGGACAAAGCCATCTATAACGGCGCCATTCCAGGAATGTTGCATGTGCTCGACCCGCATTCGAACTTCTTCGATCCCAAGTCGTACTCCCTGCTGCGCGAAGAGCAAAGCGGTAAATACTACGGCGTGGGCATGCAGATTGCCCCGCGCAACAACAAGATCATCGTGGTGGCCCCATTTGTAGGGACGCCCGCGTACCGCGTCGGCTTGCGTCCCGGTGACGTGATCATCGCCGTAGACGGCAAACCCACCGACAATCTGAGCGTAAGCGACGTGGCCGAAATGCTGAAAGGCCCCAAGGGCACCAACGTACATATTTCTATCCTGCGCGAAGGCAATGACAAGCCCCTCGAGTTCAACGTGGTGCGCGCTGAGATTCCTCGGTACAGCGTGGACCTGAAGTTCATGATTCGTCCCGGGGTCGGCTACATGCACATTTCTGCCTTCAATGAGACCACGGAGACCGAAGTGGAAGAAGCTCTGCAGCAGTTCGGCGACCTCAAAGGTCTGGTGCTGGATCTGCGCGGCAATCCCGGCGGCCTGTTGAATGAAGGCGTGGGTGTGGCTGACAAGTTCCTCAAACGGGGACAGGTGATTGTTTCTCACCACGGTCGCAGCTCACCGGAAAAGGTTTATCGCGCGGCTCACGGCAATGGCGGCAAAGACTACCCGCTGGTAGTGGTTGTGAACCGCGGCACGGCGTCGGCCGCGGAGATTGTCTCCGGCGCCATTCAGGATCATGATCGCGGTTTGATCGTGGGTGAAGTGACGTTCGGCAAAGGCCTGGTTCAGACCGTCTATCCGCTATCGGAGAACACGGGGTTGGCCCTGACTACGGCCAAGTACTACACGCCCAGCGGACGCCTTATCCAGCGCGATTACAACGGTGTTTCGTTGTATGACTACTATTACGCCCGGGAAGATCAGAACAACGCGACTTCTTCCTCCAAGGACGTTAAGCAGACCGACAGCGGCCGGCTGATGTACGGCGGGGGAGGCATATCACCTGACGTCAAGGTTCCCAATTTCAAGGCCACGAAATTTGAGGACTCGCTGTTGCTTAAGTACGCGTTCTTCAACTTCGCCCAGCACTACCTGCAGGGCCGCCACGTGGATAAGAACTTTGAAGTCACTGAGGAAGTCATGCAGGATTTCCGCAAGTTCCTGGAGTCGCAAAAGATTCCCTTCACTGAGGGCGATCTCCACGACGGACACGATTGGATCAGAGCCAATATCAAAACGGAAATGTTCATTGCGGAGTTCGGCCAGGAAGCTGGTCTGAGGGTCCGCGCTGAAAACGATCCCCAGGTTCTGGCTGCACTCAACCTGCTGCCCAAAGCTAAGGAACTGGCAGAGAATGCTAAGAGAGTGCTGGCGCAGCGCGGAATCGCTTCGCAGCAAAGCAGCCGATAGTCCAACCGATCTCACTCAAAAGCCCGCCGCAAGGCGGGCTTTATTGTTTCCTGGATTGGCGCTTTACGCTACAGTGCGCTTCAGCTGCCCGCAAGCAGCGTAGATATCTCTCCCGCGCGGGCGGCGGATGAAAGCGGGAATGCCGGCCCGGGTCAGCACATCCTGGAATGCCCGCACCGAGTTGTCTTCGGGGGTCGCAAAGTCGATTCCTGGTCCTGGATTCAGCGCAATGAGATTCACCTTGCAGCGGATTCCACGCACCAGTTCAACCACCTCGCGGGCGTGGCTGGGGTGGTCATTCACGCCCCGGAGCAGCACATACTCGAACGTAATCCGCTCACGGTTGCGGAGAGGAAACTCTCGTGCCGCCTGCATAAGCATGTTAAGGTCCCACTTCTTGTTGATAGGCATGATGCGGCTGCGCACTTCGTTGTTGGACGCATTCAGCGAGATGGCCAGCTTGGGACGCACCGGTTCGCCGCCAAAATCCGGAATACGCGGAACAATACCGGACGTTGAAACTGTCATGCGCGATGCCGGAAAACCCACGCCTTCCACCAGCAGACGAACCGCTTTCATGAACTGGGCATAATTCAAAAACGGCTCGCCCATGCCCATAAAGACGATGTTGACTCGCTGTCGCTCCAGGTCCACGTGACGGTGGTTCAACACTGCGCTGATTTGCCCGACGATCTCTCCTGCCGTAAGGTTGCGCTTTACACCGAGCAATGCGGTCAGGCAGAACTGGCAATTCACGGCGCAGCCCATCTGGCTGGATACGCAAATGGTAGCGCGATGCCAATCTTGCTCCCCGGCTTCGCTGCCGTCACCGCTTTCGCCGCCGTCGCCCTCCGGCATCCAAACCGTTTCTACGGTCTCTCCATCGGCCATAGCCATCAGGTACCGGATCGTCCCATCAGTGGACTGGTAACTTCTCTCAATTCGGGGCTGGCCGATCTCTACACCCTGGTTCTTCAAGACGGCACGAAATTGTTGGGGCAGAGTGGAGATGGCATCGAGCGAGCTGAGCCGTTGCGGATAAACCGCCTCAAAGAGCTGGCGTGCTCGATACTCAGGCTGACCGTAGCTCTGTGTAAGCTGATTCAGCTCCTGAATATCCATACCCAGCAACGCGGTTTGTGTCAGTTCAGGCACGCTTCCCTGCCACCTCGATTGCATTCTACAGCCATCTGCTGGGAGCTAGGTTGGGGGGCTAAGGTCCTCGCCAACCTTATGAAAACACGTAACATATATTTCGCAGGGCGACGGGGAGCGACGTGTGAGAATCTTAGTAGCGAAGCAGAATGAATGGAACAGCGCTCTACAAATCAGTCTATGAGCGAACTCCGCGACATCCAGCGTGAGCTTTTGCCCAACGGCCTGCTGGTGCTCAGCGAAGAAATGGCGCATATTCGCTCTGTCTCCATCGGTATTTGGATGCGCACCGGGTCCCGCGACGAAGCCATAGAGAACAACGGAATCTCGCATTTCGTTGAACACATGGTCTTTAAGGGGACCAAGACGCGTTCAGCACGCGATATCGCGCGGCAAGTAGACTCCATCGGCGGCAACATTGATGCCTTTACCGGCAAAGAAACCATTTGCTTCAACATCAAGGTGTTAGATGAGCATTTGCCGATCGCCTTGGATATCCTGAGTGACTTGGTGCTCAACCCGATTTTCAATCCCAGGGACATTGTCCGCGAAAAAGGCGTGATCCTGGAAGAAATCAAGATGGATGAGGACAATCCCGACTACCTGGTGCATGAGATTTTCACGCAGAACTTCTGGAGAGACCATCCGCTGGGCAAGCCGATCTTGGGGACCAAGGAGACCGTCCGGTCTTTCGAGCAGGAAAGACTATTCGGCTTCTATCAGCAGCGGTTCGCGCCGAACAATATGATCATCTCAGCGGCCGGCAACCTGAACCACGAACGGTTTGTGGGCTTGATTCGAGAGCGGTTCTCCCAACTCGCCTCTGTGCCCAACGGGTTTCATCAACCGGCACCGGCCATCACTCCGCGCATCATCACCCGCAACAAGAAATCGCTCGAACAAGTTCAGCTCTGCCTGGGCGTGCCCTCGCATCCCATTTCGCATCAGAAACGTTACGTTTCCTATGTACTGAACACCGTACTGGGCGGCGGTATGAGCTCGCGTTTGTTCCAGAAGATTCGCGAAGAGCAAGGTTTGGCATACTCCATTTACAGTGACCTGAGTCCCTTTCGTGACACCGGCTGTCTCAGCGTGTATGCCGGGACGTCGCTCGAATCCACGCCAAAAGTAGTGGACTCGGTTCTGGCGGAGTTCCGCGAACTGAAAGCAGAGCCGATTCCCGCAGATGAACTCCGCCGCGCCAAAGACCAGTTGAAGGGCAGCCTGATGCTGAGCCTGGAATCAAGCACTTCCAGAATGTCCAACCTGGCCCGGCAACAGATGTATTTTGAGCGCTTTTTCACCATGGACGAGACGATTGATCAAATCGAATCGGTCACCGCCGAACAGGTCTGTGCTATGGCGGATGAACTGTTCCATTCCGACAAGATAGCGGTTACGGTGCTGGGCAATCTGGATGGGTTGAAGCTGGCAAGGGAGAATCTGGTGTGTTGATTCTCCGCACTCAGCAATCAGCACTCAGCATTCAGCCCTGACACGTCCCCGTTAACCTAAGAATTGCGCGGTGAAGCGATGGAGATTCTTGCCGGCAAGCTCGACCGATACATTAGCCTCAAGGCTGAATGCTGATTGCTGAGTGCTGACTGCTATCGTTCCACCACTCTCTCCAACATCTCAAAAAACTCCGGAAAAGAAATCTTCGCCGAATCAGCCCCATGGATCCGTGTCTCCCCTTCGGCCCGAAGAGCGGCCACAGCAAAAGCCATGGCAATGCGATGATCGCCGCCGGAATCAATCTCTGCGCCGTGAAGCTTCTGCCCTCCAGGAACGCGCAGGCCGTCGTCGAACTCTTCGCATTCTGCGCCCATGGCACGCAGGTTATGCGCGACCAGTGCAATGCGGTCCGACTCTTTCACCCGTAACTCGCGGGCGTCGCGAATCTCAATGCCGTCGCGCGTATACGGCGCAATAGCCGCCAGCACCGGCAATTCGTCAATCAGGGCGACAGACTGCCCGCCTGCAACCTTGGTTCCCTTGAGCGATCCATGCTCGATCTTGACCGTGCCTACCAGCTCGCCGTGGTGTTCTTCGAGATTGATGACGGAAATGCGCGCCCCCAGCAGTTTCAGCACATCCAGCAGGGCGGCCCGCGTTGGATTGAGCAAAAGGTTCTCGATTACGAGATTGGAACCTGGAAACAACGCGGCAGCACAAAGAAAAAAGGCCGCGGACGAAATGTCGCCCGGCACCACGGCCTGAATGGCGTGGAGCTTCTGGCCGCCGCGCAGAGTCACGCGATTGCGGCTGCGCGTGAGTTCCGCGCCGAAAGCGCGCAGCGCCTGTTCCCCATGGTCGCGGGTGCGGAAAGGCTCTTCCACGGATGTTTCACCCTCCGCCAGCAAACCGGCAAACAATACCGCTGACTTCACTTGGGCGCTGGCCACCGGCATCCTGTAATCAATCGGATGCAAGCTGACACCGCGGATCTCAAGCGGCGGACGCTCGCCCGGCCCCGCGCTGATGCGCGCGCCCATTTGCTGCAACGGGGCAATCACACGCGCCATGGGACGGCGGGAAAGCGACTCGTCGCCGTGCAGGCGGCTCAAAAAATCGTGGCCCGCCACAATTCCCGAAAGCATACGCATGGTCGAGCCTGAGTTTCCGCAATCGAGACTTGCGGAAGGCTGCGCCAAACGCTCGCGGCCTTCGATCTCCACCATTCCGTCTTCAGCGGAGCGAACTACGCAACCCAGTTGGCGAAGGCAGCCGAGCGTGCTGGCGCAGTCGGCGCCGGTAGAGAAGTTGGCCAAGCGTGTGGTCCCTCGCGCCAGACTTCCCAGCATGGCGTAGCGGTGTGAGACGGATTTATCTCCCGGCAGCCGCAGAGAACCAAGAATGTTTTTTGCTGGACGAATGATCAACGCAACGTTCCTTCGCATCGCTGACGTAGATGAGCGGAGTTGCCCGCTGTACTTGGAATATTTTCCCGACGGACTTCTGCCACGGGCAACTTCCCTTTTGGATTGCCCTTCTCATTTTTAGCACGGAGCACCCAGGTGCGCGTGTCAGAAAGAGGCAGTCTCCCGGACCAGGTTTCCGCCAGCCGCCCCAGAATTCTTCCTCTTTCTTAATTCAAGGCTACCAGGTCGTGGTTATGGTTCGTCGGGCGGTCATTGTCCTTGCCAGCTTGTTTGCGTTCGGTGTCGGCTCCCTAGCTCAGCAAACTCCTACACTTCAGAGTCCTGGGGCACAGTCCTCCTTGTCGTCTCCGACGCGCAATTTTAGTTCGCTCCGCGGCTCTGTGTTCGGCTCTGACAACCAGCCAATGCACGATGTGCGCGTGGAACTGCGAGATACCCACACTGGCCAAATGGTGAATTCAGTGTACACAGGCGCGGGCGGGGAGTTTGAGTTCACGGGGATTCCCCAAGGCACCTATCGTGTGGTGGCGTTTTCCGGCACCCAGCAAGCGGAAGAAATTGTGGACGTCAGCTCGTGGAACTCGCTGGTCAATCTGCGTCTGCCTACGCGCGGCAAGCCTGCTGACAGTGACGCTACCCGGAGGAACACCATCAGCGTGGCCCAATACCAGGTCCCGGAGAAAGCGCGTGAAGAACTGAGGAAGGCGCGCGAAGCCAGCATCAAGGGCCGGATGGACGAAGCCCAGTCCCGTGTAGCTAAAGCGCTTGAGATTCATCCTGCATATGCTGACGCTTTGACCTTCCGAGCCATTCTGAAGCTCACCACAAAAGATACTGAAGGCGCTGTTCTCGACCTGCAAAAAGCCATTGAATGTGACGGCAACTACGCCATGGCTTATATGGTGTTGGGTTCAGCTTTCAACATTGAATCGAAGTTTGACGAAGCCATTCGTGCTCTGGAGCGCGGTGAGTCGCTGGCGCCGGACGCGTGGCAGGCTTACTTCGAACTCGGCAAAGCCTACGCGGGCAAGGCCGACTTCAAAACCTCTCTGGCGCAGTTGAACCGGGCGCACACCCTCGCGCCTGAGTATCATCTCATCCGTCTGGTGCGGGCCCATGTCCTGATGCAACTCCGCCAGTTCAACGACGCCGTGGCTGATCTGCAGGTCTATTTGGAGAAGAAACCTGACGGTCAGGATTCCGACCTGGCGCAAAAGATGCTCCAGCAGGCTCAGGCAGCGATGGCCAACGCGCAGAAGTGAGTCCGGCCCGCTAGCTGGCCACTCTGTCAGGTGCCTGGCCAGGCACCAATGCCATCTTGGGTTCTTCGGGCATGACAATCCAGGCGGCGATATAGGCAACGACGCCTGCTAGACCAAACAAGCTGCACACCAGCCAGACTACCCGGACCAGGGTCACATCCAGGTCAAAATACTCGGCGAACCCGGCACATACGCCGGCGATCTTCCGTCCCTCGCGTGGGCGCATCAATTTCTTTCGGGCAACCACTCCGGCCATACGCTTGCCGCAGTAGGCACAGATACACGAATCGTCGGGGATCACTTTGCCACAGTAGTTGCAATACACGGGACCCTCCTCAACCACCCCATCCTGCGAAAACCACGCGCGGGGGGCGCCAGCTAAAAAGTTGGCTACCCATTAGTACGAAAGGGCGGCCTGAAAAGTTTCAGCGCGCTTTGTAGGGCTTTTCCAAGTGCCTGCGCGCCGTGTTCGCCTCTTCCGTCTCGGAGTCAACCGCGATCACCTTGCGGTATTCGGCCAAGGCGTCCTGACGCTTGGACATCAGATCCAGGACCTCCCCGGCGCCCAGCAGGGCTCGCTGATGCAGGTCTGGATCGTAGTCGCTCGTGCTGACGGCGGCACGGTAGGCTTCCACCGCTTCGGCAAGCTGGTTTTGCCCGCGGAGGGCGTCGCCCAGAGCAAACTGAGCCATCTCGACGTGCGCAGCTGGATATTTTCCTTCGGCGCAACCGTTGAGGAGCGCCCGGTACGCGCTGATCGACTCCTGGGCGCGGCCGGCGTCACGAAGCAAATTGCCCTCCTCCAAAGCAAACAGGAAATTATGGGAATGCTCGCGGGTTAGCGCTCGCACCACTTCGATGGCTTCCGGATATCTCTCTTCGCGCCGCAAGAACAGGGCCAGCGTGACGCGAGCGTCTGTACTGCTCTCACCACCGGCTTTGCCCGCCTCCGCCAGCAGTTGCAAGCCTTTGTTTTTATCACCATGGATCCCGGCAATGCCCGCCATGGCTTTCACGGGCAGAGAAAGATGCCCTACCACGTAGTTGTGGGCGCCCACCACTGTTTTGGCATCGGTGAAATCCGGCTGCAATTTGAGCACCTGTTCGTGGTCATGACGCGCCGCCAGCGCGTACTTCAGCGCCGCCCAGAAAGAATGCTCGGCCACCGCCAAATAGGTCGAGCGCAGACCTTCCGTGACTCCCCGGTTGTAGAGGGCCTGGACGTCTCTAGGGTCGTTTCTAAGGCGTTTCTCTGAGGCCGCCATGGCCTGCTCCGTCAACTCATTCAGCTGTTTCTTCGCCGCCGGCTCGATGGGAACTTGTTTACTACTTAGGAAACGCTGTTTAATGTAAAGGCGGGTGTCGAGAGCGTTGTATTTGTAAAGCTGCTGGAACAGCCGGGCTTCCAGCAGATGGTTGATCGCTTTCGGCTCGTCAGGACGCACCTCCAGGGCCTTTTGGAAGTCGCGGATGGCCTGGTCGTATTCCAAGCTGTAAAAATGCTCGAGGCCGCTGTGGGTGAGGGCTTCAAAATCGCCCTTGTTCGCCGGGGAACCTGCCCCGGCGGGAGTTACTCCTAAGGCACTAAGCAAAACAAACGAAAAAAGCAGATTCTTGCCAAGCTGGGGGAAGGAGTATCGGTAAGGTCTCATTGTGCTCTGCTATGGGTGAGTTTACCTGATTTTCGGTTGGGGCTAGAAGGGATAAAAGAACGTAGCTCCCCCGCATTCCTTTACGAAACGGGATACGGAACCCTATGACCAGACCGCTGAAGCCAGTGAAGGAGTTTTACACAGAAGCAGAAGCTGCACGCTATCTGAACATCTCTGTCGTGGAGCTGCATGCTCTGCTCGACCAGTACATTTTCAACGACGGCCACCATCGCCCGGAGAATCTCTCTTTCTGCGAAGCTGATCTTGTGTTGCTTGGCTTCTGGAACCGCGGCACGGAGAACCCCAAAGTGATCCGCATGCCGCAGCGCCAAGAGGTGTAGGCGGCCATCCAACTAGATCTGAGTTGAAGCTTTTACCGCGTAAATCTTTCCCCTGTCCTCCCGTCCAGCTGGTAGCAGCACGGAGTTAAGTAGCACTTCATCAATGACTTAGCCCTAATCGAGGCGATGGCATCCAGAGTGCCTCCTCATCGGTAAGCTTTTCAGCGAGGGTATCAAGAATGGCACGGGCGGCGGCAAATTACGAAGGTCGCGCGGAGTTCTGGAAGCCTGCCGAAGGCACGCGCAGGGAAAACGAGATGGCTTCCCCACATTGCTGGAGTTGTGGCGCGGAATGCGTGCCGGACTCACTTTATTGCCATGTCTGCGGCTCGGACCAGGCCGCGGTTGAAACTGAGGCCGGCCGCTACGTTCCCGCAGTATTTCGGCTCGCCTATCGCGCTCTGTCGCGTCTCGCCTCTCATTCCATGCTGGGACTTGCGTCTCGCCTCGCCTTCCTGCGCGATGCGCTCGGGCAAACCAGCGCTTCCTTCGGGGCACTGTTGGCTGGGTGTTTCTGCCTGGTGGCAGCTGGTGTCATCGGCTTCTTCTTCAGCGTCACCAAGCTCCTGGATTGGCAGGCAGTGCAGCTTTGGCGAATCGAGTGGCTGTTGGCTGCCATTGCGTTCCTGGTTGCGGGAATTCTTCTGAAGAAGAAGTAACTCTCCATCCGGCAAAAGGCTCCGTGGCTACTCTTGCCTTGCCGGATACCGACATTTCTGTCTTTTCTCAGCATCTCCCGATCTTCACACTACACTGGATGCATGGCTGACGAGCTCAAACGCCTGGCGGTAATCGCAGTAGCAATCCTGATTATCGGCTCCGGTGTGCTGCTGCTGCCGTTGATGAAATTGCGGATTCCCGAGCGGCCTACCAATGTCCCGCCGACGGCTCTCTACGCACGAGGTCGTGGACCAAGTTACTGGATCAATTGTCCGAACATCACGTCACCCACCCGCTATTACTGCACCGTCTATTCCAGTGACGGCAGCAGCAAGCTGGTCGAGGGTGTCTTTCAGGAATCAGGGGCTACCAGTTCAAGCCGTATCGGGTACGACGGCTCGTCGATTGATTGGAAACACGCGGTCCTACGTCCGTTACATCTTGACTGCGTAGCCGGTGGCCGCCCGCCGGACGTCGTTGACTGCCGCGCCGCCAGGCACTGAAGGAAGTGGTCTCAGCGCTGTCCGTTGACTTCGTCCCATTCGCGCTGGCCTCGGGCAATGATTGCCGGCAAGTCTTCCTCGAGCAGGAAGCGCTGCTGGACCAGCTTCCTTGCTGCTTCGCTGAATTTTTCGATGTACTGCTCGCGCGAAGCGTAGCGCTCCTCAATCGAAAGCCTGGGATCGCCGGACTGCTTGCGCTCTTGCGCCGTCTTGGCAAAGGGAAGAAACGATCCCAGGAAACTCACCCGCTGGTCAGGCGCTCCAATGCTGGGATCGCGCAGGTTCCATCCCGTGTACGTGGCCAGCGGGACCTGCAATTCCGGTAAGCGCACTCCGCCCAGATCGTTGCCGTCGGCGTCACTCTGCGGAATCAGCGCGGGAAAGACTGCTCCCACCTTCGGCGGCTCGACCGTCACCACGCCCTGCGTCCACTGCGGCCCATAATCCAGATAGTAAGCGACGTTGTATTCGCGCGGTAGGTTGATTCCGGGAATCTTAGGGAACTTCCACTTGGCCAGCGGCACCAGCGTACCCGCCGCGATCTTTGGATACGTGCTGGGCGGCGGCAGAGTTCCGCTCTTCACCCATCGGTCCATGTCTGTGATCAGGGCGCGCCAGAACCATTGGATGGGATTGGGATTGTGCCGCTGCTGCGCCGTGTAGTCGGGATTGCCGGTTGTCGCCTTCTGGGGCGGGAAGGCCGCGGAAAAATGTTGCAGGCCTGCCAATAAGTACACGCGGACGTTCTTACCGGGCGCCGCGTCTTTCTTGCCGTCGGCCGAGGTGTGGATCAATGACGCTGCCCGTCCCCAATATTCGTAGGAAGTATTGGTGAAAAAAACTTTGGGCAAGGTGTGGGACCTCACCGGGGCATCCAATAAGCCGGCTTTCCGGCCCGTTGCCGGGTCCGTCTCCGGAAGGTCGGTGAAAGGAAAAAGGTCAGTGGGATAAAACACGCTGGACATGGGCTGCGCGTCGCGCGATGGTTGAGCAAAGCGATGATTGAAACTGCCCCGCCCCGCGCCGGCCACGTGCGCAATCACGCCGTCCATCACCCGGCGGCCGTGCTCATCAGCATTGAAGTCCTGGTAGAGAAAGTGGCGCAGAAAACGCCCGCTTTGCGAGATTCCCACTGCATAGGCCCGCTTGACCGGAGCCACCGTCTGCGGATCGTATTTCAGATAGGAAAGAAAATCCCGCACCGCAGCGAGTCCCAAGCCAACCACGACTGGATCTTTGCTGGAATACACCAGCTCGTAAATCCTGCCGGGAGTAAAGCCTCCGTTCAGGTGAATGTTGTGCGGGTCCCGGAAATTCCACTGCTCCCGCGGAACGATCTGGCGCGGGCCTTCGCGCGTGTCGCGCACGGTGAGCACATTCTGCTTACCCGTGGGATCATCCACGGCGTAGCTCTTACCGCCGGTGGAGCCCAGCAAAATGTGTCCCACCGGCATTTCGTCGCGCCGCGTGGCGAGCGTGAAATCGGACCGCACAAGACCATGAATATCAGCCCGAATCTCCCCCTGGCTGGAAGGAACGTCTGCGCCAGGCTGCTTAGCGCGATTGGTTGCCCCTACCAGCTCGCGCGCGATCGGCGCCACCAGGCGAAGGTTCTGGCCCTGGTCGGCAACGTCGTATTCCCATCCCACCCAGGCCACGGTGTAACCCTGGCGCATGAGGAAGCCGTCACCGAACTCGAGATTAGGGTCGGCAGGGTTACCGCCGTTCACCAGCCGCAGAATTCCCTTGCCGCCGCGATTCGAGACTTCAAACAGCACCGCCCCATTGCCCTTGCTAATGTCTTTCGGTTTGAGGAGATAAAGATCCGCTGAGAACTCGACTTCGCCCTTGGCGTTGCGGGGAGCTTTGTCCAAATCGACGATTTGCCGGTTGTGAAGGTTTGCAGGATTCACCGTGAAATATACGCGTCCGGTGATCCTCTCGTACGCGCCCACTGCTCCGAAGGGTTTGCCGTCCTGGACATCAGTGCGGGAAGCAATCTCCAACCGCGCCACGCCCGCGTGCAGGGTAACTGCCAAAAACGCTACGACCGCGAAAAGCCTGATGGCTCTTGAACGCAAGATGCGCATGGAATTTGCCTCCGCCGGCGTTCAAGACTAACACAGCAAGATGTGAGACAATCCCACTTCACCAGAAACCTATGGAAGTCCTTCTCAAGCGCCAGGAGATTTCGACCGCCGTCGCCCGGATCGGCAAGCAGATCAGCCGTGATTTCACCGGAGAATCAGTGGTCCTGATAGGCGTACTGAAGGGCGCGTGCTTATTCTTGAGCGACCTGGCGCGGCAGATCGATCTGAATGCAACCTTTGATTTCATCGCTGTCCGCAGTTACGGCACCAAGAAGGTCACGGCGGGTGAAGTCCAGCTCATCAAAGACGTAACCACCCCGCTGCGCGACCAGAACGTGATTCTGGTGGAAGACATTCTCGACACTGGGCTGACCTTGACTTTCCTGCGTAAGCATCTGCAGCAGCACCAGCCGCGGTCCATGAAGATCGCAACGCTGCTAGACAAGCCCTCGCGCCGCATGGTCCCTGTCGAAGCCGACTATGTGGGGTTCAAGGTCCCGGACCGCTTCGTGGTGGGTTACGGGCTGGATTTTAACGAACGCTTTCGTAACCTCCCTGACATTTGCGTCCTTGAGGAAGGCGAACAACAGTAATACAATCCTTATCTGGATGTCAGAGACCCTTACCCAGCCACAGGTACAGACCCGGGAATGGCAGGCAATTGCCGGGACGATTGACCATACCCTTCTCAAACCGGAAGCTTCCCGCGACCAGATTATCCGCTTGTGCGAAGAGGCGGCTTACTTCAGTTTTGCTGCGGTCTGCGTGAACCCCTGGTGGGTTCCCCTAGCTGCCTCGGTGCTGAGCGGCTCGCGCGTCAAGGTCGCCACCACGATTGGTTTTCCGCTGGGCGCCAACTACACCACAGTAAAGCGCTTTGAAGCGGCCGAAGCCGTTCGGCTCGGCGCTCAGGAACTGGACATGGTGATGAACATCGGGGCGCTGAAGTCGCGCGACCGCCAGTCGGTGCAGAATGACATTGCCGCGGTGGCGGAAGTGGCCCACACCGGAGGCGCCATCCTGAAGGTTATCCTGGAGACTCCGCTCCTCACGCTGGAAGAAAAAATCCTTAGTTGCGAGCTCAGCCTGGCCGGCAAAGCAGACTTTGTGAAAACCGCCACCGGGTTTTTGGGTGGCGCTACTGTGGAAGACGTCTCTCTGATGCGTGGCGTCGTGGGCGATCGTGCCGGAGTAAAGGCTTCCGGAGGCATTCGCGCTGCAGTCACCGCCCAGGCCATGATTGAGGCCGGCGCCAACCGGCTCGGCACCAGCTCCAGCGTCGCCATCGTGCGCGAGTTGGGAGCTGGTGAATTCGTCGGTTCATAGTTCCACGACCAGCAAGAGATTGCCAGCACGGCCAATATTGCCAAAAAATCCAAATTAGCTGCGTGCGAAAGCATTTCAATTTGGATTCTTTGGCAATTTTGGCATTTGTGGCAATCTCGAAGAGCCAAGCCGGGCTGTTATTATGAAAACTACGTTCCATGGTGACCTCTTTCCAATCTCCGCGGGTTGACGTTGAGGCTCTTCTGGTCGAAGTCGCTGACGTGCTCAACACCACGCTCGATCTGGACACGCTGCTGCAACGCGTGGCTGAAGTGGTCAAGCGCGTCATTGACTACGAGATTTTCTCCATTCTCCTGCTGAACCAACGCTCGCAGGAGCTGCGCTTCCGGTTCCAGATTGGACACCTTCCCGAAGTCGCCGAGCGCATCCGGGTCAAAGTGGGTGAAGGTGTGACAGGGCGCGCCGTCCAGGAGCGCCGCGCCGTCTTGGTGGACGACGTGAGCAAAGAAACGCACTACATCGAAGCTCTGCCTCGCGTGCGCTCAGAGTTGGCTGTGCCGCTCATCACTAAGAACAAAGTCATCGGCGTAATTGATTTGGAAGCGCGCGAACCGAGCTACTTCAAGGAAGAGCACGCTCGTTTGCTGGGACTGATTGCTTCACGGATCGCGGTGAGCATCGAGAACGCAAGGCTTTACACTCGCGTGTCACGCCAGGCCAACACGCTCGAGCTTCTGACGGAAATCAGCCGCGAGCTGACCTCAATCCTCAATGTAGACCAGTTGTTGCAACGTGTTGCCGACCTGGTATTAAAGCTCATCGATTACCAGATGTTCTCGATCCTGTTGCTCGATGAGAGCAAGCAGAAACTGGTGCACCGGTTCTCGGTCCGCTTTAAGGAAAACATTCACCTTAAGCACGACATTCCTCTAGGACGCGGTCTGGTCGGCGCGGCGGCGCTGGAAAAGCGCGCGATCCTGGTTCCTGACGTCCGCAAGGACCCGCGCTACATCAATGTCAACGCAGAAACACGTTCGGAGCTGTGCGTGCCTTTGATCTACAAAGACAACGTCATCGGTGTGCTCGACCTGGAGCATACGCGCCGCGGATATTTCCAGGAAGACCACACGCGTGCCATGAGCACGCTGGCAGCGCAGATCGCGATCGCCATCGAAAACGCAACTCTCTACGAGCGCCTGGCGCGGGAAGAGCAGCGCCTGGAGCGTGATTTGGCCATGGCGCGGGAAGTGCAGCATCATTTGCTGCCGCCTTCCTGCCCGAATTTGCCCGGCGCTGAATTGGCCGCGCGCTACAACCCCGCTCATGCCATCGGCGGCGACATGTATGACTTCCTCGATTACAAGCCACCCCGCGCCTGCATCACCGTCGGCGATGTGAGCGGCAAGGGCGCGCCCGCCGCGCTGTATGCCGCGCTGGTCAGCGGTATCATTCGCAGTCTGTCGCCCCAGGAACCTTCGCCGGCACAGATGCTCAGCGGCGTCAACCGTGCGCTCACTCAGCGCCGCCTCGACGCCAACTACGTTGTTTTGTGCTGCGCCGTCTGGGACGACGACAAGAAAATCATGCGCGTGGCCAATTCCGGTCTCCCCCGCCCCATCCATTGCCGCCAGGGGCACGCGCACATGATCGAAGCCACGGGGTTGCCGCCAGGCATGTTCGGAGACGCTACCTACGATGAAATCACCATCCATGCTGCACGCGGAGACGTGTTCGTGTTCCTGAGTGACGGCATTATCGACGCCAGCAATGCCCACGATGAACAATTCGGACGCAGCCGGGTGGAGCACGTGATTTCGAAGAGCGCGGACGGCAGCGCTCAGCAGATTGTGGACGCAATCTTTGACGCCACAGACCAGTTCTCCGCGGGCGTTGAAGTCTTCGATGACCAGACGGTCGTAGTCTTGAAGGTTAAGCCATGACCACCCAAACCACGCTCTCGCCGCAGTCTTCGGCCATGCTCATCCGGCCGCCCGGGTTCGTTTACAAGGATGGCGAGCTTCATTGTGAACGCGTTGCTCTAAGTGAGCTTGCCGAGCGGTTTGGGACACCTCTCTACGTCTATTCAGCGGCCACGATCCGCGAGCGTTATCGGATTCTGGACAAGGCGTTCGCAGGAGTTCCGCACACGCTCAGTTATTCGGTAAAAGCCAACTCCAACTTGAGCCTCCTGCGCATGCTGGCAAAGCTGGGTGCCGGCTTCGACATCGTCTCCGGCGGCGAACTGGAGCGGGTGCGGCGGGCAAGAAAGAAAGCTCTCAAGAACGTTGTGTTTTCCGGCGTGGGCAAGACCGAAGAAGAGTTGCTGGCAGCCTTGCGCTGCGGCATCTTGCTTTTCAATGTGGAAAGCGAAGGCGAACTGGGATTGCTCGCCGAGTGCGCGAAAAAGCTCGACAAACCAGCTACCGTCGCGTTCCGCGTGAACCCCGACGTTCCGGCGGAAACGCACCCTTACATCTCCACTGGATTGACCGAGCACAAGTTTGGAATCCCGATGAGCGCCGTTAGGGAACTGTACCGGCAGGCAGCTAGGTACGAATACCTGGAGGTGGCCGGCGTCAGCCTGCACATCGGGTCGCAGATCACGGACGTTGCGCCGTTTCGCCTGGCGACGGAACGGACTGCAGAGTTGATTGCCCAGCTTACCGACGACGGTCACCATATCCGTTTCATCGACGCCGGCGGCGGGCTTGGTGTTTCCTATAGCAGCGCAGAAGCAATCGACTTCGAAGACCTTGCCCGCCGGTATGCTGAAGCCATCGTCCAACCTCTGCAGGGGTTGAGGCGGCCGTGGCCGCATCTGCTGCTGGAACCCGGCCGTTCCATCGTGGCACCAGCCGGCGCGCTGGTTACCCAGGTCCTCTATCAGAAGCAAAATGGGAACAAGCGTTTCACCATCGTTGACGCAGCCATGAATGACCTCATCCGCCCTTCGCTCTACGGCGCCAAGCACGAGATCGTCCCCGTGGAACTGACTCGACCGGGCTGGGAATGGGGGACAGTTCAGTCGGATATCGCCGGCCCGGTCTGTGAGACGGGAGATTTCCTGGCGCGCGATGCGCCTTTGCCGCCGGTCCTCGAGGGGTCTCATCTCTGCGTTCTCGATGCCGGCGCTTACGGCATGTCACTGGCTTCCAACTACAACACGCGCCCGCGTGCCGCAGAGGTCGTGGTGGACGGACGCCGCGCGCGCCTGGTCCGCCGCCGCGAAAACATCAAGGACCTGCTGCGCCCGGAGACCGCTTGCCTGTGACCGACTTGAAGGCCCTGGCTTACGAATTGTTACATGAAGCCCAGCAATCGCTGGAAATCGAAGGCCATCTCAACCCGGTGGCCGTGATCATTACCCCCAGCGAGAATCTGGTCCTCGACGTCGAGTTCGAAAGTGAGGACGAGCGCGAAGAAATCTATGCGGAGATGAGGGACCTTGCCCACGAGAAAAGCGCCTCAGCGATCATTACCGTGAACGATGTCTATCTTGACGATGCTGGCTCGCCCGCGCGTCTTGAAGGCGAAGGCTGGGGCAAACTTGCGGAGTCAGCTCGCGAAGCCATCATGATCACAGTCTCCGGCGGCGGGTTTGAAACCTGGAGTCTGGTTTGTCCTTATTTTTCCGGGGCGAGTGGCGTTGTTTTTCAGCCCTCGCGGGAAGCGCCGAATCCCGGAGGAGAAGTGGACTTGCTGGGCGATTGGACTGGTAAGACTGGCGCTGCCTGACGGCGTTTCAGACCTGCCCTGCCTCCGGCTTTTGTTCCATCCATTGCCACAACGTGGCCCTGACTTCTTCTCCCATCAGATAGAAGCGAATGCCCATCAGCCCGTCGGCATGCGACCAAGCCACCTCGCCACGGCCGCTCACCTGCTCGAGAGCAGGCAACTCCAGCACGAATTGCAGGACTGATCCCGGGTTGAGCAATTCCAGGCATTGGACTGCCATGCCGCCACGGCTGATGTTGCGAGTGATCGCGCGTCGCACCTCCTCGCCGGCTTTCAGAACAACCGGCACCGACAAGCGGTGGCGCACGTAGCGCTGCCTCTCCGACATCATCATCGCGGCAGCGTTTTTCAATACCGTCTTGATTTCCGCTGGATCCACGGGTCGGTGCAAAACAAAGTTGGCGCCGGCGTTGAGGAGACGGCTGATATCTTCATCTTCGCCGGCACACGCAAACACCGCGGCGAACCGGTTGGAATTGCCCCGACGAACGCTGCCCAAAAAATTCAAAGCACTTTCAACTCGCGTGTCCAGGAAGATGCCATCCAGCTTGCGCCCGGCGACGTAGGACATGGCGGAAGCTGTGTCGGAAGCAAGGTTCGTGGCCCCGCCCGATGATTGGATTGCCTGGGTAAGCGCTGTTTCGACCTTCGCGTCCCGGCACACAATCAGAAATTCCCACGTAGACTGGCTGGCCGACGTCTGCATTGGTGCTGCGGATTTCTTTCTGGGGGGACAGGACCAATTTTACGACGGTTAGCAGCCCCGCGTTCTGAGGGTTTGCACTTACCTAGGTGCATGTACAAAACGCAGAATCTGATTTGTCAACCTGCGAATCATGCAGATCTTCAGTTAAAAGCCCGATTCGGGACTTACGGGGAAAACTTTGTACTCTGCAAGCGTTGATTTCACGGCACGATGCTGTACGGAGAAAAAATGCGTTCCTCGTGCGAGCAGGCCCAAAATGAAGCACCTTCCATACCCGCATGAATCGCGGTTTTCTCCGCAATTTACACAATCTTCATGACTGCTCAAATCACGTGCTTCACCGCGTGGTTGCAGCACTTCTCGAACCAGATGCACCAATTTGTTGGCACCGCCTTGTGGAGAGCGTGTATGTGATTGATTTCGGGCCGATTATAGTCGCGCAAAATTTATTGACTTAATTTTTGAAGAGCGTAGATTCACACTCGTTCTTTGACATTTCAAACGTTTTCCCGATTGGCGGTATGTCCGGGATCCGAGTCACAGGTCACCGTCGCACAGCATAGGCTGGAAACGGCGTGCGCTGGAAGCGAGGGAGGGCCGGCAAGGGCCTATCAGTAGACTGCTGGTCGAGGCGAACAGGAAATGTTCAGAGGCAATATAGAAGCCCCGAGGCATTGACCGATTTACCCGGTTGGTGGTGAGCCCGGAGCCCAAGCTTCAGCCAAGCTGATTAAAGATCGCACTTTGTTGGGTTTCGCAAGGAACTGGACGGAGAAAGCTGGTCGGCAAGGGTCTATAGCGAGCCGCTGGTCGAGGCGAATGGGTCAAAGCACACAAACTCGGGGCTTCTTAATTTTTTGTGCTGTCGCTCTTCGTCGAGGATGAACTCTCCTGCCCCAATGCTCCTCCTTGCAATTGAGAATTGCCAAAATTGCCAGCATTGCCAAGCTTGAAATTCCGGCGATTTTGGCAATCCTGGCACTTTTGCCAATTTTTTTTCATTCCAGCCCGCCGAACACCAACTTCCCGCCCAGATACGTTGCTTCCACTTTCACGTTCTTAATCGCCGCCGGCGGAATCTTGAAGATATCGTCGCGCAGTACCACGAAGTCGGCGAGTTTGCCTGGAGTGATGGAGCCCTTCTCTTTATCCTGGAACTCCGCATAAGCCGATCCCATGGTGTAGGCTTCGACGGCCTCGGCCACCTTCAGCTTCTGTTCCGGCACCCAGCCGTCAGGAGTCTTGCCGTCGAGCGTGGCACGGGTGACGGCAGCATAAATGGTCCACATGGGACTCAGCGGAGCCACCGACCAATCAGTGCCGAAGGCCAGTCGCACGCCGTTATCCAAGAAAGTACGAAACGCATACGTGCGCTTGATGCGATCTGGACCGATTCTCTTCTCCGCCCAGCGGCCGTCATCAATGGCATGATACGGCTGGACGGAAGCAATCACGCCTAGCCGCGCGTAGCGGACAAAGTCCTTGCCGGCCATGTGCTGCGAGTGCTCGATGCGCCAGCGGCGGTCCCGCTTGCCGTTGGCCTTTTCGATCTGCTCGAAGATATCGAGAATCATGGAGATGGCGTGGTCGCCGATGGCATGAATGCAAAGCTGCAAACCGGCGGCATCCGCGCCTTTCAACCTCGCCTGCATGGCCGACGGCGGATGCATCTCATCGCTGAGCAAACCGTGGCTCTTGGGATCGTCAGTGAAGGGATCGAAGAAATATGCGGTCTCCGAGCCGAGTGAACCGTCGGCGTAACCTTTGATGGCGCCCATGCGCAACAGCGGCGTGCCAAAGGCGCGGCGCACGCCGATCTTGGCCTGGTCCTTCCAGCCAGTTTCGAGCGGGGCGACGTAAATGCGCGCCGTCAGCTCGCCTCGATCTTGAAGGTCGGCGTAGGCCTTCACGTCGTCATACGACGGATTCATGTCTTGCACGCTGGTCACGCCCAGCGACGCGGCGTGCTCCAGAGCGCGGCGGATCGCCTTCATGCGGCGCGCCGGCGACATCGGCGGCATCACTTTGTTCACCAGGTCCTGGGCCGCGTCGCGAAGGACCCCGGTAGGGTTCCCCTGTTCGTCACGGACAATCTGGCCGCCGGGCGGATCGGGAGTCTTGGCGGTGATATTCGCCAGCCGCAGCACGACTGAGTTCACCAGGACTTCATGACCGTCGTAGCGATTCACGGAGACGGGCGTCTCTGGGGTGAGCGGATCAATCAATTCCTTGGTCGGCAGATTTGGCGGCGACCACTTCTGTTCGTCCCAATCGCCGCCGGTGATCCATTCGCCCTTGGGCGTGTTCTTGGCGCGTTCACCGATGCGCTGCGCGAATTCCTGCGGCGTGGCTGCATCCTTCAACTGGACTTCCTGAAGATGGGCGCCGCCATCCACAAAATGGACGTGCGAGTCATTGAATCCAGGCAGCAAGAGCTTGCCATGCGCGTCCAGGACTCTGGTCTGCGGGCCATGCCACGCATCCACTTCGGCAGCGCTACCCACAGCCACGATGCGTTCGCCCAGCACCGCAAGCGCCTCGGCCTGAGGCCGCATTTTGTCCACAGTCCAGATTCTGGCGTTGGTGATAATCAAATCGGCCGCGGGCTTGGCTTGCGCGCCAGCCACGAAGATACTGGTGAGTAGAACAAGTCCGTACATCAGCACAACTTTGGCAATCCGGGCAATCATGGCAATTTTGGCCAATCTTTATCGTTCTCCCCACTTGAGTTTGTTGCGCAGGACTTCAAAGAACGTGCGGGGCGGCAGCCGGAACAACTTCACGTTGAACTCAGATTTTCGGCATTGCACGATGTCGCCTTCCTCCAGCGGGAAACCTTGCTGGCCGTCGATGGTCAGGTAAGCCTGTTCGCGAGTGACGATGATACGGATCTCAATCAAGGCTGTGTCCTGCACCACCAGCGGACGGTTGGTCAGCGCGTGCGTAGCCACTGGTGTAATGACAAAACCCGGAACGTCAGGCGCCAGGATCGGCCCGCCGGCAGCGAGCGAATAGGCAGTCGAGCCGGTAGGCGTGGCCACGATCAATCCGTCCGCCATGTAGTTGGAGACAAACGTCCCGTTTACTCGGACTTCAAACTCGGTGATGCGGGCGACCGCCCTCTGGTTCATCACAATGTCGTTGAGCGCATCGTAGCTGGCCACGCAGGTTCCCTTGCGCTGAACCTGGCAATGGATCATGGAGCGCAGACTCAGCTCGTAGCGGCCGGCGTCAACATCCGCCAAGGCCTGGGCAATTTCGCCTTGCTTGATCTCCGTCAGGAAACCTAGCGAGCCCAGATTCACGCCGAGAATAGGAATGCCGGCTTCCGCCACGTTGCGCGCCGCGGCAAGTAAAGTGCCGTCGCCGCCCAACACAACGACAAAGTTGGGATGCCGAGCCGCCAGGTCTTCCCTTTTCACCAGCTCGCATTCGGTACAGAATTCCTTAACCACGGAATCTACCGTGACCGAGTATCCGTGGGTGCGCAGCCAGTCTGTGACCTCGCGCGCCACCTTGCCCAGGTCGGGCTTGCCGTGTTTGGCGATGATGGAAGCTCGTTTCATCAAAACTCTGCGTGCAGAAAAAACTCCCGATTCCCTTCCATGCCCAAAATCGGCGACTCCATGACTTCCACATCCCGCCCGCCAAGCCCGGTCACGGCCACCGCGACTTTCGCAACCGCGCTCTTCTGGACCTCGGGGTCGCGCACGATACCGCCCTTGCCCACAAGTTCCCGGCCGGCTTCAAATTGCGGTTTCACCAGCACCAGCAGGTCGCGCTTGTGCGGCGCGTTTAACTCGAACCTCGGCTCCCCAAAGGTCGCTGCTACGACCGCCGGGAGGATGAGTGTAACAGAGATGAATGAGACGTCGATGGCGACCAGCGTAATCGCCGCGCTGCCCAGGCCTAAATGCTCGGCGGTCAGGAAGCGGGCGTTGGTTCTTTCGAGCAGCTTTACCCGGGGATCAGAGCGCAGTTTAGCCGCGATTTGGCCGTAGCCTGTGTCCACAGCGACCACTTGCGCCGCTCCACGTTGCAACAGGCAGTCAGTAAAACCGCCGGTGGAGGCGCCAATGTCCAGACACGTACGCCCGGAGGGATCAATTTTCCAGTGATCCAGCGCGGCTTCCAGTTTCAAGCCGCCACGTCCGACATATTTCAAGTCTTCCCCCAGCACCCGTATGTCGGCCTGGGGATCGACACCCGCGCCGGCTTTTTCCACTTTCTGGCCGTCCACTAACACACGTCCGGCCAGCACCATGGCTTGCGCGCGCTCACGTGACGGCACGACGCCGCGCTCTACCAGCAGCTTGTCAATGCGGACCTTCATAGCATGGTCAGTTGGATGAGAACTGGGTGAGAGACTTTTCGAAATCAATGACTGCGGGCGGCTTATTTCCCTTTGGCTTGCTGATCTTGTGCCCTTCCGCGCTCAGCCGGCGTTTTTGGGCGGCAACGCCGCCAGGGAACTTGGGATTGAGGCCACCTTGGCTCGAGAGAACACGCCAATACGGAGTTGGCGCCTTCGCTCCCGCGCGGCGGTCCTCTTCCGCGGCTTCTGCGGCGATTCGAACGAAGATCCCTGTCGTCAGCGGGCACGCAACATCAACCCGGCTGCGCTTGGCCGGTTCCTCGCGAAGTTGCAGCACGGTCACCAGCTTTCCTTGCCGCACCTGGCGAATGAGTTCATCGACGTCCAGGGGACGAGGAATGACCATGGTTCCTTTTCCCCAGCGTTGCTGCATATTCGGTGGAATGTCCACGACTTTTGCTTGCTGGTGCCGCTCCAATTTTTGCCGCCATGGGGTTCTGCTGGTGAATTTGGAAGACATAGTGCCTCCGCTTGAAACCGGACGCCATCCGGAACAAGCCGAGTCAATTCTAGCTCTTCGGGAGGGGCTGATGGATTCATGGCTGCGCGATGAACGTCTGCCTTCAGGTTTTACTAATTTTTAATATCCGCACCTGATTCAGTGCAAAGCGCAGAAACACGTGGCATCCGGTTGAGTTACCTCAGTAACCTAGGGCTTTTCCACACTGTTTTTCACCGCGCTGTTGAAAACTCGGACAGATTGTGGAAGCAAAGTTGCATTGAATCGGAAACAGGGTTTCGGCGTTTGGCAACCCAGTCGTTCGAAGAGCGGATATGAGTTTACGTTTAAGATTAAGTGTTGCTCGGAAAGCTCATGCAAGAAAAGAAAAGGCACACCGGTACCAAGGGGCGCCGCAGCCCGTTAAGGAACAGACGTAAGCCCGCTCGTATCGGCAACAATCGCGGCAGCGGGAAAGAATTGTTATCGGCGGAGAAGCTCAAACTGCTTTACTCGACCATGTTGCAATGCCGCATGGTAAAAGAGCGGGTCCGCCAGATGTTTCAGCAGGGGAAGCTCACGGAGAATTCGCGTTCGCGAGCGGGCCGCGAAGCCAGCGAAGTCGGCGCCATGATCGGCTTGCTTCCCGGAGATTGCGTGGCGCCGCGGCGGCAAGACGTGGTGACTGGTTTCGGGCTTGGTTGCGGCCTAACACCCAGTTCTGCCCTTAAGCAAGTGATGGCCATGCTTCTGGAGCCGGTGACGAGCGGGCGCGGCCAAGCATTAACCGCGCGAACCGGCCTTCCTTGGATCATTGCCGGTAAATCGGCCATGGCGGCCCGGCTGAATATATCCACCGGTGTGGCGCTGGCTTACCAGGCGAAAACTCAGCCGAACGTTGTCGTCGCTTTTTCGGGAGATGATTCCACCGCTCTCGGGTCGTGGCATGAGGCCGTGGACTTTGCTGTAACTCACAAGTTGCCTATCGTGCATGTGGTGCAAAGCGACGTTTGGACGGAGCCGCCTGATCCGCGGCTGCTAGTGGCTGTGAGGGGCATGGACAACGTGGGCAGC
>DATFXI010000226.1:0-9022 GCA_035316085.1 Candidatus Angelobacter sp.
TCTGGAAGAAGTGGTCAAGGCTTACGAGCACTTCTTTTTTCATTACACGTCGTCAGACCTGCTGGTGGTGAACACCAACGACATCGACTTCGTGGAGCGCCACTCCGATCTTCAGGAACTGCTGCGCCGCGTCAGCGAACCCATCCGCGGCACGCAGTATTTCCTGCCGCTGGGATCGTCAGGCGCTGCGAGCGCGTAGATGCAAAACTGGATCGCTGGTCATCCCATACTCTTTGTAGTCTTGCTTTTTCTCGCCTTTGCGCTTTACTGGTGCCTTATCGTGAATCTCATTTCTCTGGTAAGTGGCTGGCGAGTACTGGCTCGCCGCTTTGGGTTGCAGCAGCCGTTCATGGGCCCAACCTGGAATTGGCAATCAGCCCGCATCCGGTTCGCGCGTTATAACAGTTGCCTCACTGTCGGCGCCGATCCCATGGGGATCTTTCTCAGGCCCATGGTCCTTTTCCGTCCGGGCCATCCTCCTTTGTTCATTCCCTGGACTGAAATCACCGTGCGAAGCCGGACCACGATGTTCGGCCAATACCCACAGCTCATGCTGGGCAGCAGCGAGCAGATTGCATTCACGATGAATTCCACTCTGGCATCGCGACTCGAGAGCGCTGCCGCATCTTCCTGGCCGGGCGGCATGGACACTGCTGGAGCGGGCCACGGTGTTATCGAGTAAACCGCCCCGCACGTGAAAGGCGCGCGTGCTGGGGGCCCGTGCATCAAGGCTTCCTGCAGCTTGCACCGTTACCCGCGAAATTGTTGTTGACGGCGAGATTTTGCGGCTAAAATAAGCCTGCCAGCATCCAATTTGGCAACAGGCGGTATCGGGAGTTCCCGAACTGCACTGGAGGCAACATGAGCATCACTTCTTCGAACCCCGGTATGGGCGGGTCTGCCCTGCCAAAAATCACTACCACCACAATCCAGGAAAAGAAGCAGCGGCGCGAGATCATCACCTGCCTGACCGCCTACGACTACGCTACCGCGCGGCTGGTAGACGAAAGCGGCATTGACATGATCCTGGTGGGCGATTCGCTGGCCCAGGTCGTGCTCGGCTACGACAGCACGCTGCCCGTGACCCTGGAGGAAATGCTGCATCACACACGCGCCGTGCGCCGTGCCGTGCGGTCGGCCATGGTCATCGCCGACATGCCGTTCGGCACCTACCAGGGCGACGTAAAAGAAGGTGTGGCCAACGCCGTGCGCTTCGTCAAAGACGGCGGCGCGGAAGCCGTGAAAATCGAGGGCGGCGAGAAGCGCGCCGATCTCGTGCGCCGCATGCTCGACGCCGAAGTCCCGGTCATGGGACACATCGGCCTCACACCGCAATCGCTGCACAAGATGGGCGGATACAAAGTCCAGGGCAAAGACCTTTCTGGGATCGAGCGCCTGATGAAAGACGCGGTGGCGCTGGACCGCGCCGGCGTTTTTTCGATCGTGCTGGAAGGCGTGCCTCGCGAAGTTGCCGCCATGATCACGCGCGAGGTTGCCGCGCCTACCATCGGCATCGGCGCCGGCCCGGAGTGCGACGGCCAAGTGCTGGTGTTCCATGACATCGTCAATCTCAGCTTCGTTCCGCCGGCCAAATTTGTCCGGCAATATGGCGACGCCGCCGCCCTGATCCGCAACGCGGTCGCGCAGTTCAAGGCTGACGTGGAATCCGGCAGCTATCCTTCTGACGCCGAGTCTTACCATCTGCCGAAAGAAACGCGAGCGGATCTGGAAGCGATCCTGCGGCGGAAAGAATTGAAGGCGATCAAATCGGCGGTCGGCCGCTAGTCGACGCTTTCATCATGGAGCGCATCACCTCCGCCGCAGAGATGACCGCGGCCAGCAAGCAGGCCCGCCGCGCTGGCCGGCGCGTTGGTTTTGTCCCTACCATGGGCGCGCTGCACGCCGGTCACATCTCTCTGGTCCGCGCCGCACGTGCGCAGGCGGACTTGGTGGTGGCGTCCATCTTCGTCAACCCCAAACAATTTGGTCCCAACGAAGACTTTGCCAAGTACCCGCGGTCGCTCGAAAGCGACGAGGCAATGCTGGCTGCGGAAAAGACCGATTTTCTTTTCCACCCATCAGTGGATGAAATGTACCCCGCCGGGGCGACGGCCTGGGTGGAGGTGGAAGGCATCAGCGACAAGCTTGATGGCCGCTCCCGTCCTGGGCATTTTCGCGGGGTCACCACTGTGGTGGCCAAGCTGTTCAACATCGTGCAGCCGGACTTGGCTTTTTTCGGACAAAAAGACGCGGCCCAGGCCGCCATCATCCGCCAAATGGCCCACGACTTAAATTTTGATGTCGAGATCGTTGTCTGTCCCATCGTCCGCGAGTCTGACGGTCTGGCCATGAGCTCGCGCAACGTTTATCTCAGCCCGGAAGAGCGCAACCAAGCCACCGTGCTTTCGCGATCGCTCCAGCGCGTGCAGGCGCTGGCTGCCCAGGGAGAGCGAGGCGCTGCGTGCTTGGCCGCGGCCGGTAAACAAGCGATGAGCGAAGAACCGTCCGTGCGGCTGGATTACTTCGAAGTGGTTTCGCCGGATACGCTGGACCCGGTGGCCGACGTTTCCCGGGGCGCTCTGGTAGCGGTGGCCGCCTACGTCGGCAGCACGCGATTGATTGACAACGTTGTGCTTGAGCCGCGCGTCGATCGTTCCAGTCGCGGCGCTCCCAACCCCTAAAAAGCACTTCTTTCGGCGATCAATTTCGTGCTCCTGATACACCTGAGGCTGGGAAGGCAATGGGCGGCGCGTGGGGTGGTAGCCCGAGCCCAGTCCTGGCTTCGTTGTGATATGATTCCGGCTCTCGCGAAATGCGGGTCAGCGAGTTTGGGCTTCCCGCACGCCGATCCTTATGGTCTCGGGCCCTTTTTCTGCTCAACGTTTCAATTTGAATGCACGGCTGCGACCTGCGCTTGTGGTTTTTGCACTGGTTTCTGTCACGCTAGTCTTGCCCGCGTTTGCCCAGAATGCTGCTGATGTCCACGTAGTTCCCAGGCGGCCGGCACAGGAACAAACGGAAAATCAGCCTTCGGATAGCTCAGCCGGCCGGAGTTCGCCTTCCCGGCATTCCAAACCGCTGCTTGCGAATGTGGATCTCGTGTTGGTGCCGGTGACTGTGACGGATCGAATGAACCGGGCCGTGATGGGATTGGAGAAACAGAATTTCGAGTTGTACGAAGACGGTCAACGGCAGACAATCAACACTTTCTCCGCCGAAGATGCCCCTCTCAGCCTGGGGGTTATTCTGGACACCAGCAACAGCATGCGCAACAAGCTTGATGTCGCGAGCAAGTCCATCCTGGAGTTCTTCAACACATCCAATCCGCTGGACGATTTTTTCCTTATCACGTTCTCGGACCGCCCTGTGCTGCTTGTGGATTTCACCTCTTCCGTCGATGAGATCCAAGACCGCCTGTTCAAAGCTATGGCGAGCGGCCGCACGTCACTGCTCGACGCCATTTACATGGGCGTGAATAAGATTCACCATGGTCGATATCAGAGACGAGCGCTTCTCATCGTTTCCGACGGCGGCGACAATTCCAGCCGCTACACTCGGTCAGAAATCAAGCGGTTGGTCCAGGAAGCTGATGTGGAGCTCTATGGGATTGGAATTTACGACACTATCTTCCAAACTCCGGAAGAGCGAGCGGGCAAGCATTTGCTCAATGATGTCACCCAGGCTACCGGCGGACACACCTTTGCCATCAAGGACATTCGAGATCTGCCGGAGGCGACCCGGAGAATCTCCGTGGAACTCCGCCACCAGTACGTCCTCGGGTATCGTTCCAGCAACCCGGCTCGTGACGGAAATTGGCGCAACTTAAAGGTAAAGCTTGTTCCTGAAGGGATGCCGGTCCGCGTCTACTGGAAGAATGGTTACTATTCGCCCTTGAAGTGACTCAAATCAAATCACCTCGCGGTCGCGTTGCGCGCTTCCCGCTTGGGCAAACGGTCATCTTGATGGGGGAATACACTCCTTCGGACAGTTGCCGATTGAACTCTTGATGTGATTGCACCAGTGGGCGTCCATATCAGCCCTGCCGGATGCGCCCCGCAGAGCAGAGAACTCTGGATAGTCGCTTTGCATCAAAAAATCTGAGACTCCGCTATAGGAAAGAGAGCGAGGAAAAACGACAATGACAATCCCTAGAAGATTGGTCCCAACACGCACAACACGCTCTCGGCGCGCGCGGTGATGATGGCGGAGATGTTCACAGGCGCGCGGGTCTTGAGAATTCCTTCTAGGCCATTCAGCGAATGGATGCACGAAGCCCGATGCGCCATTGTTTCATCCCGATACTCTTACTTCCGGTTGCATTGACGGCCACGCGGCTTTCCGGCCAGGACTTGGCGCCGCGGGCCTATATCATCACGCCGGTGCACTCCAACGCGGTCATCCTGACTTGGTCGTTTTACAACGGTGGGGTGAACCTCAGTGGAACGATCCCGGTCAACGGTGCGACCGCCACCTACAACACCCCAGTTCTCAGCTACTACCATTCCTTTAGCTTCTTCGGACGGTCCGCCAACATCACTGCCTCGCTGCCTTATGGCGTGGGGAACTTCCAGGGCAACGTGCTAGGGACGCAAGAGTCAATCTACCGATCGGGACTACTTGATCTGTCAGTCCGCCTTGCCGTGAACCTGAAGGGCGGCCCAGCCATGCCGGTTGAAGACTTCCTGAAGTGGAAACAGAAAACCTTGCTGGGAGCCAGCCTGAAGGTGATCGCTCCCACGGGTCAGTATGAGGGGACCAAGCTGGTGAACTGGGGACTCAACCGGTGGGCTTTCAAGCCAGAATTGGGCTATTCGCGACGGTGGGGTAACTGGATACTCGACGCTTATGGCGGTGCGTGGTTCTTCACCACCAACAACGCATCCTTCGACATACCTGTGCCCAAGCCGCAAACAGAAGCACCCCTAGGCAGCTTCGAAGGCCATCTGAGTCGTGACCTCGGGAAGTACCGGTTGTGGGCGTCCCTCGATGGCAATTTCTGGTTCGGCGGCACCACCACCTTGAACGGGATCGAGAACGCAAGCACCCGCCAGACGAGCTCGCGCATTGGGGGGACAGTCTCAGTGCCATTCAGCAAGCACCAGTCGTTGAAACTTGCATACAGCAGGGGAACTTATATCCGTTTTGGTGGGAACTACAACAATCTTCAGGTGGCGTGGCAGTACTCGTGGCTAGGGCGTCCGAAGTAATCCTGCGATGGCGAGGCCGTAGCTTAGGAGGGATGACGCGGCTTATCGCTATAACATTAATCGCTGGGCCGCCGTGGAGGCGAACTACGGCTGGAACCGAAACAGCCAGGAATATATCGGCTTTAGTGGTGTGAACCGGATCCAGAGCGACATTAATCAGGTCACAGCCGACTTTGTCGCCAGGACTCCGACTTTCGGGCATTTCCGTCCCTACGTACTCGGGGGAGGCGGAGCGCTGATTTTCGATCCGGTACAACGCTTTGTGGCTTTGACTGAGGTGGCTGGGGGGGCCCGCGGGTATTAACCCGAATACCGCCCGGGGCCAGGGCACATTCGTGTACGGCGGTGGCGCCGATATCGACCTGACCACACGCGGATCGAGGTTGTCTGGCGTTTCTCTGCGCCTGGGATATCGTGGCTATGTTTATCAGGTGCCGGATTTTGGATTCAGACGGTTCGATGTGAACTCCTGGCCCCACACAGCCCAGCCAGAGGCGGGACTAACGTTTAGATTCTGATCCCACTTCAAGCGGTATCTGGCTCTTCCTCGTTGATCGCTTTTCCGGCTCAGGGGAGAGGTGCCCGCGGGCTCACCGCCGCTAAGGCACTTCGAAGAACTGCGCGACCTCGGCTAGGTCCTTCGTTCTCCTGTAGCCGGGAAGGCTTTCGACAAAGATCCTTCCGTAGCGCTGCTTGAGCACACGATTGTCAAGCAATGCCAGCAGGCCGCGGTCTTTCACCGAGCGGATGAGCCGGCCGAAGCCTTGCTTCAAAGCAATCACCGCTGCCGGCACCTGGTATTCAAAGAAAGCGTTGCCGCCCGCGTCGGCGATAGCGCGGATGCGCGCGGCCACCACCGGATCGTTGGGTACGGCAAAGGGCAAGCGGTCGATGATGACGCAACTCAGCTGTTCGCCCTGCACGTCCACGCCCTGCCAGAAAGAGGCCGTGGCGAAGAGCACGGCGTTCGGCGTGGAACGGAATTCCTCGAGCAGCGCGTTCTTCGGCGCCGAGCCTTGCAGCAGCATGGGAAACTTCAACTCGCCCAGCAGGCGGTCGTGGATCTCGTGCATCTGCGCGTAGCTGGTGAACAGGCAAAAAGCCCGGCCTTGGGTGATCTCGAGCAGCAAGCGGATTTTCTCTGCCGCGCTGCGCGCGAAAGAAGCGGAGCGCGGGTCAGGCATGTCCGGCGGAACGTACAAAATAGCTTGGTTCGCGTAGTCGAAGTGCGAAGGCAGCACCAGTTCGCGGGCGTGGTCCAGGCCTACGCGCTGGCGGATGTACCCAAAACTTCCCTGGTCTTCCGGTCCGGCGACGGCCAGCGTGGCTGAAGTGAGCACCGCGGTCTCGACGTTTTCAAACAACGTCTGCTTCAGGATTTGCGAGACGTCAATGGGCGTGGCCTGAAGAATGGTGTGCATCTGGCTGGCGCGGGCCTTGGTTTTGCGGCCCTCGCCCCGCTGGTCGATCCAGAACACTATGTTCTTGTTTTCCGATTCCATGATGAACCCGAGTTGCGTCTGCAATTCCTGCGTGCGCCGCGCAAAGCCAAAGACTTCTTCCGGTTTGCGAGGAAGCGTTTCCAGCTGGCCGAACACGCCTTCCAGCGACTGCATCACCGCGTCGTAGTCGTCGCCGTGGTTTTCCAGAAATTCTTCGCGTCCGGTGAAGGCGAACCGGCCCTCGCCCGGCGGCAACACACTGAAGAAAAACCGCGAGCGCTCGCGCAGCCGTCCCAGGGCCTGCAGCAGGCCAGGAGAACTCGCTTGCTTCTGCTGCAATGTGCTTTCAATGTCGCGGGCCAGCTCTTCGAAGCGCAGATTGCTGACGGCGACGCCGAAATAGCTGGTGGCCACGTCTTCGAGTTCGTGGGCCTCGTCAAAGATCACCGCGGCGAACTCGGGCAGGATGCCGGCATCCGGCGCCCCGCTCTGCCGCAATGCCAGGTCGGCGAAGAAAAGATGATGATTGACGATGACAATGTCGCTTTCCAGGGCCCGGCGGCGCATTTCCGTGATGAAGCAGCGCTCCCATTGCTTGCATTTCTGACCGGTGCAGCGGTCAGTCCGCGCGTCCAGCTTGTGCCAGAGCTGGGTGTTTTCGGGAAGCTCTGTAAGTTCGGCGCGGTCGCCGGTTTCCGTCAAGGGCTCCCAGGCGGCGATCTGGCGATAATGCTCAATTTCTTCGAGCCCCGAGAGCACGGGCTGGTCGGTCAGGTCGTAGAGTTTCTGCCGGCACAGATAATTGCTGCGTCCTTTCATGTAGCAGACGCGCAGCTTGCCCGGGCCTCGCCCGAAGAGCTGCTGCTCGAGAAAGGGAATGTCCTTGAAGAAAAGCTGCTCCTGCAGATTCTTGGTGCCGGTAGAAATAATGACTCGCTTGCCGCTGCGGATTACCGGCAGCAGGTAAGCCAGCGTCTTGCCGGTGCCGGTCCCGGCTTCCACGATCAGATGCCTCCGTTCCGAGAGCGCTTTTTCCACCGCTTCCGCCATCTGCAACTGTCCGCGGCGAAATTCATATTGCGGATGCGTCCGGCTGAGCAAGCCACCGGGCGCAAAAAACTGGTGCAGCGTGGGAAGCTTGGGAGTGGTGGCAGCCTCTGTCATCTCGGGTTGGGGCGAAAGGGACATAAGCGAGAGCGTGTTTTAATAATAGCTGAGAGCGCCATATGCAGAATGCCGCTACAACGCGCGCACCGTTGCTCGCCATCGTTGGCCGGCCGAACGTGGGGAAATCCACGCTCTTCAACCGGCTAATCGGATCGCGGCGCGCCATTGTCGGCGACGAGCCCGGCATCACCCGCGACCGCTTGTACGGCGAAGCTTCCTGGCAAGGCCGTACGCTGCGCGTGGTGGATACCGGCGGCATCATTCCCGATGAAAAGGAGTTGATCCCGGCTGAGATCTTCCGCCAGGCACGCATGGCGCTCGATGAAGCCGCCGCCATTGTGATGGTGGTGGACGGCCGCACCGAGCTTGCCGCCCCGGACATGGAACTGGCTCGCCTGCTGCGCCGCCTGGGCAAGCCGCTGTTTCTGGCCGTCAACAAAATTGATTCGACGAACCAGGAAGCGGAAGCTGAAAATTTCCGGACTCTCGGCATCAGCGAACTGTATCCCGTTTCCGCCGAACATGGCACCGGCGCTGCGGAACTTTTGGAAGCTGTGCTCGCCGCCATCCCAGCTGAACCACAAGATGCAAGCCAAACATCGCTGACTGTCGGCGAAGAGGATTCTCCGCGCGAAGAGCGCGAAACCAGAGTTGCCATCATCGGCCATCCCAACGTTGGCAAATCCACCTTGCTGAACGCGCTGACCGGCACCGGGCGCGCTATCGTTTCCCCCATTGCCGGCACCACCCGCGACGCCGTTGATGAGCTGATGGAAAGAAACGGCAAGCGTTATCGTTTCATTGACACTGCTGGCATCCGGCGCAAAGGCAAGACCAGCCTGATGGCAGAAAAACTCTCCGTGGTCATGGCGCGCAAGCACCTGGAAGCCGCCGACGTCGCACTGCTTGTGCTCGACGCGGTGGAAGGCGTGACCGCTCTCGACGCCAACATCGGCGGCTACGCGCATGAGAGCGGGCGATCGGTGATCATCGTCGTCAACAAGTGGGACCTGGTGAGCGCGGCGCGCCAGGACGGCGCGCCTCCGGCCGATCGCGAGCTCTACGAACATCAGGTCCGGCGTGCGCTCAAATTTCTCGACTACGCGCCCATCGTGTTCGTCTCTGCTTCATCGGGCAAGAACGTAGATAAAATCTTCGCGCTTCTGGAGCTTGTGGAGTCCGAGCGACGCAAGCGCATCTCGACGG
>DATFXI010000227.1:0-19115 GCA_035316085.1 Candidatus Angelobacter sp.
GGCCTCTTCGGCGAGATCCAGATCTCCGAGGAGCCGCACGAGCGTCGCCAGAACCCGGCCCGATTCCGATCGGTAAAGAGTCTCAATGGTCCGGCTGAGTTGTTCGGGCACAAGCGGCGGCATCTACGCCAAATTAGCAAAACGGACTGGTTCGGAACAACTGCGCTCGGGCCTCCCTACCTACAATTCAACGCCCGCTATCGCGCTGATCGAGGGTTTGCAGAGGGGCGTCAGCATAGGTAGCGACCATCAAGTTGCCAGGTGCTGAATAATTCGTGAGATGACCAGCGGCTGATGCACACCGCCTAGATGACATGAAAGAGACTAGCGAGAAGATCGCGAGTCTGGCGTTCGTTCCAAAGCTCGCGTCGTGAACGGCACTCAAGCGGCACTCACTACGCGCTAAGTGCTTGCAAAAATGGTGCGGAAGGGGGGATTTGAACCCCCACGCCTTTCGGCGCCACCCCCTCAAGATGGTGTGTCTGCCAGTTCCACCACTTCCGCACTCGCCCGGTGCAACTTGTTGGCGATTACGGCCAAATTCGGTGAAAAAAAAGCCGAAAGGAAGTCCAACCGGGTAGGGACGACTCATTATAGCAAACTGTAGGCCAGGCCTTTCGGCGCTGTCGCTCTCCGGAAGGTCCCCGGGAGGCCAGTTTTGCGCTTGCTTCGGGCGCCGTTTTAGGTACATTATCGTGAGAACTCCCCGTATTTTGGCGTTGTGGTAGGGCGCCGGAACTCCCCTAACAGAAGGACTGATTGCCGGAACCTAAGCCCAGCCTGGAGCAGATCGCCGAGCAGCTTCGCCAGGCCGAAGCGGCGGGGGACCCTTCGAAACAAGGCATCGCCTTCAATAATCTGGGCGATTATTACAAAGATCAGCGGGAGACAGCCAAAGCGGTAGAGCATTTCCAGAAAGCTCTTGTGTTTTTCAACGTGCTCGATGATCGCGAAAAGAAAGCGACCGTGCTCAACAATCTGGGCGGCGCTTTGGTTGATGCCAAACAGTACCCTCAGGCCCTCGAGCAGTTTGCCCTGGCGCTGGGCGTCTACGGCGCCATCAATCAGCCCTTCGGGCAGGCCATGGCGTTGAACAACATGGGCGGCGTGCATTTGACCCTGGGCGCCTACGAAGAAGCACGCAAGCAATTCATCCTCTCAGCGTCGTTTTTCCGCTCCGCCGCGGCGCCCGCGTGGGAGGGCCAGGCGCTCGAGAATCTGGCAGCAGCGGAGGCCAGCACGGGCAACACCAAGGCTGCGATCGAAAGCTACGGGCGCGCGCTAATCATCTGGCAACAGCAGAACCAGATTGACCGTCAGGCTATGATCATGAATCGCATCGCGAGCATGCACGCGGCCGCTGGCGAAAGCAAGCATGCCATCGAGTTGCACTCCCGCGCTCTCGCCCTATCGCAAAAAGCCGGGAACGTCCCGCTGGAGGCGTCCACGCGGGCTAGTCTGGGCCGCGTCCATTTCGAGAGCAAGAACTGGGCAGCTTCCCGGCAGGAGTTCGAACACGCTCTCCGCATATTCAAGGATAACGGCGACAAGCGCGGCCAAGCTGTCGCCTTGTTGGGATTAGGACGGTTGGATGTGGCTACCGGTCACGAATTCCTCCGTTCCGCTGCGGCTATGTTCCACGAGATTGGCGATGCGGCCGGGGAGCAGACCGCGCTCGACCAGTTGCCGGAAGCTGAGCCCCTGGAGCAGGCCAAAGTAAGGCCCGCATAAACTGTCGTCGCAGCCAGGCTTCACCGCTCAGTGAATCGTTGAAAAGAATTTCCATCCATTGGGCTGATCCGTCATTTACTCTGGGCAGCCATGAGACTTTACACCTCCCGGACTGCATTGCTCTTGACGCTGCTGGTCGGCGCAGCTCCACTTTTTTCTTTCGCGCAAGCATCTGGTGCGCCTGACAAATTCTTTTTCGTGCTGCTGAAACGGCCGGCGAACGCGCCCCAACTGGACAAGGATGCGGCGGGAAAACTTCAGGATGCGCACATGGCGAACATCCGCAAGTTGGCGGATGAAGGAAAGCTGGTGATGGCGGGGCCTTTCACCGACGACACCGTTCTGCGCGGAATCTTCGTTCTGAAAGCCGCTTCCAAATCCCAGGCCGAGGAAATCGCCGGCAGCGACCCGGCGATCAAGGCCGGCCGCCTGTCTGCGGAGATCCACGGTCCCTGGCTTGTCGATCCGGGAGCGATCCACACCAAGGACGCAGCGCAGTCCATGGAGCAATACACGCTGATTCTGATGTACAGCACGGAGAAGTGGGACCGGAACTCGCCGGCATTTCTTGAGGTGGCCAAGCAGCATCCGGCATGGGTGGCTAAGCAAGTGGAGCAGGGCGTGATGTCCCTGGCTGCGCCCTTTGCCGATGGCGGGTCGCTGAAAGGCATTTTCATCTATCCCTTAGCTCCCGTGGACGCTGCCAAAGCCGTGCAGGAAGATATATACGTCAAAGGTGGCTTCATAGCCCCCGAAATCCATCCCTGGATCACGGCCAAAGGCGTTTTGTCTCCCGGCCTGCCGTTTAAGGTTGCACCATAGCTCTTCGCTGCGCCTCAAACCGCTAGAGACTTTGTAACTGACTTGCCAGCCGGTGCCGGCGGCGATACGATGCCTAGCGAATTATCAGCTTCCCGTCGGAGGTGCGGAATGAAACACGTACTGCTCACGGCACTGCTCTTGGCGGCCGGCGCTCACGCGCAAATCGCCACAGTTTCTATCGCGGCCGGCACGCCAGAAGACAAAGACCTCCAGGCCGTCAGCGCGGAAACTGATCCCCAGAAACGCGTCGCTATGTTGCAGGATTTCTTACAAAAATATTCCGCCAACCCACAGGCCGTTGTGTACGGGCAATGGCAACTGGCGCAGCAGTATCAGGAGCTGGGCGACACTGCCAAAGCGCTGGACTACGGGAGAAAAGCAGTCGCCGGCCAACCGAACAACCTGGACATTCTGGTCTTTGTTGCTGGCGCTGCGCAGAAAGCTCACGCTACGGATGTGATCATGGACTGCGCGGAAAAAGGCGGCAGGGCATTCAACGGTATCGCCAACCAGCCAAGGCCGGAAGGGATGGATGCTGATTCCTTTGCTGCCCACGTGAAGCAGGACCAGGACGCCGTCCGCGACCGCTACGAATATCTGGAGGCCACGAGCCTGAACGCGATGGCGGCAGAGCAGGACGCGAAGAAGCGCATGGGGTATGTAGAGCGCTACGTGGCAGCGTTTCCCGGATCAAGGTTCCAGGAGCAAGCCACACAACTGGCGGTGGCCACCCTGGGACAGTTGAACGATTCGGCTCGGCTGGCCAGCTTCAGTGAAAAAGCCCTGGCAGCCAATCCCAATAGCGTGAGCCTGCTGGTGGTTTTGTCAGAAGCCTATTCGGGCAGTACCGACGCCGCATCCGGCCCACGCGCCGAGGCCTACGCGCGCAAGGCGCTGGACCTGGCCAAGACCCAGACTCCGACTCCAGAGAACAGGCTTGCTGTCTATACCGGAATGGGACACTCCGCGCTGGGTAACGCGCTGCTCAAACAGGATAAGAATCTGCCGGCGATCGCTGAACTTAAGACGGCTTGCGACCAGCTCAAGGGCCAGGCGGAGGCGTATCCTCTCGCTCTCTATCGCCTGGGATTTGCTTACGCCAAGACCGGTAAGCTGGCAGACGCAAAAGTTGTGCTGACGGAGCTGGTTGCTATCGAAGGCCCATACCAGCAACCCGGGCGCGATCTCCTTGCCAAGGTGCAGGCCGGTCCGCCGAAGACGCCTACGAAAAGGACGAAATGAGAGGTTCGCTTAGGCGGCGACTTGGACGCCACCCGGCACGAACCGCCGCAGCACGGTCTTAAGCCGGCCATTCAAGCGCAACCGCTCGCTTTCCTCGTCAAACCTCTTAGCGGGATCAGGCACAGCCTTCAGGACAAAACGCAAGTACGAGATTCGCAGCAGCCACACAGCATGGTCGA
This sequence comes from Candidatus Angelobacter sp., assembly GCA_035316085.1. Lineage (GTDB taxonomy): Bacteria > Acidobacteriota > Terriglobia > Terriglobales > Acidobacteriaceae > Angelobacter. The sequence goes on from DATFXI010000227.1 coordinate 3,975, forward strand.
TGTCCGGTTGGCGGCGGACGTGAAACGTGATCCAGCCTGACTCTGGATCGGTGCGGTGTCTCTCCACCAGGCCCTGGGCCAGCAGCTCATCGCGTAATGGACGCGGGAACGGTATCTCCACGGCGCCGTCGTTGTGCACGTGCCCGACTTCCGATCTTCCCAGGCGGAAAACCCGTCCGCCAAACCGGTGCGTGCCGGCGGAGATTCCCGGCCACTGGCAGGCCTGGGCCTCAAGGTGCTTCAGGTAACCGACCATGACTCAAAACACTCCCCAAGAAAGTTGATTTTGAATCCTTCCAACATTCGATGCCGGAGCTCAGTTTCCGACTCATCTCAAGGAGAATTTTTTGTTACGGTTGGATGAAATTTTTGCCGTGTCCGAAGGGCTTAAGGGAGTAAGAGTTTAAGAGAGAACAAGCCACCCCGGCAAGGCAGACCGCCGAAAGCCGGGGTGGAAAGGGAAGCGGATGATCTTACGGTTTGCTGGAGAAGGTCACGCTCACTTTGGTCCCGTCATCCTCGCCGCTGGCAATCACCATAACGGTCCGTTTGTCGTTCTCAACGGTCCCCGTAACCATGCCGGTGACTTTGCCGTTCGTATTGTTGGTCGTGCTGGACGTCTTAAATCCAGAGCCTTTGAGCCCGCTGTCATAAAACGCCAGTACCTTGTCCACCGGATCTTTGGTGACAAACGCGGAAGTGCCGGTCTGCTCCGCGTTGTTGCTCGCAGAATACACATTTTGTGGGGTTGAGCCGGGATACGCAGGGACCCAGGAAGGCGCCTTGTCGGCGTTCGCCCCCATCTTAACGTTGCCGTCCGGGCCTTTAATCTCCACGTTCCCTGCCTGCGTGTCCGCGGTAATGGTTGCCGTCTTGCCGGTATCGTCCGTCAACACCAGTCGGTTCTTATTGGGATCCAGCTTCATAGTTACGGTCTTGCCGTTTTCGTCCGTGATCGTCATTGTCTTTGAGTTCGGGTCAACCTTCATGGTGGAGATCTTGCCGGTCTTCTTGTTGCGGACCACGATGGTCCCGGATGAATCGTCGCTGGAAACTGTCTCCGAATCGGGATCCCCAGCCACCAACATCTTGGTCATGGCCAGCACCGGGTTTTTCTGCATCAATTCCGGATCCAGCCCGGCCTGCTTCGCCTTGTGTATGGCGAAGTAGATTCCGGCGACCACAACGATGACCCCCACAACAAACAGTCCGGCGAAAATGCCGACGATCCAAAGAATCACTTTGCCAATACCGCTCTTAGCGGCCGGCGCTGCCGGAGGACCTCCTGCCGGCGGTTGCGGACTCACAGACGGAGTGGTTGACATGAAAATCTCCTTTTGAGAATTAGGGAAGCTGAGGGGGAAACAAACGGGACATTATACGTTGCGTGGACCGAGACTCAACGGTGATTTTCATACTTGAGGATGTAGCACTTTGAGCTCAGCGTACTACTGCCTGTGTGGCAACCGACCACCGGCAGGGGCAGCAGCAGCGACGCGATTCTAATACTTCACGATCGAAGCGAAGGACTTGGGATCCAGACTGGCGCCGCCGACCAGGGCGCCATCGATTTCGGCTAGCGCCATCAGCGCGGACGCGTTGTCCGGCTTGACGCTGCCCCCGTACAGAATCCGCATGGCGGCAGCCGCCGGGGCGCCGAAAGCTTTTGCGGCTTCGGCACGGATCACCTCATGCGCCTCAGCGGCCAGTTCCGGAGTGGCTGTTTTGCCGGTGCCGATAGCCCACACCGGCTCGTATGCCATAACAATAGGATAGGCCAGCTCGGCAGAGATTTCGCGAAAAGCGATGCTCGATTGCCGGCGCAGGACCTGCTCGGTCAAGCCGGCCTCGCGCTCTTCCAGCACTTCACCCACGCACACAATAGGCTTTAGCCCGCCGGAGAGTGCTGCATGCAGCTTGCGGTTCACGGTATCGTCGGTTTCGCCGAAATACTGGCGGCGCTCGGAGTGGCCCACGATGACGTGGGAGCATCCCGCGTCACGCAGCATGTGCGCCGAGACAGCCCCGGTAAAGGCGCCTTGCTGTTCCCAGAAAAGGTCCTGACCGCCGATGCCGATCCCACTGCCAGCCGACGCTTCCACGACCTCAGGGATGGCCACGAAGGGAGGGCAGAGGACAATCTCATCGCGGGCGTGGTGGCGCACCAGGGGCAGAAAAGCAGCTACGAATTCGCGCGCCTGCTGCGGTGTCTTGTGCATCTTCCAGTTGGCGGCGATCAGTTTCTTTCTCATGACGGGTCGTCGCGCACGATCTGCAAGTAGGGAAAATCTATGGCCAGCGCCTGGGCCGCCTCAATGTAGGTGTTGTGGCTGTACAGGTCAAAGAGCACGAATCGCGCCAGGCGCACTGAGCGGAGACGATGGAGAAACCCCGCCACGGAGCGGACCGCGATCTGTGCTGCAGGCTTCACCGGATAACCAAAAGCCCCGGTCGAAATGGAAGGGAAACTGATGCTCACGCAACCTAGACGCTCGGCTTCTTCCATACAGTGCGTGTAACAGCTCTCCAGAAGCTGCGGTTCATTCTTCTCACCGCCAGTCCAGACCGGTCCCACGGTATGGATTACGTGCCTGGCCTTGAGACGAGCCCCAGGTGTGCTGACGGCCTGACCGGGAGGCAGCACGCCGCGCTGCTCGCGGACTTTGCGGCATTCCTCCAGCAACTGCGGCCCTGCGGCGCGATGGATCGCGCCATCCACACCGCCTCCGCCGACGAGGTACGAATTTGCCGCGTTCACGATGGCATCGGTAGTTTCTTCCGTGATATCGCCCAGCACCAGCTCCAGCGACGATCCTTTTGCGATTTTGTAACGTACGTGGGGACCCAATGTTTTCATGGCTTGTCGGTCAGCGCTTCTACACCGGGAAGCTTTTTGCCCTCGAGAAATTCCAGCGAGGCGCCCCCGCCGGTCGAGATGTGCGTGATTTTGTCCGCGACGCCGGCCTGATGCACCGCGGCCACGGAGTCGCCGCCGCCAACGATCGAAGTTGCAGCCCGGTTCGCCGCGATAGCTTGCGCGATCTGCATGGTGCCTTTGGCAAACGGCGCCACTTCAAACACTCCCATCGGCCCGTTCCAGACTGTGGTCTTGGCGGTCGCAATCTCTTTGGAGAAGGCCGCCACGGTGGCCGGGCCGATATCCAGCCCCATCTGGCCTGCGGGAATGCCGGCATCGACGCTGGCTACTCGCGCCGGCGCCGCCGCGTCAATTTTTTCCGCGACCACGTGGTCCACCGGCAGAACCATGCGTACGTTTTTGTTTTGCGCTTCGGTCAGGAGGTCCTTCGCCAGGCCAATCTTATCCTCTTCCACCAGCGACTTGCCCACTTGTTTTCCCTGCGCTTTCAGGAAGGTGTAGGCCATAGCGCCGCCGATGAGCAAAGCGTCGACCTTGCCGAGCAAATTGCGGAGCACTTCAATCTTGTCGGAAACCTTGGCGCCGCCAATGATGGCGACGAAGGGCCTTTCTGGATTCGTCACTGCCTTGCCTAGATAGTCGAGCTCTTTTTGCATGAGCAGGCCGGCCGCGGATTTTTGCACAAACTTGGTGATGCCTGCTGTAGAAGCATGAGCACGGTGGGCGGAGCCGAACGCGTCGTTCACATAAAGATCAGCCAGCGCCGCTAACTGGCGGGCGAAGTTTTCGTCGTTTGCCTCTTCTTCTGCGTGGAAGCGCAGGTTCTCGAGCAGGAGCGTCTGTGATTTCTCAAGCTTCTTGGCCATCTCTTCAGCAGCGAGCCCGATGCAATCCGGCGCGAAGCCCACGTTGCAGGCGCGTCCCATCTTCTGGTCCAAGAGCATGCGCAGACGCTCTGCAGCCGGCTTGAGGCTCATTTTGGCGTTGAACTTGCCCTTCGGACGGCCCAGGTGCGAAGCCAGAATCAAACGCGAGCCTTTGCGCAAGGCATACTCGATGCTGGGCAAGGTCTCCCGGATGCGTGTATCGTCGGTAACGCGGCCGTCGTCATCGAGGGGGACGTTGAAATCCACGCGCATGAAGACGCGGTGGCCATCGAGATTCAGGTCCTGAATGGAGAGCTTTGCCATAATGTTACAAAGCCTCGCCCAGCCTAAAGCCCTTTCTTGGCGATGAAATGGATGAGATCGCGCACACGGCAGGAATAGCCCCACTCATTGTCATACCACGCGATCACCTTTACGCAATTGCCGTTGACCACGCGGGTCAGAAGGGCGTCGACAATCGACGAACGGTCGTCACCCTTGAAGTCGGAAGACACCAGTTCCTCGGTCTCATAACCGAGAATGCCTTTCAGTGGTCCGTTGGCGGCTGCCTGCAAGGCTTTGTTAACTTCCTCTACCGTCGTGGTCTTTTCCACGAACGCCACCAGATCAACCACGGAAACGTTGGGCGTCGGCACGCGCATGGCGAAGCCATCGAGCTTGCCTTTGAGATCGGGAATCACCAGGTGCAGCGCTTTGGCGGCGCCGGTGGAAGTCGGGATCATAGAGAGCGCCGCGGCGCGGGCCCGGCGCAGGTCTTTGTGTGGGAAGTCGAGGATGACCTGATCGTTGGTGTAGGAGTGGATCGTGGTCATCGTCCCGCTTTGAATTTTGAAGGTGTCGTGAATCACCTTCGCCACTGGCGCCAGGCAATTTGTAGTGCACGACGCATTAGAGATGATGTGGTGTTTCCCGGCTTCGTACTTGGCTTCGTTCACGCCCAGAACAATCGTGATGTCCTCATTCTTGGCGGGCGCGGAAATGATGACCTTCTTCACCGGACCGCGCAAATGTTTCTTGGCCTGCTCACCTTCGGTGAATTTGCCGGTGGATTCCAGCACCACCTGCGCGCCGACAGACTCCCAGTTGATGGCCGCCGGATCTTTCTCGGAGAAGACCTTGATGCACCTGCCGTTGACGGTGATGCAGTCGCCGGAAGCCTTGATGTCATGCTTGAGATTGCCGAGGATGGAGTCGTACTTCAGCAGATGGGCCAAGGTCGCCGGGCTGGTGAGATCATTGACGGCGACAAATTCGAGGTTAGGATCGTCAATCGCGGTGCGCAGCACGTTGCGCCCGATTCGGCCGAAACCGTTGATACCAACTTTGACTGCCATGGATACGCATCCCCCTGAGAACATGCAGGATTCTGAAATGATTAAAGAAAGCCTAGGCGCACGTCAGACGCTACTTCAAAACTCCTCAGGTTAGCAGAGAGCGCTGAGGGCGCGCAAATACCCGGCAGAGCAGGGAATCCGCTCCTTGGCGAGTCCGGCGCAGGAAGAGGCAGGTGAGTACGCAACGCTGCCTTCCGATTTCGCTCCTACAGTCTTTGCTTCGCACCAAGCGCGAAATGTAATCGGAAAAAACGAGGAGCGGGTATGGCCGCCCGCTCCTCAACCTTTAGATCGTCACTCGCGGTCTCCGTCGTCAGCTCCCTCACCTTGATCGGGGAGGGACTTCAGATACTCGACGAGGTCTGTCTTGTCTCCGGCAGTTAGCCCAAGGTTCTTGCAGCTATCGTAGTGATCAACCACGTCAAGCAGCGTGGCGAAGCGCCCATCGTGATAGAACCCGCCCTTGGTGTGCGTCCACAGCCCGTTCAATGGCGTTGTGCGGTAACGACCATCCGGGGCACGGCTGGCCTGGAAATCGTCAATGCAGATTTCGGAAGCGGTGTGCATGTTCCAGCCAGGCTCAGTCATCAACGGAGTAACGTGGCAGGTGCTGCACTGAGCTTTACCGCTGAACAGCGCTTTGCCGCGAGCAGCAGCCGCGGGATCGAAGCTGTTTTTCGGCGGCGCAGGCGCCGGAAGATCAAGCTGATAGACATGGAGCGGCCGCAGTTTGGCCGTGATCTGATCGTCGGCGTTGGTCACATGGCCGAACCCGTTTTTGGCCGCGATCGGGAACCTTGCAGCATCGCCCAACCGCGGGTCAAAAAACGTCCCCTTGCCGTGCATCTCCAGATTGGCGACAAAGGCGTTCCAGTAAGGCACTGAACCCCAACCAGTGTAGGTATGAAGGTTTACGCCGGCCAGGCCGAAGGCTGGTGGAATCAAGACGGCGGCCGTTTTGCCGTCGGGCCGCAAGCCTTTGCCGTCCATGAACAGCTCAGCATCAAATCTTCCCGGTCCCCAGCTGTTTAACACCTTTTTGACCGTGGCCACATCTGTGCCCAGAACATCGGCAACGGGTTTGAGATTGGGCGAAAGCCCGACGATTGCGCCGACATTCAAATCGCGATTGGCCCAGCCATCCAGGCGATGTCCAATGCCGGGCGCAAATGCGTTATCCACCGTGGAATGGCAGAGAGCGCACTGAATGCCAATCGATTTAAGGGTGCCATCGGGGTTAAAGAAGCCGGTGATTCCGATCACCGCATTCAACTTCATCAACGCCAGCGTGGTCGCGGGATCGTTGAGGTCAATCTTGCCGGCTTGGATCTGCTTGACCAGCGCTTCAGGCAAGGCGTCTTGGTCGACCTTGAGCCCCACAGCTAGGGCTGTGGCAGGAGATACTCCGGGACCTACACCGCCATGCTGCGCGCCTTCAATGGCCCGATGCAGCTGTAGCGTGCCGCCCCAGAAATCCTGGTCGCCAAATGTGTCATTGCGAAAGATGTTCCTACCTTGTTCGAACAATTGCTGATGGTTGGGGTTTCCAGGCCCGGACGCGGAAGAGTCGTTGTATTTCTTCTCAGCGTAGAGGAGAGCAAAAGCACCCAGGAGAAAAGCAATCATGAGGGGGAATCTGATCTGCTTCATGGAAGTACACCTCCGGTTTCTTGGGGGTCAACTAGAGAGAGCACCGGCAAGCTCTCCCTCTGAAATGAGTGCTGAAGCGCGATTTGGTGGCAGCAAAACGAAAAATATTTCGCAAAACGATCTGCGCATCAGAATGATCCTTTGGATTGTGAAGCTTAGGAAGTCTGAAGCCAGGCGCCGAATGGCTGGCGAGCAATCAGGCAAGTCCAAAGGGCTACGGTCGCGTGCTCAGCGCCGATACAGATGGAGTGTGTATTCCACGTTGCCTTCCGACTTCACCTCTGCGCTCTTCTCTTCGCGCCACCCCGGACGGGATAGTCAAGCGACACTACGCGGGCGCCTTTGGCGAGCTGGCTGGCCATGCGCGGGCCGGGATAGCCATTGACCTGGGTCAGCAGATAGAGCGTGACAACCGTAGCGTCGCGCAAGTCGCATTTGAAAAAGTCTTCGGACCGAAAGCTGAAGCGCTCGCCGAGGCCGTATTCGCGAACTTCCGCTTCGGCATGACGCCGGAGTTTTTCGTCCATCTCGATCCCGCGGAGGCGATGCTTCGCTCGCCGCAAAGAAGAAAGCCTGCCGGTGGAATCCGGCAGGCAAGAAAGAGGCTCCCTTTCAGGCTCAGAACCTGAAGGTGAGTCCAAAGCGTACGATGCGGTTGCCAAGAGCGTTGCCGATGACATCATTAGTGACGCTGGGATCGGCGAAACCGACTCCGGGAGCCAGGAGGTTGGTTGGAATACCGACGTTTTCCAGGGTCGGGTCAATGCTCTGGAAGTTGGAATGATTGAACACGTTCTGGAGAGTGGCATTGAATTCCAGCGTGGCACGCTCTTTCAGTTTTATGTTCTTGAACAGCCCCAGGTTGGCGATGTTGGTTGGCGCATCCTGGGAAAGGTTGCGCCGCGCGCCGAACGGGGTGCCAAATATGCTCTGTGCGACTGAAGCGTTGACAATGTAGCGGACAGCGCTCTGCTGCACGGCCGTACCGGGAGCGGTTCCGGCCTGAACGTTCTGGTCAAACACGATCAACTGGTTGGCTGACAGTCCACAAGCGCTGCCGTAGAGGTTGCAGGCATCGCCGGCAAATATGCCCACGCTGGCTGCAGGGGCGCTCAAGCTTCCAACAAATGGCCGGGCCAGATCGACGCCGACGTTGGCGGCGAGCCATGCAAGGTCGTAATTGTTGCTGTTAGCCGTAAGAGCAGCCTCGGCCTGGGACTGGAGCGGCGTGTACCGCTGCCCGGAAGCCCAGAGATAGTTTGCTGAGATCGTCCATCCACCCAGCAGGTGCCCCACCAGCCCACGCTGCCCTTTGAAGAAAGGCAGCTGTTCGGTGGCCGCGATGGAGAACTGGTTCGGGTAATCCAGCCCGGAGAACGAGTACTCACCGCGTCCGGGGTTCCACGGGTTCTGGGCAAAAGCCAGGGTAGTGCCGCCCACTCCGGTGGAGAAGATTTCGCTCACGTTATCGAGCGTGCGGCTGTAGGTGTACGCCGCGCGCAGCGTAACCTGGTGGAACAGGTTGTTGGCACGGAATTCTGTTTGCAATCCGTGGTAGTTGGAGAAGCCGCCGTTATTGCGCTCCAGCACAATGCCTTTGGAGCAATCCGCACGGCCCAGCGCGGGATTAACGGTCTGTCCCGGGCCTAGCAGAATCTGCGAAGTAGTACAGCCGGTGAGCCCTGCGGGCGCGGTTGAGTTCCCAGTCACAATCGGATTGCCGTTGACGGTCTGGAACAGGTTATAGGCGTGATTGCCCACATACCGTACTTCCAGCGCGGAGTTTTTCGTAATTTCGCGCTCAAAGCCAAAGCTCCAGCTGTTGACCTTGTCCGGTCCGAAGTTGTTGGAGACGGTGGTCTCCACGTTGCTGCGCGGATCAAACGCGAGCCTCTGCAGTTGTGGCGACAGCTCCGCCCGGACGTCAGGCCCGAACGGGTGAGCCGGCAAAATCATACTGGGCGTGATTTGCGCCCCGGTAAAGCTGTTCAGGAAGACAACCGGCGCGGAGTTGGCTATGTTCAGATAGATGTTGTAGAACGGCGGGTCATAGAGCAGGCGATAGCCGCCGCGGAAGACGGTCTTGCCGTGGCCGGTGAGGAACCCGCCCCACTGTGGCGTGTAGGCGAAGCCCAGGCTTGGCCCAAAGCTGGTCTTAGGGGCATCCAGTTTGGGGAAGATGCGTGCCGACAGCGGAATGTCCTGACGCCAGAGCGCGGTGGCGGGATTGTTCTCGCGCTGCGTGGTTAGGTCATTGAACAGGTTCGCCGGCTGCCCGTAGTACGTCCATGTCAGTCCGAGATTCAACGTCAGATTGGTAGCGATCTTCCAGTCGTCGCCCGCATAGAGGAACGTGTCATGCTCGCGGAAATCGAGCGTCGGCGTTCCGGCAGCGATGCGCACGCGATTGGGCCTATTGGCGGCGAACGACTCCCAGTCACGGAAGCGGAATGCGCCGTTCAGGTTGGGTAGAAACGTGTTCGGAGAGCGCTGGTAGGTGTAGTTCACACCCGCTTTGAAAGTGTGCTTGCCAAACACCCAGTTCAGGTTGTCCTGGCCCTGCCAGGTATTGACGATGCGTCCTTCAGGAAACGCGCCGTTCAGGCCGAAGGGCTGCAGGGTGGGATCACTGAAAGTGACTCGCGTGATGGCCTGACCAATGTTTACGTCAGACGGCACTGTGCCGAGCGTATTGGTGGCAAAGGTAACGTTCAGGCGGTTGAAGCCTACGCGAACATCATTCACCACATGCCGGCTGAAGGTGTGCGTATCGCCCAGCAGGATGGCCTGGCTCAGCGCGGGTACGCTTACTGGATAACCGTCAGCGGCATCTCCCGGGACGGGATCAAGATTGAAGTTGTTGCCGCGATTGAAAAGATACCGGGCGACAATAACGTCATTCCCAAGTTGCCAATCAAGACGGCTCACCCAGTTGAAGTTGTGCGTGTGCGTAGGCAACGTGCGCTCCACACCGCCCAGTTCAACGCCAGGGCATGCAGGATTGTTGTTCAGGAAAGTTCCAAATGGCGTGGGATTTCCACTGGAAATGGCATAGGGACCAAAGCTTCTCAATGCGGTCAGGCTCTGGCTGCCCGGGAAGCAGGCGGCAAGGGTGGCCAGACCGGCCGGAGTCGGCGTAGACCCCGCGCTGGTGTAGAGCGTGCTCTGCGAAATGATCTGCTGATCAAACCCTCCGAAGATAAACAGCTTGCTCTTGACCAATGGGCCGCCGATGGTGAAGCCTCCGAACTCGTCATTGGCACGTGGAATCGACTTCAGAGGGTTGCCGTTCGCATCGGTCGCGAACCGCCTCTGGAAGTTGGTCATGGAGTTCAACCAGGTGTTGTTCTCATGTTCGTAGACGCTGCCGTGCCAGCCGTTGGATCCGGCTTTGGTGATGACGTTCACCACCGAACCGGCGTTGCGTCCGTATTCCGGCCCAAACTGGCTGGTGACCAGAACGTACTGCTGGACAAACTCCGTATCGGAGACAAACAGACCGGGACCGCCGACGCTGTTGTCATTGTTGTTCTGTCCGTCAATCTGCTGGTCATTGTTACGTCCGCGAAGACCGTTAACCGAGAGCCCGGTGCCGCCGTTGGTGTTGGAGAACCCGTTGTCGCGCGCCGCGGCGACGCCCGGGACAAACAACGCCAAGTTGTCAAGCCCCTGGTTTTCAGTAACGCCGGCGAAGGTTGTGAGCTGTGTGCCGGCAAAAGTATTCGTCACCTGCGATTGTGTTGTTTCAATCAATGGGGCTGCACTCGTGACTTCCACTGCGGTCGTCACCTCGCCGACGGTCAGAGCAAGAGAGCCGAGGCCGCTGTCGCGTCCGGCGGCAACCAAGATCTGATTCTGCGTCGCAGTACGGAATCCCTGCGCAGTGATTTCGACCTTATATTCGCCAACCGGAATCAGGTTGAAGCGGAAGGAACCCGAGCTATCCGTGGTGGTTGCCAAGACGGCTCCGGTGGCGCTGTTGGTAGCTCTGACTGTTGCCTGTGACACTACCGCACCCTGCGGGTCAACGACAGTGCCCGAGATCGAGCCCTTCAGGACCTGGGCGGCTGATGAGAGGGGCAACAGCGGCGCCAGGAAAACAATTGCGACGACCAGTCTTACGACTGGCCCATGTTGCTTAATGTTCATTTACTTCTCCTATGAATGCTGAACAAAAGATCTTTCAGCACAGCATGGTGGAGAAAAGCAATTCCGGTTCCAAGAGCGGCAGCACCGGGCAAACTTGTTGAGTTTTGGGACGAGCTGCAGAGACCAAGTGACGAAAAGTACAAAAAACGAATCTACAGGGAATGCGAGTACGCCTTTGTACATGCCTCGCGTGGGACATACTTTCATTTTTGGAACATCCGCACGCCCGAGATATGCATTTTGGAAATCGACTGGCTTGCTCGTGTGGCCATGATGCGTCGGTTGCGAAGAGTGGATGCGAAAGTTTCGTCGCTTAACAAAAAACCTGCGACCATTTCAGCTTGCCACACGTCTAAGGCAACAAGGCCCTAGGTATAGGTGTATGAACACAGAAGTTGTAAGGACGGGAAGCAGGCTGCCTCTGAAGGAAAGCAGACGCACCGTGTTTGTGCCGCTCGACGAAGTTGAATGTCTGGAAGCCGCAGGGAATTATGTTCGGGTGCATGCGGGCAGAGAGCAATATCGGGTGCGCGAGACTCTGACCACATTTGCCACGCGGCTGCCGGGCCGTGACTTCGTGAGGATTCACCGTTCTATTATTGTGAATCGCAATCGTATACAAGAATTACGACGGTCGTTCAGCGGCAAATACCTGATCACACTGATATCCGGAAAACAAGTGACGTTGAGTCGCAGCCATCGCCAGCACCTGTCAACTTTGAGAGAACCCTGCTGACTGACGGTATTTCGCACGCAGCTCGTCGCTTCGCGCGGTACGTTGGGCGGTGGGACTGCGCGCGCCTGCGTGATCGCGTCTCGGTTCAACGGCGATAGAGATGGAGCGTGTACTCCACGTTGCCTTCCGACTTTACTTCCGTGGTTTTCTCTTCGCGCCATCCGGGGACGGGATAGTCAAGCGACACTACGCGGGCGCCTTTGGCGAGCTGGCTGGCGAGGCGCGGACCGAGGTAGCCATTGACCTGCGTCAGCAGATACAGCGTCACAACCGTGGCGTCGCGCAGATCGCATCTGAAAAAGTCCTCAGACCGAAAGCTGACGCGCTCGCCGAGGCCGTATTCGCGAACTTTCTCTTCGGCATGACGGCGGAGTTTTTCGTCCATCTCGATTCCCACGGCGCGCGCCCCAAACTCCTGGGCGGCCATGATGGGGATTCGACCGTCGCCGGAGCCGAGGTCGTATAGCAGGTCGCTGGGGCCGACGTTGGCCAATTCCAACATCTGCCGGCACACGGCCCAAGGCGTAGGTGCGAAAAATGCAGCCGTCCGCATTTCCGTGAGCGCTTGCTCCAGCCCGCTCGCGAGCGTGCGACGCCGGCGAAAGAAAGAAAAACCCATAGGTGGCATTGTGCCACAGACGGTCTAAGCACCCGGCCGGGTGTTTACGCCCTATTTAGGTGAGGCCTTGTCAGTCTGCTTCTGGAGCGAGGGACTTGGTCCATCTGTGGTCTTCTGTTTGATGGTGATAGCGTCCTGCTGTGCCTTGCGATGCTTCTTACCAGCCTCGCTCTGGACCGCGGTCGATTCCCCAGAGATTGTCTTGTCTTTCTTGATCTGACTGTTCTGAATCGAGGTGCTCTCAATCTTCGCCTTGGTCATCTTTGCTGCGTCTTTGGAGGCGGCGTCGGAAGTACCCTGGCGCAACTTCACCGTATTCTCAGTCTTGCCGGCATTCGTTTCAGCCGAACTTTTCTCGTACTTTACTCCCCCAATGTGTTTGTGGACGACATGGTCCGGCCCAATTTTTTCGGTTACAACGTCCTTCGCCGCCTGCTGCTCCCCGCCCGCTTTCCTGATTTTCTTTGACGCATCATTCTGCGCTGCCACATTTTCTTGTTGAGTTTTGTCGATTTTGACTTGGCTTTCGCTCTTCGTGTCAGCAGGCGGGCTGGATCCCTTCGAGACTTGCAGCGTTGCCGGTGTAGCTGAGTTTGCTAAACCGGCAAGAGAAAGCAGAGCGACTAATCTCTTGCGCATGACCCCTTCTCCCTATCCTAAGCTTTTACCCAATTGCCACCCTGCCACGGACAGGGACTGGTCCTGCCGGGAGTCACGAAGTGGCTGGTGGTTTGCGCCGCGAATTATAGCAACTTAGCGTCGACACGCAAGGGTTTGTTGTGAAAAAACGAAATAAATGCGCCTGTTGACATTCTAGATCCCTGCCGGTCCTTGGAACCTTCGTCGGCGGGAGCCACAGATCCGCCGCGTGGGGGTAATCGCCGTAAACAACCCGCAAAGTTGCAAGCTTTCCAGGGCGTGTGGTACACACGACATATGCGCAACTGGATGCGTGAGCGCATGAAGCGCCGCAAAAAGAAGCAGGAGAACGAGTCTGAGGCCACCGGTAAGGTTGGCCAGCAGAAACCTCCGGTGGATGAACGCCACCCCGAGCCCATTATCCCCACCTATGATGATGCGCCTTTACCCTCAGAGGGGGGCGGGGAAGTGTCTGCGCCCGCCAAGCGCAGGAAGATGGAGACCGAGGTCCAGCCCGAGCACCCCTCCATGCCCCCGGCCGGTGCGCCCGAACAGAGGCCGGTGCAGGCAGGCAAGACCGCTCGCGCTCCTAAGGGGGTCGTGGTTCTAGCCATCGGACTGCCGGGATCGGGCAAGACCACTTGGTTCAAACGCCGTGGCGTAACCCCCCTCTCCAGCGACCTATTGCGATCCATCCTGTTTGACGACATTACTGAGCAGCGCTACCAAGGCCTTGTGTTTTCAACGCTAAGGTCGCTGCTGCGGGCGCGGCTGATCGCACGTATGCCCTGGAACTACGTGGACGCCAGCAACCTGGCCACCCATGAACGCCGCCAGTGGATCAAAATGGCCAAGGGCTTCGGCTACGAAGTCCATGCCGTCTTTTTTGATGTACCGGTCGAAGTCTGCCTGGAGCGCAACCGCAAGCGGGAACGCCAGGTAAAAGAGGATGTGATCCAGCGCATGGCTGCCAAGCTTAAGCCGCCGTCGTTTGAGGAAGGCTTCGCTAAAATCACGGTGGTTAGGGTCAAACGGCAGGACGGTTAAGGCTCGCCGGGTCTCATCCTCGCGCAAAGTGCAGCAAGGCGAAGATCCCGAACCACAGCACGCCTAAAAAGTGCCAGTACCAGGCTGTGACTTCCACATTGATGCGCTGAGATTCGAACTTCATGTGAAGCCAGTGACCGCAGGCGGTGTAGACAAGCGCCAGAATCCCGCCCACCAGGTGGATGGCGTGGAGCCCTATGAAGCCCACAAAGAAATAGCCGCTGGGATTATAGATCCGAAATGCCCCTTGAGCGCGGAGAGTGTTCCAGGCCAGCAGCTGGCCGCAAAGGAACCCTAATCCAAGCACCATGGTGAGCGTTAGCCACGAGAAATCTGACTTGCGTTCCGGCGGGACGATACCCATGGAAGCGAACTCGGCCCTTCGCATCATGCCGCGGCGCGTCAGTTCCAGCGTGACGCTGCTGAGAACCAGGAGCAGGGAATTGATCCAGAGCTGGAGATAGGGCAAGGTAAGCGGCTTCCAGTTAGGTGCGTCGCGCAGGTGATCGGGATCGTATGGCCCTGTGGATCCAAGGCGAGCCACGTAGGCAACGGTCAGGGCAATAAACATGACCATTACCAGGGTGATGACAATGGCCACGCCGACGCGTCCGCGGCGCAGGCGCTGCTGGCTGGAGTAAGAATCGCCACGCCTATCGCCATCGCCGTCGTCGCCTCCGCCGTAGCCCCGGCGATGCGGAATCTTGCCCGGGCCGCCGCCTCCCAGCTTCGGCTTGCGTTCTATTTCAACGTGCTCGCCTATGATTGGCATGACTGCTTGAGATGCTGGACATCATCACGTCGAGCTGGCCGCGGCATTTTGCATCACGAAATCAGGCCCCGCCGCTGAGGGACCATATTCGTACGGGCCACAGGCTACCGCCGGCTGGCGATCGCCAAAACCCAGAGACGGCGCGGGCGAGGGCAGCGTCCATTCCAGCGTAGTCGCTTGCCAGGGATTGGCTTCCGCGGCCGGGCCATGGCGCAAGCTCCAGAAAAAATTCACCAGAAAAATCATCTGCCCGGCAATAGTCGCAATGGCTGCCAGGGTAATGAAGCGCTGCAGCGGGGCCGTCGCTGCCACATATTGTACGCCGGTCAGTTCCGAGTAGCGGCGAGGGTGTCCGGCCACCCCCAACAAATGCATGGGCATAAAGATGGCATAAGCACCGAACAGCGTGATCCAGAAGTGCCAAGTGCCC
>DATFXI010000228.1:0-2264 GCA_035316085.1 Candidatus Angelobacter sp.
TTTTCAAAAAAGAGCTTCGACATGCCATACGGGTTGATCGGTTGCCGCGCCATGTCTTCGGTGATGGGAACTTTAGCGGGCGTGCCATAGACGGCGCAAGTGGAAGAGAGAACGAACTGGCGAATTCCGGCGTCCATGGCGGCGTTCAGCAGGACAAGAGAGCCCTCAACGTTGTTGCGAAAATATTCGCGGGGATTGCGGACGGATACGCCCACATAAGCGAGCGCGGCGAAGTCAACAATGGCCTGAACGCGTTTCAGGGCTGGGCTGAGAACATTCAGATCCGCCATGTCTCCGACGATCAACTCGAAGCCCTTGGTCAGGATCTCGTATCCGTTGGAGAGATTATCGTAGATCAGCACATCAAAGCCATGGCGCCGCAAGGCGCGCGCTGTGTGACTTCCGATGTAACCTGCCCCGCCCACTACCAGAATAGTCATCGAGTGGTTTCCGTCCTTATTGGGACATTCAACAATAAATCATGACAGCGGTTTCGAGCACAAGACGAGGTACTGTGCTCCGAAAGGTATGCCGGCCAGAGAGGGCTCAAGGATGCGAAACCAGCGCAGGCTTCGCGGAAAGAAGAAGCGGTAATCGGTCCTAATTACCTGAAATCCGTTGCGCTGCGACAACTTTGCGGTTTCAGACGGAGTAAGCGTTATGGCGTTTCGGTCGAATGAACAGCGTGACATGACCCAGCGCGTTCCCGGGTTCCAGGGATTGTTTTCCCATAAAGCAAACAATCCCCCGGGACGTAATGCGCGAAAGATGTACTGGATCGCTTGATCCCGTTCGGCCACCGGAATGTGATGAAAGACGCCGTTGCAATAAGCGAGGTCGATTTCACCCGAGGGAGCATATTGCTCAAAGGTGAAGAAACGGATTCCATCCTTCTGGTGGTGGGAATGGGCGAGTTCGACAGATCGAGCAGAAATATCGAGACCGATAACAGAGGATACACGAAGCAAATCGCGCAACAGAACAGCAGTGCCGCCTATCCCGCATCCGTAATCGAGCGCGGACGCCGGGTTAAAATCAAGGCGCTGCAAACGGTGCGCGAGCCACTTAACGCGGCACTCGGCAAAGAAGTCCTTGTTCTCGCCGCTCACGGAGAGAGCTTGATCGAGATCGGCTTCGTAAGTGTAGGCGAAGGAATCGAATTCTGCTGCGGGCATCACCGTCGACGCAGACCTAGAACACTCAGGAAGAAACTGGAAAAAACGGTCTGCACTCCCAGGATCAAGAATAACGCAGCCGGGATCACAATGCGCATGGTGTGGGGATAGTCGAGCGCGCCGAAGTGGCGGGACTCCCAAAAGCCAACGGCGTAGATCGAAGTGACCAAGCCGCCAACCATCATGAACGCGCCGGCCAGCAGACCGACCTCCAGCGTGATATAGCGGAACAGCCTGTCGAGCAACGGATCGGGAGGCAGCAGGCCCTCTGAAATTGCAAACAATTTTGTGAAGACCGCAAATGCGATCGCCTGGAAACCGAGCAGCACGAAAGCGGCGGCGTAGACGAGGGTGTGCACGTCGAAGGTGACGTTACCGATGCGGCGCGGTGCAGGAAGCAGCCACAGGCCGAGGAGCGTGCCGATCGCCATCATCGCGAGCCCTGGATGCAGGAAGAGCCAGCGCGGGCTGTAGAGTAGGAAGAAACGCAGGGTGCGCCAACCATCGCGCCAGGTCCTGAGGTGAGGCGGGCGGGTGCGGCCATCAGGAGAGAGCGTGGTCGGCACCTCCGCAATACGCAAGTTGAGGAGCGTCGATTTCACGACCATCTCAGTGGCGAACTCCATGCCGGTGGTGCGAAGTCCCATCTTCTCGTAGGCGTCCTTGCGAAAGCCGCGCAGGCCACAGTAAAAGTCGCCAACCGGACTACGGAAGAAGATGCGCCCCATGAGGGTCAAGGCGGGATTACCAAAATATTGGTGCAGAGGAGGCATTGCATCTTTCTGAATGCCGCCTGTGAAGCGGTTGCCCATAACCAGGTCAGCCCCGTGCCGCAGGCGTTCGACAAAACGTGGAATATGGCTGAAGTCGTAGCTGTCGTCGGCGTCGCCCATAATGATGTAGCGGCCGGCAGCAGCGGCGATGCCGCCCATTAAAGCATTGCCATAGCCTTCATATTTCACGTGAACTACGCGGGCACCGAGCGCATGCGCGACTTCGACCGAACCATCGGTGCTGCCGTTGTCGGCAACAATGATTTCGCCGTCAATGAACGCTTCGGCGATGGCACGCTGAGCTTTTTCAATGCAT
>DATFXI010000229.1:0-11528 GCA_035316085.1 Candidatus Angelobacter sp.
ACCCAGGTTCATGGATCCATGCTCCTGGCGCGTGGGAATTCGCAGCAGCCAATGGCAATGGCTGAAGTCTTCGTTGGAAAGCCCTCGCTTCTCGGATCCGAAGAGCAGAGCTACGCGTCCGCGCGCAGCTTGCTTGCGGACCAGTCTGGCTGTTTCGACTTCTCCCAGGTGCCGCAGCGGATGCTGCAATTCCCTGCGCGCCGCGGCCGTGGTTCCGATCACTAAACTGCAGTCGGCTATGGCTTCCGCCACGCTCAGGTACTCGCGCGCCTTGGCCAGCACCGCCGAAGCTCCTACCGCGGACCTCGCCTCGCGAAACGAAGCCTCAAAAGGATTGACCAGGCGCAGATCATGAAATCCAAAATTGCTCATGGCACGCGCCGCCGCCCCGATGTTGAGCGGATTGCGTGTGTTGATCAGCACGACGCAGAGGCGTTTGGGTTCAGTCGGAAGGCTCAAGAGGTCATTCTACGACCGTCGATCGGTTGGCTGCTCACGCGGGAGTGCTGACTGCTGATTGCTGACCGCTGAATGCTTTTACGGATCGATCTGCACCACGCCCACGGCATGGCCCACCACGTCCAGTTGATTAGGAGTCAGCGAGTCGGTATTGAAGTCATAGATGTCGAGTTCGCCGCCCTGAATGACGTAAATCACCGTGCGGCCCGAGATCGGCTGTAAGCCCGTCACGTTCAGGTCGGGGCGGAAGGCCGATTCCGCAGGAAACAAGGGGTTGGTGCTGCTCACCGCCGCGCCCGTGTTGAAGATGGAAAGACAGCCGCGAATCAGGTTGTTGACCACCGTTCCCGGCGTGCAACTGCTTGCGCCGATATACAGATGATTGTTGCTGGTGATGGCCATCTGCGTGTGCAGCCCGTCGGTGATAGGAACGGCTGTTCCGGCGGTGAGCGTTCCGGTGTTGATGACTTGCAAACTGCCGCACGCCGTGAGCGGGCAGCCGGCGGGCGAAGTCGTGGTCCCAGCCACGAACAAATTGGCGCCGCTGAGCAGGCCCACGGTAGCGCCGAGAATCGGGGCTCCGCCCACCGTGGTCACCACCGGCGTAGCGGGTGTCGCAAAGTTCACCTTGGCTACTCTGGGAGCGGCCGAGCCGGCGCACTCCGTTCCGCAGAACAAGATGAAGGCGGTGGTATCGTTCGGGTCACTAGGATCAAAAACCGCGGTATAGGGCTGGGCTCCCGCAGGCAGTCCTAGGACGGGAGCTACAGTGTTGCTGGCGGTGTCGATTACAAAGAAAGAGTTCGGATTCGTACCCAGGCTTTGGGGATCGTCGGGGAAGGCCAGCAGTTTGAGCCCTTTCGGTCCCATCACCAGCCGGGTGATGCTGGGCACGCTCGCCGTGGTCACTATGGTTCCGTCGGAAGTATGAAACATCTCCACTAGCCCTGAGTTGCGTACTGCGGCGTAGGCGGTCTTGCCGTCTTTGCTGACGGCAACGTCAGCCGCCGGGTTCAGTAGCACTCCGACTGAGGCGACAGTCTCTTTGCTGTCGTCAATCACCGAAATTGAGGCCACCCCGCTATTCAGGATTACGGTCTGGCCGCCCGAGGTCACGATTCGCGTGGGCGACGTGGTTGCCAGGGACCGGTTGAACTTGTCATTCTGGGCGTCTAGAAGGTGGACGGCGCCGTTTTGCTCGTTAGTGATCAGGACGCGCTTGGTCAGGCCAGACGTCGTAACTTGCGGGGTACTGGGACCAGAACCACCGCAGCCCACCATTCCCATGGCGAGCGCGGTAATCCAGCTTGTGAAGACATACTTCTCTCGGCGCATGCTCAAGTTGACCCTATCGCTGTGTTGGGTAAAACGGTGATTATAACAGAGATACGTCTCTTGCCCGTTTGCCCCTCGTTGCTCGAAACCGCTTTCGCCAGGCGGGATTTTCGGGCACACCGCTACCCGTCTGCGAAACCGGCCGCACTAGCCAGAACGCAACTATCTGTCAATTCCTGCGGAAAAAGTTTTATGAGATTGCAAACGGACGAGCGGCCATCCCTTTCCACTCAGGGAGCAAACCGGGCATTCGCGGTGTCCAACATCTCTAGTCGAGAACAAGAGTTTGCGGCAAGAACTCTTGAGCCTTTCGACAAGGAGATCCAACACCATGCTTGTTGCAAGCATAGCCATCACCGCCTTGGGCAAAACGCAAGTGGCCGCTCTTTTGCTGTTTCAGCAGACCGGCGCACGCTGGGATTTTTGGAAAATCTGGGGCGACATGCAGTTGCCGGCCCGCAGCATCGTGGTAATTCTGTTGGCCATGTCGGCATGGTCTATCGGCGTGATGCTCGACCGCTGGATGGCGTACAGCGCGGCGCGCAAACAGTCGCGCCAGTTCGCCCCGCTGGTCGCCGGCGCACTACGACAGGGAAACCTGGACGAAGCCATCCGCGTGGCTGAGCGCAACAAGAAGAGCCACCTAGCCAAGGTCGTGACTTCAGGTCTGATGGAATTCCGGGTGCAAGGCGAGTCATCGGACATCCCCGCGGATCAGATTGAAGCCAGCAAGCGCGCGCTCGACCGGGCAGAAGCCATTGTTTACGCTGAACTGGAACGGGGGTTGAGCGGCCTGGCGACCATTGGTTCCACCGCGCCTTTCGTAGGATTGCTGGGTACGGTGATCGGCATCATGGACGCATTTCGCAGCCTTCAAGGGTCGGGCGCCAGCACGCTCGCGGCGGTCTCAGGCGGCATCTCAGAAGCGCTGGTAACCACCGCCCTGGGACTCTTTGTGGCCATTCCCGCGGTGATGATGTTCAACTACTTCACGAGCAAGATAAAGGCCTTCAACGTTGAGATGAACAACTCTTCGAGCGAACTGGTGGATTACTTCCTGAAAAAGACCAGGGTCCCCCGCCCCTGAGGCTCCACGCCTGATCAAGCAGCCGTTTGAAAAATGCCTTCTTAGCGCTTATGACCCGGAATCGGAAACTCGCTGAACGTCCGAACGAGTCGCGATTCCGGGTTACAATCCTCTGAGTTCCACGTCTAACCAGCGGTTTTCTGTCGTTATCTGAATTCTGAGGAGCTTGTCATGCCTCGCGCCATCCGAATCACAGCCTGCGCGACCGCGCTGTTGACTTCCTGCTTTCTGTTTTCGCAGCAGCCCCCAAGCCCGGACTCTGCGAAAGGCGCTGCCCGCCCAGTCGCCGCGAAAACCAAGACGGCGGACAAGAAGGCCGTAGACAAGACGCCTAAGCTGACCGACGACCAGAAGCTCGCGCTGCAGCTCCTGGAGACGTCAGAGGCTGCGTCGCGCGGCTTTGAAGCGCCTATGCGCAGCTATGGGCTCATGAACGTGGCGCAGTCGCTTACCGGGATCGACCAAGCACGGGCGCAGGCGCTTTTGCGCGATGGCTTCAGGGCTACGCTCGAAATCCACGATGACGACGACACCAAGTCCCGCATGCAGCAGGAGATCCTGCGGTCTCTGCTTCCCTTGTCGCAGGCCGATGTCGAGGAGCTCTTGCCACAGGCGGAAATGCAGGTAAGGAAGCCGATCACCGACATCATTGTTGCCCGTTACGCGGAGAAGAAACAGTTCGACAAAGGACTCGAACTGGTGAACCAGATCAGCGCCCTGGACGAGTTTCCTTACGGCGCCGCCGGCAAGCTGATGGAAGCCATGCCGCCGGAGATGATGGCAGACAAGCAAGGCCTGTTTTCGCAGGCACTGAGCAGCTTCAAGACCCACGAACGCCAGCCCAACCTGATCACCCTCGGGGAGAACTCGCTCACCGGCCTGGTGGTGAAGTTCGGGAACATCATGCCGCCCAAGATGGTGTTGGCTGCGATCGACGAAATCCTCAGCCAGGACAAGAAACTCGTTGACGATCAACTCAACATCACGGTCGGCGGCGATGGCGGGACTGCGAGCTTCGCTTCGCGCTATCAATACGACCTCTTCGCCGTGGTCCCCATTTTGCGTCAACTCGACGAAAGCCGTGCCAAGCAGCTTCTCGAAGAGAACCAAACACTCCAAGACCAGGTGCAGAAGTATCCCCAGGGACTGAATTCCCTGAATCCTCCGCCACCACCGCCAAAACCGGGTGCGAAAGAGCAGACCGTGAATCGCGGCCTGAGCACCATGGTTCGCAGGGGCGGCCCGGGGCCAGGGCCAGCGCCGGCAGGCGGTGCGGCGCAGTCCGCCGCGGCTGCCCAGGCGTACATGGACCAGGAGACTCTGCGCAAAGCGAAAGAGATCGCCCAGGAAGGCGAGACCGATCCCACACAGGCGATCGCCCATGCCGTGACCTTGCCCGCGACTCTGAACGAGATGGGACGCAACTCGCCGCGGGCGGGAGCCCTGGAAGCCATCGCCAAAGCGAATGTGAAGAAAAATCCCGGAGCGGCCAATCAGGCGCTGAGCGAGTTACGAAAAACCGTTGGCGATCTCAAACTGAATCTGCGCGCACAGTATCTCTCGAGCGCAGCAACGATCTATCTGCAAATGGATGACAAGGATAACGCCGAGAAGCTCGTAGGCGACGGCTTCAAGATCGCGGAGAAAATGTTGGACAACGACGCGAATCCGGACAATCCTAATCAGGCGCTGAAAGCGTGGTGGCCCTCGGCGGACGCCTACCGCCGCTTCGTGGAAGTTGAGGCAAAGATCTCGCATCCCGCAACGCTGAACGTGCTCAGGGAAATCAAAGACCCGGAAATCCGCGCCACCGAATCCATCATGTTTGCCCGGTCGCTCGTCGGCCTGCCACTGAAGCGCTTCATGGTGCAGGAGAAGCGCAAAGACACGAACCTGACGTTCATGACAGATATTTCCAACTGACGGTTTTCCCACTCCGCACTGCCTTGCTCGTTCCTCAGACTACTCGGAGGTGCTAGCACGAACGGCCCTCAAGAACAGCTCATGAGGGTCCCTCGCAAGGAACGCTCGGGATTTCAGCAGACGGCTCCCGCTCGTCTTGGGCGTCTAATAAAGGATAATAAAGGATCCTTCGACTCCGCGCCTGCGACGCTGCGTTCAGGATTTCCCCTGCCGGGCTCCCGCTCGTCTCGCGGAGCGGGACTCGCTCACGCCCGCATGGTGGCTCAATTTGTAATCGCCAGGAGCGGATGTTACCATCGGGGTTCCTGGAGGTCACCCGATGTCGGACAGAGATAGCGGTAACAGCTTTATGTGGTTTTTGGCAGGACTGGGATTTGGGGCCCTGCTGGGCGTTCTTTATGCTCCCCGCTCCGGCAAAGAGACGCGCGAAGCCATCCGGAACAGCGCCCAAGAAGGCAAAGAGTATCTCAAGAACCGCGGCCGTGAAGCTCGCGAGAACGTGAGCCAGTGGGTGGACCGCGGCAAAGAAGTCGTAAGCCAGCAAAAAGAAAAGCTGGGATCGGCGCTGGAGACAGCCCGCCAGGCCTACCGCGAAGCCAGCAGTGAAGGCAAGAAGAGCTAACTCTTAAGGAGCGCCTCACTTCCTTGACCAGCAACGGCACAATGCTGTTATTTGTGATCGTGGCGGCAGTCGCCATCCTGCTGCAGACGGGAATTCTGTTTGCGTTCTATCGTGTATTCAGCAAGATGGCTGCGCGGATCGATAGCGTCGCCGGACGGATGGAAGAGCACAGCACTCCCATCCTGGCCACCAGCCGCGCCATCTTGGAAGACGCGCAGCCCAAGATCGCGGAAATTACCGGCAACCTTGCAGAAAGCAGCGCGCTGGTCCGCACCCACGTGGGCGACCTGGCGGAAGCTACGGGTGAAATCGTGGAGCGTGCCCGTCACCAGGCGGCGCGCCTTGACGATCTGGTCAGCGATACAGTGGAAAAGATCGAAGTCACCACCGAAGTCGTGCAGAACAGCGTGCTCACGCCTATCCGTCGCATTCACGCTCTGGTGCAGGCGGTCAGCGCCGGCGTCGGCTTCCTCCGCTCCAACCGCTCGCGTCGCAAATCAAGCGGCAATTCCACGGAAGACGACGAAGAAATGTTCATTTGAGATTGGGTAATTTAGTAATTTGGTAATTGTCAGACAAGAAGAAGAATTTGTGGTCGGCAATTACTCAATTATCAAATTACTCAATTACTAAATCTTCTTCACTTTCCAAACCTAACTCTCACGTGTCCTCCCGGTGGAATCCTGGCGCCCGGCGCCGGAGATTGTTCGCGGCCTACGCCTGTGCCGCTGATTTCCAACTCAATACCAGCAGACTCCGCATCTTCCAGGGCCGATCGTAACGCTTTGCCACGAAAGTCGGGGACGATAACGCCGTTGCCGACATCAAGCACCACGGTTCCGCGCGCCGGCGTGGCCACAGCCGCGACCAGCGCGGGTACGGGCTTGACGGTCGCCGGCGGCGGTTGTGGCGCAGAGAGCGTCTCAGGCGCCGATCGAGAAGTCGCGGTAACAAGTTTCGGCGTCGCCTCAGTCTTCCTCACCGTCCCAGCCAACGCCTTGTCGGACTGGGGCAAAGACGGCGCAGGCACGTCCGCCGGTGCTTCTTCCTGCGCGATCGTATCGGGCGAACCTTCGGTCAACTCATCTGGCCTGGCTTGTGCGCGCAGGAGCATGCGGCGCTTGTCTTCCCTCTGGAATTCGACGTCGTGCGCCACGTTCATATATCCAAGCACTTGCTGCATGACGCGGGCAAAGACAGGCGCAGCCACTTGTCCGCCTTCGTGTTGCCCAACCGGCGAATCCAGAATCACTAGCACGCTGACCGCGGGAGTGTTGACGGGCGCAAAGCCGCTGAACGATGCGATGTAATGTGACTTCGAATATCTTCCGGTTAAAGGGTCGATCTTCTGCGCCGTTCCTGTCTTACCAGCGGAGCTGTAGCCGTCAAGGATGGCTTTTTTGCCGGTGCCGCGAAGCACAACACCTTCCAGCATTTGCTTCATCTCGGCGGCCGTCAGCGGAGAAATGACACGGCGCCCGGCCGCGGCGTGAAATGCGATCAGCTGCGGCGTGCTGCGTGGCGGCGTGGTCCCGGCGATGATGCGCGGCGGCACAAACACGCCATCGTTGGCGATGGTGGACGCCATGGAAATCAGCTGCAGCGCGGATACACCGATCTCCTGTCCCATGGAAATTGCTCCAATGCTGACTTTGGACCAGCGGCTGGCCGGCTTGGTGAGCCCTCGGGTCTCGCCAGGAAGCTCAATTCCGGTCTGCGATCCGAAGCCGAAGGAGCGGATGTAGCGGTCCAAGCGCTCGTCGCCGAGACGCAGCGCGATCTTGATGGCCCCGACGTCGCTGGAGTTCTCGAGCACCTGCGCCACGGTCAGCGCCCCGTAGGGTTTGTGATCGTGAATCAAACGGCCGTTGACGGTGATGGACCCCATCTGGCAATCCACAACTTCGTTGGGGTTGGTGAGCCGCTCTTCCAGCGCCGCGGCCAGCGTGACGATCTTGAAGGTCGAGCCCGGCTCATAAATGTCGCTGACCGCCCGGTTCTTGAATGATTTTGGATCCGCGGTGTTGAAAGTGTTTGGATCAAACACAGGACGATTGGCGAGCGCGAGGATTTCCCCGGTGTGCGGGTTCTCGACAATGATGGTGCCGGCTTCAGCGTGGGTCTCCGCGATGGCCTTTGCCAGCTCGCGTTCGGCGATGTACTGGATTTTTTCATCCAGGGTGAGCACCACGTTTTCGCCAGGATCAGGGTTCTTTTCCACGCGGCCAAACCAGCGGCGCCTGGCGTCCATGGAAATCAACATCGCGCCCGGCTTGCCGGTGAGCTTGGCATCGAATTGCCGTTCCACTCCGCCCAGGCCTTCGTCGTCCACTCCAACGTAACCCAGCACCTGCGCCGCCAATTCGCGTTTGGGATAAAAACGCTTTGATTCCTTCTGAAAATAAATTCCCTTCAAATTCATGGCCCGGATACGGGCGCTCGACGCTGAGTCAATTTTGCGGGCCACCCAGGCAAATGCCCGCGAAGCGTGCAGCCGGTTTTCAAGGTCTTGCGAATCGATTAGCAAGATGCGTCCCAGAATCCGCGAAGTGCTGTGCGTATCCGGGACTTCGGACGGAACTGCAAAGACGGAGTCAACGCTGACCGTCATGGCCAATTCGTTGCCGTTGCGGTCGTAAATATTCCCGCGGACCGGCGCTACCTCAATGCTGCGCTGCTGCTGTCGCGCGGCGCGCTGCGTGAAGTCGCCGTACTTGACGACTTGTAGCCACACCAGACGCGCGCAGATGGCGAAAAGCCAGAACGCCACGAATCCGGAGAGCCAGAAGAGACGGACGTTGGATTTTGCGGACGGCGAGGCCATGGGAATCAGCACTCAGCATTCAGCACTCAGCATTCAGCCCCCGGATTACTTCTGCGCCCAGAAAGCTTGCTATGGCTAGAATGGGTGCACGCGGGCTGAGTGCTGATTGCTGAATGCTGATTGCTGATTGCTTCAAGAAAAACGTATGGCGGCCCCAGCAGGTTCTCCAGAGTCCGCCATTTCAATGGACCGGAAATCTTCCAGCCCAAGCTTGTTTCTAAGCACTCAGCTTTCAGCAATCAGCGTTCAGCCCCTCAACTGACTCTGCGCCCAGAAAACTGTTTTGGCGTAAGAAGCGGATACGCGGGCTGAATGCTGAGTACTGATCGCTATATGCTCCTATTGCGCCGAAATCACCGCCACCGTGGATGCCTGGGCGATCACGCGGCCGCCGGGCTCGTCGGTATCCATGCGAACAACCTGTCCAGGGTCCGGCGACCTCAGGCCCATCTGCCGAGCCAAGACATCTATGCGTCCGGGATCACGCAGCGAAGCTTCCTCGAGTTTCAAAGAGCGGTTCAGCTCAGTCAGCCGGCCGCGTTCTGACTTCTGGGCCTCAATACGATATCCGTACTCGATGGCGCGAAAATGCTGCCAGGCGTAAAACATGGTGAGTAAAAATAATGCGGCCACGCTTGCCGAAAACAGGCGAAGCTCGCGCCGCCGCTGCGGGTCGGCAATTTTGACCACCCGCGAGTTGTCAATGGTCTTCGGAAAATAGAATTCCGGCGTGATGCCGGCAACAGCCGCCGACCGGCGCGCGCCCACATGCTCGCTGACCGGCGAAATCATGCCCGTGATGTTTATTGCCCCGGCTGCCATTTACGCTACCTCTAATTCCTTTGCTTCCATCCGGCGCACCGGAAGGTCGCGGAACTCGTATTTAGACTCTCGTTGCTCGCGGGCATGCTGCTCCGCGCGTATCACGCTCTTGATCAGTTCTTCAATCGTCGTCCCTGTAAACATGTTCGTTACCTTCTTTTTCTCGAGGGTCATTTCTTTTCCGGGGCGGCGCCGTTCGAAAGGCGGGTCCTGAAGTTTTCGCCCAAAATGGAGGAAGGCAGCGCCTCCCCGGAAACCTTTTTGCTCTCTCAGGCGGCTTTGGCGTCCCGGGAAAGCAGAATTCTTGTCCTCTCCGCCGCCCGCAGCTTCGCGCTGCGCGCTCGCGGGTTACGATCGATCTCTTCTTCGGACGCAGTCACCGGCTTCTTCGTTAAAACGCCGTAGATCCCGGCTTTTGCACCTTCCCGCAGAGCGTCTTTCACGATGCGGTCTTCGAGGGAGTGAAAGCTGATGATCACCAGCCTGCCTCCCGCTCTCAGGACGCCAGGCGCTGATTCCATCAGCGCCTTCAGGTCGTCCAACTCGCGGTTTACGAAGATTCGGATCGCCTGGAAAGTGCGTGTCGCAGGATGAATGCGTTCCGGAGCATGTTTCATTGGCCGGAGCGCAGCCGATAGTACTTGTGCCAGATGAGCGGTAGTTCGTATCGGCCGCGCCCGGACAATGGCTCTGGCGATTCTCCGCGACCTCCTTTCCTCACCGAATTCGTAAATCACATTCGCGAGGTCTTCTTCGCGCATGTGGTTTACCACTTGATCGGCGGTACGCTCGCCGCGCGGGTCCATCCGCATGTCGAGCGGTCCTTCCGCCTGAAAACTGAAGCCGCGCGCCGGATCGCCAAACTGCAACGAGCTCACGCCCAAATCGGCCAGCAGGCCGTCAGCGCTCCTTGGCGCGACGTGCTGGTCCAGATCCGCGTACGAGCTGTGCAACAACGTGATCCGCGGCGGCTCGTCTTTGACCGCGGCGAGCCTCCAGCGCGCTGTTTCCAGCGCCTGCGGGTCTTTATCGAAGCCAATCAAATGACCCTGTGGGCCGAGGCGCTTTGCGATTTCTAAACTGTGGCCGCCCAAACCCAGGGTCGCGTCGATATAGGTCCCGCCGCGACGGATTGCTAAAAAGTCGATCGCTTCTTTTAAAAGAACCGAAACATGGCCAGCTTGCCCATCGCCATGCGCCCCCTCGGGAGCTTTGTTCGAACCAAAATCGTCTTCTTCCCGCGCCACTAGATGCCCAGTTCGTCGAGAGTTTTTTCATCCTCAGCCGTGAACGGGTTCTCTTCGATGTCCTTGCGATACCCCTCGATACTCTGCACTTCGAGGTATGTGAGATTGCCTACCACGGCAACCTCGCCCTTGATCTCAGCCGAATCGCGCAGCAGCGAAGGAATCAGCAGCCTTCCCTGCCCGTCCATTTCCACGACTTGGCCGTAATAGTTCGTGCGATTTAGAAACTTCTTTTTCGTCGGATTGAAGTTCGATAGCCGAGCCAGCTTCTCTTCGATCCGCTGCCATTCCTCGAAGGGATAAACTTGAGCAACCCTTCCGTCCAGGCTGGTGATGTAAAATTGCGTTCCGTACTTCTCGTCGATCAGACGCTTGAATTCCGCGGGAACTTTGAGCCGTCCCTTTTCGTCCACGCGAGTTGGATGGTTGCCGCGAAACATGTCGTCTTGCCACCGCTACGCACAAGGAGGTGAAAACGGTAATAACTTGCTGAATCTCGGGCTCGGTCACCGCAATTTGGGGCTGGTTTTGGTTCATTTGCCCTTTGCTCTACTTTGGACCACTCGTCCCTTGATCGAACCGATCTCTACCACTTTCAACCACTTTTGACCACATCCTACGCCTAAATGATTGTCTGTCAAGCTAATTTTTTAAGGTCGTCTAGGTGTTTGGTTCCTTCCAGCCATTCCGGCGACTCTGGGGAGGACTACCTCCTTGGCCTTGGGGAAATCGGGCGAAGCTAGCACCAGATATGGTGTTTACTCAGCTGGTTCATCTAGTGCACTCTTACGTGAGTCGAGTCGCGCACACAATTCCATCACTCCCGGTGAATGAATGCGGCAAGCCATCTCGCGAACCCGGTCGGAGGTTCGAGCCGGCGCCCTTGAAGTCGCAAGGTTCCGGTTGACGCGGCATCATTTGCTCGGCCAACCGGCCGCTGACGCCGTCACTCTTTGCCGGGACATCTGTGGCGCGCAAGCGCAAATCCTGCCTGCTGCTCACCTCCAACTATGGGCCCGCAACCACGCAATCACAAGATCTGCAATTGAGAGCGCTCTCTGGAAATCGCGCACGCTTGTGAAGACGCACGTGATGCGGCAGACGCTGCACCTCATCCCTGCCGACGAGTTCCTTCTGTACACGGCAGCGCTACGGCGCTATCTGCTCGCCTTCGCTCTGCGGATCATGGCCAGGTGCGGCGTCAGCAGC
>DATFXI010000230.1:0-47846 GCA_035316085.1 Candidatus Angelobacter sp.
GGTTCGCTGACGCGGCGCAGCAGTTCCTGAAGATCGGAGTGGCGCTCCACGAAGTCGATGTCGTTGGTGTTCACCACCAGCAGGTCTGACGACGTGTAATGAAAAAAGAAGTGCTCGTAAGCCTTGACCACTTCTTCCAGATAATCGTCGCTGATCGCGCTTTCACCGGGAGCGTTTTTCTTGCGCAATCGTTTCTTGAGCACTTCCGGCGACGCCTGGAGATAGATCACAAGGTCCGGAACCGGCAACTGCTGGCGAAAGTGCTGGTAATAGCGGTTGTAAACTTCGAGTTCAGCGTCCGAGAGATTGATGTAGGCGAAGATCTTGTCTTTCTCGAAGATGTAGTCGGCCACCACCGTCTTGTGCGACTTCGGCCCCACTTCCAGATCTCTGAGCTGCTCAAAACGCCGCACCAGGAACGCGAACTGGGCCTGGAACGCAGCCCCCCGCTGGCCTTCATAAAAGGCGCGCAGAAACGGATTATCTTCCGGCTCCAGGACTCGCTGGGCGTTCAGACGGTCGGCAATCACGTTGGCCAGCGTGTTCTTGCCCACGCGAATGGGGCCTTCTAGTGCGATGTAGCGGGGAGGTTCAAAAAGCTTGGCCA
Organism: Candidatus Angelobacter sp.; assembly: GCA_035316085.1. Taxonomy (GTDB): domain Bacteria; phylum Acidobacteriota; class Terriglobia; order Terriglobales; family Acidobacteriaceae; genus Angelobacter. The sequence continues at coordinate 608 of DATFXI010000230.1, forward strand.
TGGTCTCAAGAAAGACTGATGGCCCGAGGATATATCGCACGGCGCAGTCTGGCAATCACGAATCTGTGCCCCAGCTGTGTGAAAAACTGTTGGCAAGAGATTTTGCAATGAGTAATTTGGTAGCTGGACCAATCAATTGCCAGAATTGCCACCATTGCCAAAGATCGCCGAAATTGATTTCCTCAGTCAAACGGGCAGCACAACAGTTCCTCAATTTGGATTCTTTGGCAATATCGGCGATTCTGGCAATTGAAGGTTTGATCCGCGATTTGTGGCAAATTGTGGAGTTCCTTGATGATTGGGTTCATCACATCATCTCTTGTCGCCGCTGCCGCGGCCAGCTATGCCGGATACGCCGCCATGGCGCCTACGCCGCAGCTCTATGGACGTACGCTGACGCACGGCGCTGATCCGGCGCAGATGGCGCTGACGTTTGATGACGGCCCCAACGATCCCCACACTCTCCATCTGCTCGACCTGCTGGCCGAGCACCGGGCCAAAGCTACGTTCTTCCTGATCGGAAAGTACGTGCGCCAGCGGCCGGAGATCGCACGCGCGATTCGCGAGGCGGGACATTCGGTCGGCAATCATTCTTACAACCACCCCAATCTGATCTTTGTTTCCGCCGCGCGTTTGCGCCGGGAACTGGAAGACTGCCGCAAGGCGCTGGAAGATGCCATCGGGCAGGCCGCGCCGTTGTTTCGTCCGCCGTTTGGCGGACGCCGGCCCAACGTGCTGCGCACCGCGCGCGCCATGGGCCTGGAGCCGGTGATGTGGTCGGTGACCGGCTACGACTGGAACGCGCGGTCGGCCGAAGCTATCGTCCAGAAAGTCACGACACAGGTTGACTCACGCCGGCGCAGGCAGGGCGAGATCGTTCTGCTCCACGACGGCAGCCACTTGGGCTTCGCCGCCGACCGCAGATTCACGGTCCAAGCAACACGCGTCTTGCTCGAGAAATACTCCGTGGCAGGCAAGAAGTTTGTGGGAATTCCACAACTGGCGCGGACTAACGGCCCTGGGTAGCAATCGTGCGGGGACAAATCTGCCCTCTACTACTACTCCTGGTAGTAATTACACCCGCGGTTTACGCTGCTGGAGCTATGAAAGCACACCTTCTTCTCCTGCAAACCCTTATTGTCTCGTTTGCCTGGGCACAAAACCCGCCGGCCGAAAAACCCAAGCCAAAATTGCCAGTCGTCCAGGAAACCATAGAGGTAACCGCGACACGGGAGCCCGAAGATCCGAACGCGGTCCCAGCTTCCATCGAGGTGTTCACGGGTGACGAATTGAGAGCGCGCGGGATTAGCGACCTGCGCAGCGCGCTTTCACTCGCAGTCGGCGTTGAGGTGGCGCCAGGAGGAGATGCCGGACCGGCCAGCGCTGTACCGGACTTTTGGGGCCTGAAAGAGTTTGACGCGTTTCTTCTCGTGGTGGACGGCGTTCCATGGGGCGGGACGTTCAATCCTGCATTGACTTCGCTGAACCTTACCGACATCGACCGGATCGAAGTGCTGCGCGGGCCAGCGCCGGTCACGTATGGCGCCACATCATTCGTGGGCGTGGTCCACGTTGTTCATGAGGGAACAGAATCGAAGGCGCGGACCCTCACTCTTCGTGGTGGCAGCTTCGGCACAGGGGGCGCTACGCTTTCCTTGCCCCTGCCTTTGGCTGGTGCATGGAGCTCTCGCTTGACCGTCGAGGGTGACCGGGAAGGATTTAGCGACGACCGCACCTCCTTTCGCCGTGGCCATGGGTTTTGGCGCGTGGCGAAGAATCCAAAAGATGCGACCCACTTCTGGTTCGATGTGGATGTGAACTGGCTCAACCAGGATCCCGCCAGCCCGCGGCCACGCGACGGCGCAACACTCTCTCCGCTTGTGCCCGTTGATAGCAATTACAACCCGGCAGGCGCTTTCCTCAACGATCATCGTGCGACATTCATAGCCGGCTTCGACCGCTCGGCTGGCAGCGCACATTGGTTTACCAGCGGAAGTTTTTCCCATAGCCGCCAGGACGTCTTGCGCGGATTCTTGGAAGATATCTCCGATGGCCCAGATAACGCGCACGGGCTTCGGGAAAAGCTGCAGCTTACCGACTTCTATTTTGACTCTCACCTGACGTGGAAGCTCCCCCACTCGGTGCTGTTCCTCCTGGGGACAGACTATCTCCATGGCACCGGCAATGCGCAGGGCGCCGATTTTGACTATACCGTTCCCTTGAATGGAGCCACGGCCGTGGCGGTGACCGCGCCTAGCGACCTTGATGTGCACATTCACGATAACCGCAATTTCCTTGGCCCCTATGCTTCATTGGAATGGAGCCCGCTGGAGAGACTCCGTATCGATGCTGGTATCCGGCTCAACGTCACCCAGGAAAACAGGGCCGACAGCGATGCGGGAGCCGGCACAAGCGACAAAGATGACCGTACCGACGTCAGACCGAGCGCCAACGTGGGCGCCACCGTTACTGCCTGGCAGCGGAAGCAGGACTCCGTCCGGCTATTTGCCAACTATCGAGACACATTCAAGCCTGCGGCCATCGACTTCGGAATCGGCGAGAGCGAGGGCGGCGAACTGCTGCTCGAACCGGAAACTTCGCGCAGCATCGAAGGCGGGCTTAAGGGGAGATTCTTTGAGCGGCGACTGGATCTTGAAGCTTCCGGCTTTTTGATGGACTTCTCCAATCTGGTCACTGCGACGACGGTCGGCGGCCTGCCGGCCTTGATTAACGCCGGCACGCAACGGTTCAAGGGATTTGAAACTGGTGCGACGGCATTTGTTCATAAAGACGTTATCGCTCGCGCGAATTACAGCTTTCACGATGCGCGCTTTACCAACTTTGTCCAGGACTTTGACGGCGTGCCAACCCAGCTTGCAGGCAAGCGTTTGGAGATGTCAGCACGGCACCTTGCCGCATTTGGCCTGACCTATCTGCCGCTACGCGGCTTTACTTGTGGCGTGGGGCTCAACTATACGGGCAGCCGCTTCCTGAATCGGCGCAACACCGCTCTGGCGGAGGGCTTTGCGAGTGTTGACATGAACGCGGGCTATCGGACGCCGCGTTGGGAGTTACGCGTGGATGCACGCAATCTTGGCGACCGGCGCGACCCGGTTGCCGAGAGTGAACTAGGCGAGGCGCAGTTTTACCTGATGACAAGCCGCCGCGTGGATGGGACGTTCAGGCTGCATTTCTGACGGAGTCAAGGTCAATGGCACGAACTTTTCTAGCGAACGATCAGCTCCAAGCCTTCGTGAATCCAAGGCAGGGCCGTGTTGAGGCAGACAGCATAAGTTACCGCTGCCATCGCGATGGCCAACAGCAGGCTTGAGCGTTGGCGGTGAGGCGGGGTTTTCCTGCGCGGCGTGTGTTCGAGCCATTGCGCCAGGTGAGCAACGCGCATTTCCACGCATGAGGTCAGCCCATCGGGAACGAACTGGCAAGCGACCACGGCCAGGTTGGGATCTGCCCAGCGGGTCAATCGCGCGATCTTGACCAGCGCCGACGATAAATCCAGCGCTGAAGCCCCGCCTTGCAAGGCTTCTTCGTCGGCGGCAACCTCCGAGGCCGCCACCCAGGCGGCATCATTCCCAAAAAGCTTGTCGAGCCAGGCCGGCGGCCGGGTCATGCGCAACAGAAATTGCCGGAGATTGTCGAAGGAACGCACATGGGCCAATTCGTGGGCCAGGGCCGCAGATAGCTCTTCTTGCGAAAGCAACTCGGTGACGTTGCGCCCCACAAAGACTCTGGGACGAAGCAGGCCGGTTACAGCCAGCAACGCGCCCTCCCCATCCACGCGATGAACTGGGACGCTGCAGCCTTCGATACGCAACTCCTGGGAGCGCATCTGCCACTGCTTTGCGGTTCGTGCCGTGGCTTGCAGCAGACGCATGCCCCGCCAGACCATTGCCAGGACGGCAACTGTCCCCGCCAACGCCAGGGCCAGAAGTTTTGGCCCCATGACTTCACTGGTAGAGCGCGGCTCGAACTTGAAAAAAGCCGGCAGTACAAAACCAAAAGCCACAAGACCGGCCAGGAACACAGGGAGGACGCGTATTGTGAACAGCAGGCTGGCCGCTACCTTCGGCGTCAAGGAACGAAGCAAAGGCCGGACGATCCGCAATCCCGCAAGACAAAAGACGGATGCCATAGCGATGACCAGAAACAACACCGCGAGGCAGAGGGCCCCGGCCAGCCAGTAATACATCATGGTTTTGGCTCCGGACGATGCAAAGCGCGGCGCTTGGCCTTGACCAGCTCATCCAGTCTGTGCAGCATATTGCGATCCGCCTCGCTCACTGCCTCGACAAAGCAGGAGAGCACCGCCTGGCTATGCTTTCCATCATGCAAGGCCATTCCGATCAAGTGCTGGGTCAGGCGCTGGCGGTATTGCTCTTCGCTAAGGGCAGGAGCGTACAGAAACGCCTTGCCCACCTTGCGACGTTGCAGCATCTTTTTCTTGTACAACCGGTCGAGGGTGGTCATGACGGTGGTGTAAGCCAGCCGGGAAGCAAAGCTGCCGTGCAAGTCGCGTACGCTGGTTTCACCCAGGAACCAGATTCGCTCCATCAGCTCCGTTTCCAGACTGCCCAGCTGTCTCAAGGCAGACTGCGAGCTTCCTTTTTGGCGTTTGAGCCACCACATCATAGATTTCAGGAGAATGATTGTACCTGAATTTCTCCTGGTTACCGCCCGGGATGGGAGGAAAAAATGCGATGGCTAAGGTAGAATTTTTGTCAGGGATTTTTTTCGAGCCTGAGCCTATGAAACCTTTTGCGAAAGCAGCGCTATTGTTGTTTGCGGTACCAACCCTGGCCGGCGCCGCGATTGCCGCTGATGCGTCCTCACTCAAACCGCCACCCGGCGCCAGGGTAGCCATTGTGGTGTTTGAAGACCTGGAGTGTCCGGACTGTGCCCGCGCTTATCCTGTGGTGTGGGAAGCGGCCCGCGCCCACAAAATCCCCGTGGTGTTACACGATTTTCCTTTGCCCAAGCATCCCTGGTCGTTCGACGCTGCTGTTTGGGCCCGCTATTTCGACGCCAAATCGGAAAAGCTGGGCAACGACTTTCGCGGCTTCATCTACAAGAACCAGCCGCAGATCACGCGTGACAACCTGCAACAGTATGTTGAGAAGTTCGGGAACGAGAACAAAGTACCTGTTCCCTTTGCTCCAGACCCCGAGGGCAAATTGAAGGCCAAGGTCCAGGCCGATTATTCCCTGGGCCAGCGGATCGGATTGGAGCATACGCCGACGATCTTTGTGGTCGGCAGCGGCGGCGCTTCCACGCCGTTTGTCGAGGTCGTGGACCGCGACCAGCTTGGCCAGATCATCGAAGACATGCAGAAGAAGTCAGGCCCTGCAGCCCCTGCGGCACCAGTGAAATCGAAATCCACTGTCACGAAGAAGAAGAAGAAAACCGCCTGATCTATGGCCAGGAACGTCATGGATCGGTGAGGGAACATGAGAACCGCCTTGATTCTGGGAATTACGGTCTGGCAGGGCATCGGCGCAGCCTGCCAGCAGGCTCCGGCCGCCACCCGAATCAGTCCACGATAAGTGCGCGGGCATCCCTGCTATAATCCATAACTTCATGAAAACATTAAGAATTATTCTCTCTCTGCTGGCCCTGTGCGGCTGCGGCCTGGCCCAGTCTCCGATCCAGGAAGATGCAGATCTCGGCACTACCGTCATTCATGCCGGCCATCTGCTCGACGTCAAGACTGGGCGAATCACCGACAACGCCACGGTGGTGATTCGCGGAGGAAAGATCGTCAGCCTGGGCCCGCCGCAATGGGGCAATCCTCCAGCAAACTTGAAGACCATCGACTTGCCCAATGCCACGTTGGTGCCGGGATTGATCGACGTCCACACCCACCTGACGTTTGATCCCAACTTCGGCTACCAGGAGCTGGGTGTCTCCGTTCCCAAGGAAGCGTTGATCGGCGCCAAGAACGCCAAGATCACTTTGGAAGCCGGCTTCACCACTGTACGCAACGTGGGCGCCAGCGGCTACACCGACGTTGCCTTGCGCGATGCGGTGAATGAAGGCATGGTGCCCGGACCACGGATACTCGCTAGCGGTCCGGCACTTTCCATCACCGGCGGCCACTGCGACCAGAACCTGCTGCCGTACGAGTGGCACGCCAAGGCTGACGGCACTGCTGACGGCGTGGAGCACGTCCAGCAGAAGGTGCGGGAGATCATCAAATACGGCGCTGACGTGATCAAAATCTGCGCCACCGGTGGGGTGCTTTCTAAAGGCGACGATCCCCGCGCCTCGCAATACACCCTGGAAGAAATGAAGGCCATTGTGGCTGACGCACACCGCCTGGGCCGCAAGGTGGCGGCGCACGCTCATGGCGCACAGGGCATTGCCTGGGCGTCAGAAGCCGGAGTGGATTCGATCGAGCATGGCTCGTACATTGACGATGCCGGTATCGCCATGATGAAGAGCAAAGGCACGTACCTGGTGCCCACTCAGTACCTCAGCGACTGGATGCGCGAGAACGCAGCCAGGATCGGCTTACCTGCGATGTATGCCGGCAAGATGAGGGAGGTCAGCTCCATCAGCCGCCAGAACATCAAGAAAGCGTTCGCGGCAGGCGTAAAGATCGCTTTCGGGACTGACGCCGCGGTCTATCCGCACGGCCTCAACGCGCGCGAGTTTGCGGTGTATGTGCAGATCGGCATGACGCCGCTGCAGGCCATCCAGACGGCAACCGTAAACGCCGCCGATCTGTTGGGATGGTCAGATCGCATCGGCACACTCGAGCCGGGCAAGTTCGCGGACATCGTGGCCGTGAACGGCGACCCGACAAAAGACGTCACCGTCCTCCAGAACCCGGTCATGGTGATGAAAGGCGGGACCGTGTACAAGAAGCAGTAGTCTAAGGGCGGCACAAATCAAACAGAATGCTTTTCCGGTCGTCTAAAACGTGTACCCAATCTGTTCAGGAGTTGTTCGTGAAAAACGCAATCCTCATCGCGATATCTCTGCTCAGCAGTCTCACCTTCGCCCAAACTGCGACTCAAAAAACTGCCCCGCATACAGCTGTCAACCCCGATCAGGCTTTTGCCGCCCTAGCCGATCAGTATTTTGACCAGTATTACTTCAAATTCAATCCCACAGCTGGGACCGCGGCCGGCTTCCACCAGTACGACAATCAGCTGGAAGATTACTCGCGCGCCACGATCGACAAGCAGATCGCGACGCTCAAGGACTACCAGAAGCTGGTGGCCAAAGTGGACAGCAAGCAGCTCTCGGCCGGTGCGCGGGTGGACCACTGGCTGTTGACGAATGACATCAACGGCCGCCTGCTGGCGCTTGAGAACATCCGGATGTGGGAGAAAAACCCGGACACCTATTCGGGCAATATCACCAACTCCATCTTCGTGATTATTTCCCGGACCTTCGCCCCGCCGGAGGAGCGGCTGAAATCGGTGATCGCGCGCGAAAAGCAGGTCCCCGCGGTCTTCCAGGCGGCCCGGCAAAATCTCAAGAACCCGCCGTCGATCTACGTGGATGTGGCCCTGGAGCAGATACCTGGACTCATCAGCTTTTTCCAGAAAGACGTACTTGACGCTTTCAAGGACGTGAAGGACCCGGCGCTGCTGGCCGAGTTCAAGACTACAAACCAGAATGTCATGGATGAGCTGAAAAGTTATCAGCAGTGGCTGGAGAAAGACCTGAAGCCGCGGGCGCATGGAGACTTCCGTCTGGGTGCGGAGAACTACCGCCGGAAGCTGCTCTACGATGAGGACGTGGAGATTCCGCTCGACCGTTTGCTGGAAATCGGCATGGCTGACCTGCGCCGCAACCAGCAGGCTTTCAAAGACACCGCCGCGAAAATCGATCCCAGCAAGACGCCGCGGCAGATCCTGGAAGAATTGGAGAAAGACCATCCTGCGCCGGACAAACTGCTGCAGACCTTCCGCGATACGCTGGGCGGGCTGAAGAGTTTTCTGGAAGACCACCATATCGTTCGAGTCCCGTCCCAGGTTTTGCCCATCGTAGAAGAGACGCCGCCGTTCGCGCGCGCTCTGACGTTTGCCTCGATGGACACGCCGGGGCCGTACGAAAAGGTGGCCAAGGAAGCTTTCTTCAACGTCACACTGCCCGAGTCGGCGTGGAGCGCGAAGGAAGTCGAAGAGCACATGGCGGGATTCAATCGCGGCACCGTGATTTCTACAGCTGTCCATGAAGTGTACCCAGGACACTACACGCAATTCCTGTGGGTACCGTACGCGCCTTCCAAGACCCGCAAGCTGCTGGGATGCAGCTCCAATGCCGAAGGCTGGGCGCACTACAGCGAACAGATGATGCTGGATGAAGGCTACGGACGCACGCCGGGTGCCGCGCAGGATAAAGACAACGCCTTCCTCAAATTGCGTCTGGGGCAGCTTCAAGACGCCTTGTTGCGCAATGCGCGGTTCATCGTCGGCATCCAGATGCATACCGGCAAGATGACCTTTGACCAGGGCGTGGAGTTCTTTGAGAAAGAGGGGTACCAGTCGCATATGAACGGCCTTCGCGAAACCAAACGCGGGACCGCTGACCCCACCTACCTTTATTACACGCTGGGCAAGCTGGAGATCCTGAAGCTGCGCGACGATTACAAAAAGAAGATGGGCGACAAGTATTCCCTGGAACAGTTCCACAACGAGCTGCTGCAGCAGGGCTTTCCGCCCATCAAGCTGGTGCGCGAAGTCATGCTGGGCGACGCCAGTCCGGTGCTTTAGAGCAATTAGCAAATAGCAGTTGGCAATTAGCACAGCTAAAGCCCGCTCCGCCGATTCGGCCGGGGCAGTAGACACTTGGGCGACCGGCATTAGCCCGGCTAATTACTATTTGCTAATTGCCAGCTGCTCCCCGCTCACAGCCGAGTGTTAGAATTCCGCATCTTAGAAGATTCTGCATGGCAGCGAAGATGAAAGTTCGCAAAGCGGTTTTTCCTGCCGCGGGACTGGGCACACGGTTTCTCCCTGCCACCAAAGCCCAGCCCAAGGAAATGCTGCCCCTGGTGGACAAGCCAGTGATCCAGTACGGAGTGGAGGAAGCGCTGGCGGCGGGATGCGACCAGATCATCATCATCACCGGCCGCGGGAAGAGCGCGATCGAAGACCACTTCGATGTCAGCTACGAACTCGAGAAGATGCTGGAAGAGCGGGGCAAGACCGACCTGCTCGCCGTCGTGCGCCAGATTTCTGACATGATCCACGTGGCTTACGTGCGCCAGAAGGAAGCGCTGGGGCTGGGTCACGCCGTGCTGATGGCCCGCGAACTGGTTGGCAATGAGCCGTTCGCCGTGCTGCTGGCTGACGACGTCATCGACGGCGCGGAGCCGTGCCTGCGGCAGTTGATGGACGTTTTTGAGGAAACCCAATCCTCGGTCATCGCCACCCAAGAAATCAACGGGCCCGCCATCGCAGCTTACGGCGTGCTCGACGCAACGCGGGTTGAAGGCAAGTTCGGCGGACGGTTATACAGCGTCAGGGATATGGTGGAAAAACCCAAGCCGGAAGCTGCGCCATCGAATCTGGGCATCATCGGACGCTACATCCTTACGCCCAAGGTTTTTGAGACCCTGGAAGACACTTCGCGCGGCGCTGGAGGCGAAATTCAACTCACCGACGGCCTGCGTGGATTGCTCAAAGCTGGCGAAAAAATCTACGGCTACACTTTTGAAGGCAAACGCCACGATACCGGCGACAAACTCGGCTTCCTCAAGGCCACGGTGGAGCTGGCCTTGAAGCGTCCGGACATGGGGCGAGAGTTTGCCGAGTACTTGAAGAAGTTGGATCTGAAATAGCAGTCAGCATTCAGCAGTCAGCATTCAGCCCGGTACATCATCGGCTTGTGTGGGATTTTCGTCGCTTGTCTTGCTAAATCCACTTGTAAGGCCGCGAAAACGTTTCATGGCTGAATGCTGAGTGCTGATGGCTAGTTGCTCTTTTTCGCTTGGTCGATTCGCAGAATGGGAATTCCGTCGCGCACAGGATAAATGCGCCCGCAGCCTGTGCACTGGAAGGATTTTTCGTCAGCGGCCAGTGTGAGGGGGTGGCGGCAATCGGCCACGGGGCAAACCAACGCGTCGAGTACCCGTTTCAACAGCATTCGTTACTAGAATAAACTAATTGCATCTTATGACCATCCAAACGGCCACCATTCTTGACGGCAATAAGATTGCCGCGCAGATTCGAAACGAAGTTGCGGAAGACGCGCAAAGGCTTGCCGCTGCTGGCGTGCGTCCGGGACTGGCGGTGATCCTGGCGGGCAACAACGCAGCATCGGAGATTTACGTCCGCAACAAGGTGAAAGCCTGCGAGCAGCTGGGAATCCACAGCGAGAAGCTGACGCCGCCGGATTCGGTCACTACTGACGAATTGCTGGGCATGGTCGGCGACCTGAACCGCCGTGATGATATTGACGGCATCCTGGTGCAGTTGCCTCTGCCGGCGCAGGTGGACTCCAAGAGAGTTTTGCTGGCCGTGGCGCCGGAGAAAGACGTGGATGGCTTTCACCCGGTGAACGTCGGCTATCTTTCCACGCAGCGTCCCGGGCTGGTGCCGTGCACGCCGGCCGGCGTGATTGAGATCCTGAAGCGCAGCCAGATTCCTATCGAAGGCCGCAACGCAGTCGTGATCGGCCGCAGCGACATTGTCGGTAAGCCGGTGGCCATGCTGCTGCTGAACAGCAACGCGACGGTCACGGTCTGCCATTCCAAGACGCGCGATCTGCCGGCGGTGGCACGCCAGGGCGACATTCTGGTGGCGGCCATCGGCCGCGCCGGTTTTGTGACGAAAGACTTCGTGAAGCCGGGCGCTGCGGTCATTGATGTGGGCATCAACAAGATCACGGACCGCAAACAGTTCGCCAGGTTTTTCGCCGGCGATGCAGCGCGCGAAAAAGCGTTCGCGGAGAAGGGCTCGACACTGGTCGGCGACGTTGATCCGCGCGTAGCCGAAGTTGCCGGGGTCATCACGCCAGTGCCGGGCGGTGTGGGACCGCTAACCATCGCCATGCTCATGGCCAACACGGTGAAAGCCTGCACTATGCGGCGCGGGCGGAGATAGAGGGTGCTGCGCGTAGGCTTGACCGGCGGCGTGGCCTGCGGGAAATCCACGGTGGCCAAAATGTTTGCAGCACTAGGCGCAGAAGTCATTGACGCCGACAAGATCGTCCATGGGCTCTACCGCCCCGGTGAACCGGTCCACAAAGAACTGGTGAAGACCTTTGGCCAACAGATCCTGAGCCCGGACGTCACGATTGACCGCGCGCGTTTGGCCAAACTGGCTTTCGACGACGGCCGCGTGGCTGAGCTCAACCGTATCGTGCATCCGGCGGTGATCCGGCGGCAGCAGGAATTGCTGGACGAGATCGCGGCTCGCCATCCGGACGCAATTGCCGTTGTGGAAGCGGCTTTGATGCTCGAAGCCGGCGGCAAGAACCGTTATGACAAAATTGTTGTGGTCACCTGCCTGCCGGAACAGAAAGTTGCGCGCTACGCCCAGCGCGCGGGTATGTCTGAGGCCGCGGCGCACGCCGAGGTCGAGCGGCGCAGCCGGGCACAGATGCCGGACCAGGAAAAAGCCAAGTTGGCGGATTACGTAATCAACAACTCCGGCCCCCAGGAAGCTACCCGCGCGCAGGTTGAGAAGATTTTTTCCGAGCTGAAAGCTCTGAGCAGGTGAAATATGAAGCTTTTTTCCCGGAGTCCCGAGCGAAGCGAGGGATCCATATGAGTTCGAAACTGGCAGTGCCAAAGATCGCCGAAATTGTCACAGCGATGAGGCTTTTCAGTTCTGCCAATTACCGCATTTGGGGATGTTGGCAGTCTCGCACTCATAGGGACCCCTCGCTCCGCTTCGGGGTTTCAGAGGGAAGGCTAAGTCCAACAGGTGAAATATGAAGCTTTGGCGCATTCTGGGTCTGACCATTCTTTTCGTGGGCGTTCTCTACTTCCTGTCGGATTTTCGTCGTTCCGCCTCCCCCAACGCCGAACCCTCGCCCGCGTCGCCGGAAACCGGGGTCACGCGGCCAGAGCACGTGGAACTGGCGCAGGCTTCCGGTCCCCAACCGCTCGACACGGAGGAGCAGCTCAACGTCACGGTTTACAAGAAAGCCCTGCCGTCGGTGGTGAACATCACTTCGACCGCCGTCGCCTTTGATTTCTTCTACGGCCCGGTGCCGCAACAGGGCGCAGGATCAGGGTTTGTGATCGATGGAGAAGGCCACATCTTGACCAACTATCACGTGATTGAAAACGCACGCCAGGTGGAAGTCACTACCAGCGACAAGAAGAAGTATAAAGCGCAGATTGTGGGAACCGATCCGGCACACGATCTAGCGGTGATCCAGATTCCCGCCAAAGGCGTACCCAAAGCGGAGATTGGCGACTCCAAGAACCTGGTGGTGGGGCAGAAGGTGTTTGCCATCGGCAATCCTTTTGGCCTCAACGGAACTATGACGCGCGGCATCATCAGCTCGATCCGCTCGGTGCGCGGGCCACGCGGCTTCATTGACGAGGCCATCCAAACCGATGCCGCCATCAATCCCGGCAACTCCGGCGGGCCACTCTTGAATTCACGCGGACAAGTCATCGGTATTAACTCCATGATCCTTACCGGCGGCGTGGAGCAGAGCGCGGGCATCGGCTTTGCCATTCCCATCAACACCGCCAAGTCGGTGCTGGATGATCTTGTCCATATCGGCCATGCGCGTTACCCAACGCTGGGCGTGCGAACCATTCCGATTGGGCCCGACCTGGCGGAACAAATGGGGTTGGCGGCCGATTACGGCCTGCTCATCGTCCAGGTGGTGCCGAACAGCGCCGCGGAGCGTGCCGGGTTGCACGGCGGTACGGAACGCGCGTATCTGGGCAACCTTCCTATCATGCTGGGTGGCGACTTGATCGTAGCCATCGATGGCCAGTCCATCGTGGACCAGCAAGAACTCTCCCATGTGATGCAGAATCACCGCGCCGGCAACACTGTTACGCTCACCGTCTACCGCGGCAAGAAACGGATGGATGTGAAAGTAGTTCTGGGCGAGGCGCGAGACACGGCTTAGGGTATTTCAGATGTGTCGGGCTGCGGGGTGGAGCAGGCATTTATGCCTGCGTTGGAGCACTGTGGTCTCGGCTTCAGCCACTGAGGTAATCGGTCCGGAGGTGGAAGACGGTCAGGAGCTCGTAAGAAGAATCGTTTCAGTACCCCTTATTCCAAAGGTTTACCTCAGCGGCTAAAGCCGGCAGCCTCTTGCCGCTCTGCGCAGGCCTGAAGGCCTGCTCCACCCCGCGTGGAACACGCTAAGTGAGAAATCGCTTTAGGCCTTTGGTCGAACACGATCAGTACGCAGATGTCCCCAATAAGCACAACGCCCGAGCCGATGTTTCTGACCGCTGCGGATGCGCGGCGCATGGAAGCGGCTGAAGAACATGCCGCGGTGCATCACGCCCGCTTCACCCGGAAAATGCGGCCTGGTGCGGGTGCAGCCTGGGAAGAATTTGGGGGCGGACATCTGGCATTTGTCGCCAAAGGCTCACCCGTGGGCCGCGCACACGGATTGGGATTCGCCGGCAAAGTCACGCCCCAGGACATCGAACACGTTGAGCACTTCTATTTCGAGCGCCAATCTGACGCGCAGGTGGATGTCTGCCCCTATGCGGATCCATCGCTGTTTGAATCGCTAAACCAGCGCGGCTTTTACGTCGCGGAATTCAACATGACCCTGGCGCGGTGGATTTCTCCGCGGGACGAGTTTGCTTCGCAGCCACAACAAATTGAACTGCGCCGGATTCGCCGTGGCGAAGAAACGGCCTGGATTGCGCTTCTGGCCAAAGTCTTTTTCGCGCAGCAGGCGGTGCAGTTTGAAGAGTTGTTTCTGCCCTGGGCTTCTGCGGAAAATCCAATGTGCCTGGCAGCGTTCCTCGGAGGAAAAATGGTGGCCGGCGCCGGCGGAATTCTGATTCCGGAGCACCGGATGGCGGGATGCTTTGGCGCGGTCACGCTGCCGGAGTTTCGTGGACGCGGGTTGCAGAGAGCTTTCCTCGCAGCGCGGCTCCTTGCTGCGCAGCAAGCAGGCTGCGACCTGGCAGTGACTCTCACCATGCCCGGCACGATTTCGCAGCGCAACGCGGAGCGGGCCGGGTTCCGCACCGCGTACACGAAGGTCGTGGTCAAGAAGCCATTTTCGCCGGCAGTAGCGGCGAGCCCTGACCCGCCTACGATTCCGCGGTAATCAGGGTAAGGAAGAATCCCGGTTGACAAAGCCAGGGACTCGGGCTAACGTTTCGCTCCAAATCGAGGCCGAGCAGGAAAATAAAGTTTTCTTTCTTTTTTGGCCGAGTCAGAATAAGCTGTTGCCCGACAAATTCTCCTCAAAGACCAAATTTGAGGAAGGAGACAAAAGACATGGCTTCTTCACCTACGCCGGCGGCAAGCACTGGGATGTCCAACAACGTAGCAGGAGCGCTGTGCTACCTATTCACCTGGGTCACGGGATTGATCTTTCTCTTGATCGAGCCCTACAAGAACGACAAGACCGTGCGCTTCCATGCCTTCCAGTCGATCTTCTTCGCCGTGGGTATGATTGCGGTGTACATCGCAGTGATGATTCTCGGGATCATCCTGGGCGTAATCCACCTAGGCCTGTTGATACTGCCTATCTGGGCGCTTCTTGGACTGGGCATTTTTGCCACCTGGGTTTTCTTGATGTTCAAGGCGTACAACAATCAGATCTTCAAACTGCCGATCATCGGTGACTTGGCGGCCAAGCAAGCTGGACTGTAAGGGAGCACCAGAGACATCTGCTTGGATTCAGGAAAGGGTTCCTGGCGCAATGAATCTTTGCGCCGGGAACCGAATCCCGACCTCGGCTTTTGTACACACATCCTGATTTGACTGCCCCTCCTGCCCTAAGCTAGCCTCAGTAGCTGGCCTGCCGACATCCGCACATGGACTTTTCCGTTCGTTGCAGCCAAGAGGGTTGTCAGCAAGGCCGCGCTTTTCCCGACAGGCCACGATTCGAAATGAGAATCCTTCGTAAGCATATGAGTTTAAATGTAGTTATCTGTTGGCTTGCGGCGCTGGCTCTGGCCCAACCAGCCCTCGCCGCCGGCTTGCGTCCAACCCACGCCAAGCGGGCGATGGTGGTCAGCGTACACCAAGACGCCTCCCAGGCCGGCACCGAGATCCTGCGCCGGGGCGGCAACGCGGTGGACGCCGCCGTGGCCACCGGCTTCGCGCTAGCGGTGGTACATCCGGCGGCCGGGAACATCGGTGGCGGCGGCTTCATGCTGGTGCGTATGGCCAACGGCGAAGTTCATTTTCTCGACTATCGCGAAAGAGCCCCGCAGGCAGCCACGCGAGACATGTACCTGGACGCGCAGGGCAACGTGATTCCGAAGGCCAGCTTGGTGGGATACAAATCCATTGGCGTTCCTGGATCGGTGGCCGGGCTGGTGTACGCGGAGAAGCATTGGGGCAAGCTGGGCTTGCGTGCCGCCATGCAGCCGGCCATCCGCCTGGCGCGTTTCGGAGTGCGTCTGACTTGGGAAGAGGCCCAGTCCATGCGCGATGAAGAGCTGGCGGCCTTTCCCGATTCCAAGCGGATCTTTCAGCGCGGCGGCAAGCTTTACGAAGCCGGCGAACTCTTCCGCCAGCCGGAGCTGGCGCGGACGCTGGAGCGCATTGCCGCGAATCCCCAGACATTCTACAAAGGCGCCATGGCCCGCGAACTAGCGGCGGCGGTCCACAGCGGCGGTGGTCTGATTACAGCCAAGGATCTCGCCGAGTACGAGGTCAAGGAGCGGCGGCCGGTGCGCGGAACGTACCGCGGCTACGAGATCATCAGCGCGCCTCCGCCCAGCTCCGGCGGCATCACCATGCTGGAGTCGCTGAACATTCTGGAAGGCTACGACCTCAGCAAGAGCGGCAACCGTTCGGCGACCTCCATCCACCTGACGGTGGAGGCTTACCGGCGCGCGTTTTACGATCGGGCGGAATTCCTGGGCGACCCTGACTACAGCCAGATTCCCGTAGCCCAGCTGATTGACAAGAAGTACGCGGCGGCGTGGCGCGATATGCTTGATCCTCTCCGCGCCACCGACAGCAAAGAACTGGTCCGGCCTTCAGGCTTTGGCGAACTCGACCGCCCGGCCGCGAAGCTCCAGTCGTATGCCGTACGCGAACCGGAAAACACTACGCATTATTCCGTGGTCGATCCCAAGGGCAACGCCGTGGCCGTGACCACCACCCTCAATGACGGCTTTGGCTCCCGCGTGACTGCCGGCAAGCTCGGCTTCCTGCTCAACGATGAGATGGACGATTTCACCTCCAAGCCCGGTGTACCCAACGGCTACGGACTCATTCAAGGGGAAGCCAACGCGATCGGACCTGGCAGGCGTCCGCTGAGCGCCATGGCGCCGACCATCGTCACCAAAGACGGCAAATTGTTTCTGGTGCTGGGCTCACCGGGCGGGCCGCGCATCATCTCCACCGTGGCCAACATTCTGATGGGAGTGGTGGACTACGGTCTTGACATCCAGCAGGCGGTGAACGCGCCGCGCTTCCACCACCAATGGCTGCCCGACCAGGTTTATGTGGAAGGTGTGGGCTTCTCGCCGGACACGCTGCAGCTTCTGGAGGCGCGCGGCCACAAGATCAGGCCGCAAAGCTACTGGAGTGACGGCGAGTGTATCGCGGTGGATCCCAAGACCGGAAACCTGCTGGGCGCGCCCGATGCCCGCGGTGGCGGAAAGGCGGTAGGCTTCTGATGCTGCGCGCCGTTTCCAGTTACGTTTACATCAAGCAGCGGCTGCATCCCGGCCTGCTCGATACCTTGGCCCGCGGCGGGGCGCAGGCGGTGGAGCTGTTTGCCGCGCGCGGTCACTTCAACTATCACGAGAAAGAGCACGTGAAAGAACTTGGCGGATGGTTCAAGAACGGCCAAGTGCAGTTTCATTCCATGCACTCGCCGATCTACACGAGCAACGATTTCCGCTCTGGCGCGCCGCCGCTCAACATCGTGGATACCGACAAGCGCAATCGCATCGAAGCCATGGATGAAATCAAGCGCGCCATTGAAGTCGCCGAATACGTGCCGTTTCGCTTCCTGGTGCAGCACATCGGAAGAACCGACGAAGCGGAGGATCCTCGGAAATTTGAAGCCGCGCTCGGTTCCATCGAGCATCTCCGGGCTTTTGCCCGACCGCTGGGTGTGAGCTTGCTGGTGGAGAACACTCCCAGCGATCTGGCCACTCCGGAGCGCTTAAGGGAACTGTTGCGGGCGCTGCACTATCCTGATCTCGGCGTGTGTTTTGACACCGGTCATGCCCACCTGATGAGCACCGTGCACCAGGCTTTCGATGTATTGGCAGACCGCATCTGCTCAACGCACGTGCATGACAACAATCACGACCGCGATTCCCATCTCTGGCCTGGCGAAGGCTCGATCGATTGGAGTCAGACCATGCAATCGCTGGCTGCGGCGCCGCGGACGCCCGCCGTGTTGCTGGAAGTGGAAGGCGGCGACGGTGTGGATGTGGCTAGGAAGATGTCCGAGGCCTACGGCAGACTTGAAGCGGCCATGGTTGCGGGTTAGGAAAGAATTGCCAGAACCGCAATTTGGATTCTTTGGCAATTTGGCAGTTCTGGCAATTTTGGATTTGGAATTCATAAATGACTACGACCACGACCTCTCCCATCACCACGATTGCCGAGATCGGCCGGCATGACGGCCAGTCCGTGGCCATTCGCGGCTGGCTCTACAACAAGCGCGAGAGCGGCAAGCTGATCTTCCCTATTTTTCGTGACGGAACCGGGATCATCCAGGGCGTGGTCCCCAAGAACCAGGTGACCCCGGAAGTGTTTGACACGCTCAAGAATCTGACCGATGAATCGAGCGTCATTGTCACCGGCAAAGTGCGCGCCGATAAGCGCGCGCCCGGAGGATATGAACTCGACGTTGCCGACGTGAAGGTGGTGCAGCGCGTTCCGGAAGACGATCCGTTTCCTATCGCTCGCAAGGAACACGGCCCGGACTTCCTGATGGAACACCGCCATCTGTGGGTGCGCACTCCGCGGCAGGCGGCGATCCTGCGGGTGCGGGCGGAGATTGTCCGCGCCGCGCGCAATTTTTTTGATGAGCGGGGATTTACCCTGACCGATCCGCCCATCCTCACGCCTGCGGCGTGCGAGGGCACCAGCACTCTGTTTCCCGTGGACTACTTCGATGAGGAGGCTTTCCTCACGCAGTCCGGCCAGCTTTATATCGAAGCCACGGCCATGGCCCTGGGAAAGGTCTATTCTTTTGGGCCGACGTTCCGCGCTGAGAAGTCAAAGACCCGCCGCCATCTCACCGAGTTCTGGATGGTGGAACCGGAGGTCGCCTACGCCGAGCTCAACGACATCATGGAGCTGGCGGAGAACTTCATCAGCCATATTGTGCAAAGCTCTGTGGCCAACCGCCGCGCCGATCTGGAGACGATCGGCCGCGATGTGAGCAAGCTCGAAAGCATCAAGCCGCCTTTCCCGCGCCTGGCCTATGACGACGCAGTAAAAATGCTTCAGGAAGGTCATGCCAAAGGACAGGTAGAAGCCAGGTTTGAGTGGGGCGGGGACTTTGGGTCGCCGGATGAGACTTACGTCTCGTCGCAATTTGATAAGCCGGTGATGGTGCATCGTTATCCGGCGCAGGTCAAAGCGTTTTACATGGAACCGGACCCGCAGCGTCCTGAGCTGGCGCTATGCGTTGACGTCCTGGCGCCGGAAGGCTACGGCGAGATTATCGGCGGCTCGCAGCGCATCGGGGATTACAACCTGCTGCTGAAACGCATCCGCGAGCACCAGTTGCCGGAAGAGGCCTTCAAGTGGTATCTGGACTTGCGCAAGTATGGCGGCGTGCCGCACGCCGGCTTCGGCATGGGCATTGAGCGCGCGGTGGCCTGGATTTGCGGCTTGGAGCACGTCCGCGAGACAATTCCCTTTGCCCGGACCCTGACCCGCATCTATCCGTGATGGAAGCTTTATGACGGACACTGCCAACGTACTCACGCTTCCTAAGGCCGAGAGCGCTCCCAAGCCAGCGCTGGCGGACAATATTGTCCCCAAGAAAATCCGCATATTAGGCGTCCCTTTGGACCTGGGACAAACCCGCCGCGGCGTGGATATGGGGCCTTCCGCGGTGCGCGTGGCCGGCCTGGAAGCGCGGTTGGAAGCTTTGGGGCACGTGGTGGAGGACGGCGGCAATATTGCGGTTGCCATCCCGGAGCAGAAGAAGGAAGGCGATCCGCGCGCCAAGTATTTGAAAGAAATTACCGCCACATGCACCAAACATGCGGAGACGGTGTACAAGACGCTTGAGGCCGGCAAAGTACCTTTGATTCTGGGCGGCGACCATTCCGTGGCCGCGGGCACCGTGGCCGGCGTAGCGCAGTTCTATCGCGAACAGCGCCGCATACAAGAACAGAAGATCGGGTTGATCTGGATTGACGCACACGCCGACATCAACACGCCGGAGACATCCCCCAGCGGCAACGTGCACGGCATGCCTCTGGCCGCCATCATGGGGCTGGGCCCGGCGGAGCTGGCCAACATTTACGGTTTCTCGCCCAAGGTGCAACCGGAGAACTGCGTGCTGGTCGGCGTGCGCGACATCGATGGCCCCGAGAAGGAAAACATTCGAGAGACCGGCATCGAGGTTTACACCATGCGCGACATTGATGAGCGCGGCATGCGCACCGTGATCGAAGAAGCGCTGCGCGTGGCCGGTCGCGGCACGGCCGGCTACCACGTCTCGCTCGACATGGACTGGATCGATCCCGAAGACGCCCCCGGAGTTGGTACGCCCGTGCGCGGCGGCGCCAGCTATCGCGAAGCCCATCTGGCCATGGAGATCATCGCCGATCACGGACGCATGACCAGCTTTGAGATTGTGGAAGTCAACCCGGTCATTGACGAGCACAATCGCACCGCGGATTTGGCCGTGGAGCTGACATTGTCAGCGTTCGGAAAAAAGATTCTGTAGTTATTTGCCGCAGATATGCGCAGATGAAACGCTGATTTCGACGTAGAGGAACGATACCGTCGCGCTCCGAGACGTTGTGATAAAGTCTCTCGCTTGGCATTGCTGGAGGCAAAATGCGCAAGACCGTGTGGATTTGTCTCGCTGGGCTCGCCTTGAGCGCGCTTGCTGTCCCCCAGAACCAGCCCAAGCGCGGGCCATCGACAGCGGAAGAGCGTGCCCGGTTTCTGGCGCTCACGCGCAAGCTCGAGCAGACGCCGCTCGACCGCAACCTCTACGCGGAAAAGAAGTGGGCACTGCAGTGGATCGAAGATATCCCCGACATCACCGTGACCCCGTGTCCTTACGTGCTCGGCGACGAGTTTCCTAACTCCCGTTATCCCTACACATCGAATCTTCTTTTCCAGGTGGTCTTCGGCAGCGTCGCATTCATGATCGAACATCCTGACAAGAAAGACGACCAGGTGGCCCAGTACACGGCCGGTGTGGAGAGCGCGCTGAAAGCCTATAAGGGCATCTTGCGCGCTGACCCCGTGGCTTCGCGGCCACTCGAAGAACTGCTTCAGAAGCAGAGCGAGGGCAAGCTCGAGGAATTCGTCAAAACCGCCAGCAAAGAGTGCCGCGCCAGCCAACAGACCGGGATGTGAGGAAAGCACTCAGCAGTCAGCAATCAGCATTCAGCAAAAGGTGGAAGTGTCATGTTCTGCGCTCGATGCCACTCCCCCAGATTCACTCCGCTTCTGATGTTTGCTGACCGCTTGCTACTGCTTTAAAGTAATTCGTGATGAGCAAACTCCGGGTCGGTATTCTCTTTGGCGGGCGCAGCGGCGAACACGAAGTTTCATTGCTCTCCGCAGCCTCCGTCCTCAAAGCCATCGACAAGAACAAATACGACGTGGTTCCCATCGGCATCACCAAAGAAGGACGCTGGCTCACGCCGGCGCACGCTGAACGCTTGCTGCGAGGGGAAAACCCTCACCCAGAAAGCGGCCGGCATCTGCGCGCCGGTGACCCACAAGCCACACCCGGAGCCGCAGTGCTGGCCCGGGGTGAAGCGGTAATTGTGCCTCCGGTGCCGCAGTCGCATGGGTTGATACCGTTTGAGAGCGCGACGCCTGACAGCGCCGCCGAGCACGGGATTGACGTGGACGTGATCTTCCCTGTGCTACACGGGACCTTCGGCGAAGACGGCACGATTCAAGGCTTGCTGGAGCTGGCCGGCATCGCCTATGTGGGCGCCGGAGTGCTCGGCTCTGCCGCCGGCATGGACAAGGACGTGATGAAGAAGCTGTTCGCCGCCGCCGGGCTGCCCATCGTCAAACATGTGACGATCCTGCGCAACGGGTGGGAAGCTGATGCCAAGAAAGTCACGCGCGACGTGGAGAGCCGGCTGAAATACCCGATGTTCGTGAAACCAGCGAACCTGGGATCGTCAGTGGGAATCTCCAAGGCGCACAATCGCGCTGAGCTGGGCCCGGCGGTTGAGGCAGCCGCCGGCTATGACCGCAAGATCGTGATCGAGCAAGGCGTAGGTGGAAAGAAGCAGAAGGCGCGGGAGCTGGAAGTTTCAGTTCTCGGCAATGACGCGCCCAAGGCCTCGATTGCCGGCGAGATCGTTCCCTCTGCTGAGTTTTATGACTACAACGCCAAATACCTCGACGAAGGCTCGCAGCTGCTGATCCCCGCCCGCATCAGCAAAAAGCAGATGAAAGAAGTGCAGCAGATGGCGGTGCGCGCCTTCCAGGCAGTGGACTGCTCCGGGTTGGCGCGCGTGGACTTTCTGATGGACCCCGGCGCTGGAACGTCCGCCAGGATCTATGTAAACGAGATCAACACCATGCCCGGCTTTACTTCCATCAGCATGTATCCCAAGCTGTGGGCGGCTTCCGGCGTGGAGTACGCCGAGCTCATCGACCAGTTGATTGAACTCGCGTTGGAACGCCACCAGGAAAAGAAAAAGAACCGCTACAGCAGAGCCTGATCCGATCAGTTCTTGTCGTAGTCGCCGGCTTCAGAGAAAGGTCCAATGATCGTGTCCGTCCAAATGATGGAGTCAGTCCAAATGATGCTGTTGCCAGCCATGGTGCTGCTCCCCCAGACTGCGGTGCTGCCCCAAATAATGGAGCTGCCATTCACAAATGCGCTGTCACTCCAAACGATCGACGACTCCCAAATGACCGAACTGCCCCAGAGGGAACTTGGGTCGGCCTGGAGGAATACGTTGCCGGAAACGTCGCGAACGGCTATGGGAGATAGCGCGGTCCCCGAAGAGACATCGTTGCTGGCCATGGCGTTATAGGTGTTGAGATAGCCGGCGCCGATGGTGAAGATGTCATATTGGATGGTGAAGTAACTGCCGTTACTGGTCTGTTCGGTGCTGTACAAAGGATGCGACTTACCGGCCGTCTTCATCAGCCGCGCCTTTACCTGGTCAGGCGAAAGGCTCGGGGCGTTTTGGAGAAGGAGCGCGACCGACCCGCTCACGATGGGAGCGGCCATGCTGGTTCCACTGATGAACGCATAGCGCGGGCTGTCGCAGCTGTTGTACAGGGACGGCGACACGCGGTTTCCGGGATTTCTTAGATCCAGCGTGCTTCCGTAGGCGAGCAAGGAGACAATCCGGTTCCCCGGCGCCACCAGGTCCGGCTTGATCACGTGGTCCAGCAGGGTCGGACCCTTGGAGCTATAGCTGGCGATGGTATCGTCGGAAACGGTCTGCGTACCGTGCGTATTCGCTGCGCCCACGGTAATGACATAAGGGTCATTGCCCGGCGCGGTGATGGTTCCGTAACCGTTGGTGTTCATGCTGTTGACGCGGCCGTTGTTGCCCGCGGCCACCACCACCACGATGCCTGCTCTCCAGGCTTGCTCCACGGCCTGGCACAAAGGATCGAGGGTATAGCTTTCCAGGACGTTGCGGCCGAGCGACAAATTGATGACGCGGATGTTGTAGGTGTTTTTCAACTGAATGGCGCGCTGGATGGCCGCGATCACGGCGCTGTCAGTCCCCGCCCCGTTGGCGTCCAGCACGCGCAGGTTGATGATGTTGGCCTGCGGGGCTATGCCCCGCATCCATCCGTCAGAAGCGTGGCCGTTGCCGGCAAGCAGCCCGGCGACCGCCGTCCCGTGGCCGAATTGATCGCTGGCATCCACTCCGGGAATAAAACTCTCGCTGTACACCACACGCGAGCCGTCGTGATCGCGGGAGAAATCAGGATGGCTGGCCTTCACGCCGCTATCGATGACCGCGATCCCAATGCCTGCTCCACTGTACCCCAGCTGAAGAACGGGGTTGGTGCCGGTGGAATCCAGAACGTAGTCAAGCGGCGTAAGGTGAATTGTCTTGCGGTCGAGCGAGATGTATACAACATCCGGGTCGTTGGCCAAGGTGGGAAGCAAGCTGGCAGGGACATGAAACAAACTGCCATTGATGACATCCAGGCGGCCCTTATGGGTGCCTCCGGCAACTTTCACCCGGGTGATGCCGTCAGTGAGTCTCGCTCCAGGTCTGAACTGGATGATGACGTCAACCTGTGGATCCTGGCCGGGTTGAACGGGAGGGTTGTTGCTCAAACCGGCAAGCTGGTCGTTCAGCTCCGAAGAAAGCTTGTGGTGCTTGCCCCAGACAGCGCTTGAGGTCGCCAGCCCCAGCAACAGGGCGCACACAACGCTTTTCAATCTCGGTAACCGTCTCATTTTGATAGACCTGGGCCTTGAACCTGGCACTGAGTACATAAGCAGTCCGGGTGCCGAAGTGGGATGGCTATCCTCTAAGTTGCTGAAAAAGCTATATTTCTAATCAAAAAGCGGGTGAATATTGGGGGAGAACCAAGATGAATAATGCGACAAACTGTCTCCGCAGGTGGGCGTCCTGGAGACAGCTTGTCACACCTGCGGCTCCATTCTCTACGACGGGGGTTGGAGAAAACGCCTGACCAGTCCTCCGAAAGGGCTGGCATTGGGACCTCGACGTGTTGACCGGCGCAACGGTTCAGGCTTGGCGATACCGTCGCAATGCCTCGGCACCGCGGCGGAAACGCAACAACTTGGCGCCCCGCTCGCCCAGATCGTGGGCGTGGTCGCGAAGGTCCTGGGCGTGTTCCAGCAGGTCTTCGGCGCGGTCACGCAAGTCTTGGGTACGTCGGCCGATGCGTTTCACTGTCCTGCGGTAGCCGCGGCCAATGGCGTGGCGTACATCTTCTCCGCTACTGGGCGCCAGCAACAGCGCCACGCCGGCGCCGATCCCGGCGCCTGCCACCAGGAAAGCGATGTCCCGCGCTTTTCCCCTGGCGTCTTGAAACTCTGCTGAAGGTCTCTCGTAATCGCTCAAACGTTCGAATAAGCCCATGGCTTTTCTCCTTGGCGGAATGCTCTTCCCTTGACGCCCCGATATGCCCCTCGTGGCTGATCGCGCAGCGGCAACCGGAGGCTGGCCGTACTATGTTGGCGCCAATCAGTACTTAGAAAAGTCCTCCGCCGGGGAAGTTGTCTTGAATCCCGAGCAGCCGGAAAAATCGGCCCCGGCGCAGAGGCTGCGCAGGCAGCGGGAATTGCGGTAAAATTTATAGTTCGTTTCTGCGGCCTTTGTACGCCGGGAGGCCCGGCCGTCTGTTTCGCTGCTCCCCGCTAGCCCATTTTCACTGCCGGTGTAGCCCGCGGGCAAGGTCATGACGCAGCCGTTCCGCCAGAACGGCTGCACACGAAGGTCACGGCCGTCTACGGTAACAGTGAAAATGGGATAGCAGCAGGCAAGACTCACCATCAAGACTAGTTTTCAAGGAGAAGAGTTGAACTCATGGCAATTTCAGCAACCCAGATGCGTCCGGGGATGATTATCAAGCATAACAATGACCTTCATCTGGTCTTCACCGTGGAACACCGCACGCCCGGCAACCTGCGCGCATTTATTCAAGCCAAGCTTCGCAATATCCGGACCGGCGCCATGTTCGAGCACCGTTTCCGTTCCGGTGACGCGATTGAGAAGATCACCGTGGATGAAATCCCCATGGAGTATCTCTACCAGGACGGCGACACATACTGCTTCATGAATACTGAGAACTATGAGCAGGTGCACCTCAACAAAGACGTGCTCGGCGACGCCGTGGACTATCTCACTCCCAATTTGCAGATCAAAGTCGAGTTTTATGACGGCAAGCCGGTAGGCATCGAGCTGCCGCAGACCGTGGAACTTACGGTGGTGGAGACTGAGCCGGGCCTGAAGTCGGCGACTGCTTCGAGCGTCACCAAGCCGGCCAAGATGGAAACCGGGCTGGTGGTGCAGGTGCCGCCGTTCATCAACGAAGGCGAAAAGATCCGCGTGGACACGGCGGAAGGCGCCTACCTTTCGCGAGCGTAGTTGTGATACGCGGCCGTCGCCAAGCTACTCGTGGAGGCAGTCCATGAAATTGAAGACGATCTATCTGAGCTTGTGCGTTCTCGGCGTGGTTCTTCCGTACTGGCAATTTCTCCCATGGGTAGCTGAGAACGGTCTCCATTTAGGGTTGTTAGTCCAGCAATTGTTTGCCAATCGTATTGGCGGGTTCTTCGGCATGGACGTGTTCATTTCTTCGCTGGTGCTGCTGGTGTTCATGCGCGCGGAGAGAACAAAGCTTGGAATTCGGTTGCCCTGGTTACCCGTCCTGGCCCTTTTTACCGTCGGAGTATCGCTAGCCCTGCCGCTGTTTCTTTACTTGCGTGAACTGGCGCTGGAAAAATCCCAGGGAGGTCTGAAAACTGCCGCGGCCTGAGCGCCGGGCAGCGAATGACGGTATGATCGCCAAGCGTTATATCGTTCGCGGCCGCGTGCAAGGCGTGGGCTACCGCTGGTTTGTGGATTACGAAGCGCGGCAGCTCGGCCTGGCCGGCTGGGTTCGCAACAATTATGACGGCACGGTTGAAGTGCTGGCCATGGGCAGCGCTGAACAGCAAACCGCGCTGCGCGACAAGCTCCGGGCCGGACCGCGCGCGGCCCGCGTGGACGAAGTGCAAGAGCTGCCGGCCGATCCGGTGGCCGGCCTGACAAGTTTTCGTATTGAAGGAGCCTGGTAGGGTAGTGGGTCAGCGTCTAGCGATCCCGGCTAGCCGGGGCCGCGGGTCCCGCTTGGCGGGACAGACGTCATCGCGAAAGCGATGAATTTTAGAATCCGGCTGTACACTTGTCATCGTGACCAATTGCGATCATCTCAAGAAACTCATCCGTGAAGTCCCCGACTTCCCCAAGAAGGGAATTCTGTTTTACGACATCACTACCTTGCTCAAGGACAAAGTAGGCTTCGCGACGTTGATTGACGCGCTTTCCGAGCATTACCTCAACGCGCAGATTGACGCCGTGCTGGCTATCGAAGCTCGCGGCTTCATCTTCGGGCCGGCTTTGGCGTACCGCTTAAACGCAGGCTTCGTGCCGATCCGCAAACCGGGCAAGCTTCCTGCCGAGACCGTCAAGTGGAGCTACGAACTGGAATACGGCCTCGATACGCTGGAGATCCACAAGGACGCCATTCATCCCGGACAGAAAGTCATCATCGTGGACGACCTGCTGGCCACCGGCGGAACAGCCAACGCCTGCGCGCAACTGGCCCGGTCGCTGGGAGCCGAAATCACCGGTATGGGCTTCGTGGTGGAGCTGGACTTCCTCAACGGCCGCAAGAAGTTTCCCGATACGGACGTGTTTTCGCTGTTGCACTACGACAAATAATCAGCCAATAATTGTCCCCTACAAGGGAGTAAATGAAATGAGCCGCATGCTCTGGTGCGTTTTGGCGCTGGTTTGCGTTCCTGGCGGCACCGGCGCTTCTTTCACTGGGTCCGACGACACACCTGCTCCGCAGCAACTCATTGAGTCGCTGAATGAATCCGCCAACGTCTCTAAGCTGCTTCCTTACCAACTCAAGGCCGATCTGGTGCTGACGCCTGACCAAGGCATCATCATCAAAGGACAAATCACTTACTTTCGCGACCGCGACCGCGACCGAATTGACATTACAGCGGGTGAATATCATGAAACGAGGATTCGTTTCAGTGACAAGGTCTACGTGGCCGGAACCCGCAACCTGGCTCTGCCGCGGCGAAACTTCCTGGAGGCCCTTGAAAGGGAGTGGATGATTCTTTATCCCAATTCTTGTTGCCTGGCGTTTGGCAAGGTCGAGCGCAAGAAGACTCAAGGCGCAAACTCCTACTGCTTTGTGGTGGATTCCCCGACGCAACGGCCCAAGCGCCTTTGTGTAGACCGTGACAGCAAGTCGCTGCTGGAAATTTCGGCCAGATTTGAAACGATACACTTCCTCGGTTATCGGACGCGCGACGGCCTTCAGTACCCGTCCACAGTACAAGTGATCGATGACGGTAAGATGTTCCTGGAAATCCAGAACATAGAAATTCGCAAGGGTCCAGCGCCGCCGGAGAGTTTCACCGCCCCGCCGAATTCCCAGGAATTCGAGAACTGCAGCGACCTGGAGTCTCCGCATGCGCTTCATTTGGAAATGCCGAAGGTCCCCAGTCGCTGGCATTCTTCTTATGGATCGGTTTACGGCCTGGTCCAGGCCGATGGCAGTTTTACCGACATTGCGGTCGAAGTCTCGCGGGCCAATCCCGGCTTTGCGCAAGCGCTGAAGGAGGCCGCGGCGCAATGGAAGTTTTCCCCTGCGCTGTGCGGATCCAAAGCCGTGGTCCACGAAGAACAGATGGAGCTGCACAACTGACGCATCGGCGCAGAAACAGCGGCAAGTCTGGCTGAAAGTCAGCGCTCGATGCCGGAGTCTGTTTCGTCGGCCGTCTTGTAGGCCCAGGCCATTCTTGGCGTGTTATGGGCGATGCCGAAACGCCCGCGGGAGTCCAGAAGAATCATGCCGCCGTGGCCTTTGAGCCGGCGTTCAAGATACCCGATAGCCTCTTTCGCGGCCGCGTCCGGCGCAATACCTTCACCTACGACGTCAGCGGCCCACTTGGCCAGCACCAGCTTCATGATGGGCTCACCCCAGCCAGTGCATGAGACGGCCGCACTGAGGTTATCGGCGTAACAGCCGCAGCCGATCAGTGACGAGTCACCCACGCGTCCCGGATCCTTGTTGAGAGTGCCGCCGGTGGAGGTGCCGGCGGCGATGTTGCCGTTCACGTCGAGAGCCACGGCGCCCACCGTGTCATGACTTGACTGCGGGCCGGCAAAAGTCAAATCAGGGTGTCCGGCAGCTTCTTTTTCTTGAGCTTGTTTGAGCCGTTTGATCTCGCGCTTGATAACCAGCTCCTCATTGCGGCAGAGATTCATGCCGTGTTCCTGGGCAAAACGCTCCGCGCCTTCGCCAACAAAATAAACATGCGGGCTCTCATCCAGAACCAGGCGTGCGGCGGCGATGGGATTACGAATGCGCTCCACGCAGCCGACGCCGCCGGCGCGCAGCGTGGCGCCGTCCATCATGAGAGCGTCAAGCTGGACGCGTCCGTCACGAGTAAGGAAGCTGCCGCGCCCGGCATCAAACGTCTCGTCGTTTTCCATGGAGACGATGGCGGCCTCAACCGCATCGAGCGCCTTGCCGCCACGCTCCAGAACCCGCCAGCCCTCGGCCAGCGCTTTTTCCACGCCGGTGCGGTGCGCGTCAATCACGTCATCAGGCATGGCCCACGCTCCGCCATGCACCACCAAAACCGGAGGTTGTTTCAAGGATTCGGCCCTCACGGAGAAAGTAAGAAAGGTGAGTGTATCAGGAAAGAAGCCGTCAGCATTCAGCACTCAGCATTCAGCCGGAAAAGATCGGGTGATCTGGCGATCCGGTGATCGGGCGATCTGAAAACCGGCAAATCGCAAGATGGCAAGTCGCAAATTCGTGAAGGGCAGGCGGCGCCAACCGCACGGGTCACCGTGCAGTTGCTAAGTGCTAGTTGCTATTTGCTGCTTTGGATGAGCGCTTAGTGCTAATCTTGCTACAATCGGCACAGAAGAAGCACGCCTAATCCCCAGCCCAGGACCCAAGGTTTTCACAAATGATTTTGAAACGCCTTTACGAGGACAGGATTGCGCAAGCCAGCTTTCTGCTCGGCTGCTCAACCAGCGGCGAAGCCGTGGTGATCGACGCCCACCGCGCCGTCGATCGCTACATAGAAGCCGCGCGCGCCGAAGGTCTGCGCATCACGGCGGTGACCGAGACCCACATCCATGCCGACTTTGTATCGGGAAGCCGCGAGCTGGCTCGGCGCACCGGAGCCAAGTTGTACGTTTCGGGTGAGGGCACCAAGGAGTGGCAATACGCCTTCGGCGGGGGGGCGGGCGCCAAACTCGTCCGCCACGGCGACCACATCCGCGCCGGCAAGATCCGTCTTGACGTTGTGCACACGCCGGGACACACCCCCGAGCATCTGACGTTTCTCCTGATTGACGAAGCGACCTCGCAGGAGCCGGTGGGAGCTTTTACCGGCGATTTCATTTTTGCCGGGGACGTTGGGCGCCCGGACTTGCTGGAGCGCGCCGCGGGCATGGCCGGCACGATGGAAGCCGGGGCGCGGCAATTGTTCGCTTCACTCAAGAGTTTTAGCGCGCAGCCGGACCGCTTGCTGCTCTGGCCGGGACACGGCTCGGGCTCAGCTTGCGGAAAGAAACTGGGCGGAATGCCGGTAACGACTTTGGGTTACGAAAAGCTGGCCAACTGGGCTTTCCTGACGCATGACGAAAAAGACTTCGTCGAAAAGGTTCTTGAAGACCAGCCTGAGCCGCCGCGCTATTTCGCCGAGATGAAGCGCGTGAACAAGCTCGGCGCCGCGGCTGCGCAGCCCGGGCCGGCGCACCTGGAGCCGGGCGCGCTGGAAGCGGCTGTTGCTTCGGGGAAAAAACAGATTGTCGATCTACGTTCGGCTGCGGACTTCGCCGCCGGCTTCGTTCCCGGAACCATTTCTATCCCTCTGAACAAGAGCTTCCTCAACTATGCAGGCGCCATTCTTGACGCGAAGGAGGCGCTTTGTCTGATCGGCAACGAGCCTCAGGTGCGTGAAGCAACGGCGGCGCTGGCGCTGATCGGGCTGGACAACGTGACCGGGTGGTTTTCGCCCGCGGCGCTGGATCACTGGCGCGGGAAGCACGGCACACTCGCGGCCATCGATGAAGTTGACATCGCCCAGGTTTTAGAGCGGCGCAAAAACCGCCACACTGTGGTCGACGTGCGCGCCGCCACTGAGTTTCGCGCCGGACACATTCCCGGCGCGGTCCACATTCCTCTGGGAAGCGTGCCTGAAGCCGCCGGCAAGCTGGCCAAAGATTCGTCTATCGTGGTGCATTGCCAGGGCGGCGGGCGCTCGCCCATTGCCTTGAGCCTGCTGCGCAGGATGGGCTTTGCGCACGTCGAAAATTACGGCGGAGGTTTCGCGGAATACCAGCGACAAGGACAGCCCATCGAAACTGGCGATGCCTAGACCCAGCGATCTTCTGCCGTTACCGCAGAGCACTCAGCAATCAGCAGTCAGCATTCAGCCCGTGACCGGTTTCGTGTGCCGAATAGCCTGACGCGAGGATGCTGTTTCAGGGACTGAATGCTGATAGCCGAATGCTGACGGCTCTTCTTCATGGTGTAAACTTTTTTTAGTGTTCACACGAAAAGAAAAGCAAGAGCCGGCACCGGCGGAGCGCAGCGAGCGGCCGCAATCGAAAAATCCGCCGATCCTCTACGAGCGAACCCAGAAAGTCATTGGTCAGGTTGAAGAGAAGCTGGGTGAGCGGCTCATTACCTACTGGAATTCACCCAGCGGCTCGATTTGCAGCAATGACGTGATCGGTCTCTACGGAATTCTGCGCAGCATGGGCAGAGTTGAGCGCCTGTCAGTGTTCATCAAGTCTGACGGCGGTTACGGGCAGGCCTCACTGCGCATGGTGAACTTGTTGCGCCAGTTCGCGGGAAGGCTCACGGCCATCGCGCCGTTGGAGTGCGCATCGGCCGCGACCATGCTGGCGCTCGGCGCGGACAAAATTCTCATGGGCCCTCTGGCGCATCTTTCCGCTGTGGACACCTCGCTGACCCACGATCTTTCTCCCATCGACCGTGACAACAACCGCGTCAGCGTCAGCCAGGACGAATTGCAGCGCGTGGTGCGTTTGTGGCAGAAGGAGTCGGACAAAGAAGCCGCCAATCCGTATCAGGCGCTGTTTCCCCACGTGCATCCTCTGGTGATCGGGGCGGCAGACCGCTCGAGCGCGCTCTCCACCAAGCTTTGCGTGGAGATTCTCTCGTACCATCTGAAGGACGCGGCCAAGGCCGAGCAGATCAGTGACACGCTGAATTCCGGCTATCCTGCGCACAGCTATCCGATCATGCTGCAGGAAGCGCAGCGCATTGGGCTCAGCGCCGAGCCGCTGGACGAAGACGTGAACCGTCTGTTGCTCGAGCTGAATGAAATCTATTCTGAGATGGGGCAGCGCGCGTCCACCGACTTTGACGAACGCAACTCGCACGACAACAGCATCCTTAACATCCTGGAAGGCACCGGGCTGCAGATCTTCTATCAGAACGACAAAGATTGGCACTATCGCACGGAAGAGCGGCGCTGGGTCTCACTCAACGACCGGAGCTCCTGGCGTAAAGCGGAGATCATCAACGGCAAGCTGACGGTGTCGATCTTCCACATTCGGTGAGCGCGGCCAGCTCTCCATCAACATCTTCCCGTTTTGGAGCAGTCTCAAGTCCGGCCGATTATTTAGTCGAATCAACAGGTTTGCTTCTGTAGTTACTTTCGTTTGTTCTGAATTCCGAACAAAACCGTGGCGCTTGATCTTGCTCACCGGCGTTGGGATAGATTTCGCTCATAACTTCCCCGAAAGAATCCCAGGTTCATCGCCGTGGACGACCCCACGGACGGGGTGGAAAACTATGGAAGCCGTTCTCAACGCATTCCTGCTGTCAACCGATCCCCAATCTCTGTTTGTCGTGAAGCATACGTTCGATCGATATGCCATCCGCACCACGCACTGCGGGACCTGCTCCACGGCATCCGACATGCTCAAGCAGAAGAAATTTGACCTGTTTGTACTGGATCTTGATCTTCGTGGGATGGAAGAACTGCTGTCGTCCCCGGCCCTCAACTGCCTGACGCGAACCAGCAACATCATCGCACTGGCCGCAACCTCCTCATCGCTGTCGGATGCGCTGTGCCGGCGAGCACGCTATGTACTCGACAAGCCTTTGTCGGTCGACGCGATGGCTGGGACACTGCA
This sequence comes from Candidatus Angelobacter sp., assembly GCA_035316085.1. Taxonomy (GTDB): domain Bacteria; phylum Acidobacteriota; class Terriglobia; order Terriglobales; family Acidobacteriaceae; genus Angelobacter. The sequence continues at coordinate 32,817 of DATFXI010000230.1, forward strand.
GAACATGTATCGCCTGATTTTCCTGGAAAAGCGCGCCTACTTTCGCTGCGCGGTCCGCATCAACGCCACGGCATCTTACCAGCTGAACATCATTCGACAGCCGCTGGAGAATGCCGTGCTATTGGACCTCAGCCAGAACGGCTTGTGTCTCAATACGCGTGAAGCCCTCCCCCAGGGCGCCAAAGCATTCGTTGATTTTGAGCTTCCCGGCACACACGACCAGATCCACGTGACTGGAACTGTGATCTGGAGTGATCGAGGCCGTACGGGTATTCAATTCTCTTCCGTTCCAGCCAACGAGCTAGACAAGCTCCGGCGGTGGCTCAACGCCCAATGCCCGTGGACTCCCGAACTCGCCGGTAAGACAATGCACGCCCCTCCGAGCGTTATGCCGCACCCTAGGGCGATAAGAGCCTGAGCACATCTATTCCATCCAGACTTTGGCTGTTTCCGGACTCAGATCGCGCAATAAACCGTTGATCTGGTCGATGATCGCCTCCGGCTGCGTGGAGTTCAGATTGAACTTGAGTGTGCCGCCCGGCGAAAATTGCGCTCCGCGCGACCCGGCCACAAACCGCGCTAGACGTTCCGGATCGACTTGCGCCTGTTCCGTGAATTTCAGCGTGACGGAGTCACGCTTGCGGTCTACCGCCAGCACGCCCACGCGTTCGCACAGCAACTTCAACGCCGCTGCGGAAAGCAGGTAACGGACCGGAGACGGCACCGACCCGTAGCGATCTTCCAGTTCCTTGCGCACGTCGTCCAGTTGGGCCTCGCTCTCGACTCCGGCAGCGCGTTTATACATGCGCAGACGCTGGTTCTCTTCGCCGATGTAATGCGCGGGGATGCGCAGATCGATGCCCAGATTCAACTGTGTGCTAACTTTCTCCGCCAGGTCTTCGCCTTTGAGCTCGCGGATGGCACGCTCGAGCATGCCCGTATACATCTCAAAGCCTACGGCGTCAATGTTCCCGCTCTGCTCTCCACCAAGAAGGTTGCCGGCTCCACGCAGCTCCAGGTCGAGCGCTGCGATCTTGAAGCCTGCGCCCAAATCGGAGAACTCTTTGAGCGCCGCCAGACGCCGCCGGGCCACCGGCGTGAGTTCCTGCTCCCCAGGAACCAAAAGATAGGCGTAAGCGCGGCGGTTGGAGCGGCCCACGCGCCCGCGTAACTGGTAGAGCTCGGAAAGTCCATGACGGTCGGCGCGGTTGACGATGATGGTGTTGCACAGCGGAATATCCAAGCCGTTTTCGATGATGGTGGTAGCGACAAGAACGTCAGCTTCATGCCTCACAAATGCCAGCATGACTTTCTCCAATTCGCCTTCCGACATCTGTCCGTGCGCCACCAGCACGCGGGCGCGGGGCACCAACTCCTGGATTTTGGTGGCAATCTCGTAAATGGTGTCCACGCGGTTGTGGACGAAGTATGCCTGGCCGCCACGTTCCAGTTCGTGCTCCAGAGCCGCTTTGACCAACTGGTTGTCGTAACCGGCAACTACTGTTTGAATCGCCATTCGGTCTTTGGGCGGCGTCTCAATCAGGCTCATATCGCGCAGGCCGACCATGGACATATGCAAGGTACGCGGGATCGGCGTAGCCGACATCGAGAGCACGTCCACCTCTTTCTTGAGGTGTTTCAGCCGCTCTTTGTGACGTACGCCGAAACGCTGCTCTTCGTCTACAACCAGCAGTCCCAAATCTTGAAATTTTACGTCTTGGGAGAGCAAGCGGTGTGTGCCGATCAGGATGTCTACTTTCCCCTGCTCCACGCGTTCTGCTGTTTCTTTCAATTGCCTGGCGGTGCGAAAACGGCTCATCATCTCCACGGTGATCGGAAATGCAGCGAAGCGGCGCTTGAAATTCTCAAAGTGCTGAAAGACCAAAACTGTGGTGGGCGCAAGCACGGCAACTTGCTTGTTGTCCTGCACAGCTTTGAACGCGGCGCGCATCGCGACTTCCGTCTTTCCGTAACCCACGTCGCCGCAGAGCAGGCGGTCCATGGGCAGCGGCGATTCCATGTCGCGCTTGATGTCGGCTGTGGCGGTGAGCTGATCGTCAGTCTCGTTAAACTCAAACCCATCCTCAAACTCCCGTTGCCATTGCGTATCGGCGAGAAAAGCGTGGCCCTGCGCGGCCTTGCGCGCGGCGTAAAGCTTGAGCAACTCGTCGGCCATATCTTTCATGGCCTTTTTGACGCGGGCTTTGGTCTTGGCCCAGGCGGTACCGCCCAGGCGGCTGAGCGGTGGGCGCACGCCCTCGCTCGACCGGTATTTCTGGATCAGATCCAGGCGCGTGAGCGGGACGTAAAGCTTGGCGGCCTCGGCAAATTCCAGCACCATGAATTCGCCCACGCTCTCCCCCTGCGCAAGCTCCTTCAGGCCCTGGTACATGCCAATACCGTGCTCCACATGGACCACAAAATCGCCTACCGCGAGATCACGGAAGTCGGATAAGAAGGCCGCGGTCTTCGACTTCTGCCGCAATGGGCTCGCCACCACGACCTCGGATTCGTCGAAAAGATCACGCGTTCCGAAAATCACCAGCCGTGATTCAGGGAGAACTAAGCCGTCCGGCACTGCGGCGCGGACGATCGTGGTGGTGGTGAGGTCGCCTGAGAAATAGGCGCTTTCGTCGAGATAAGTCTCGCTGCCCGGCGCCGGCGCGCGTGTGCCCAGCCGAAACGGGACCTGGTATTCGGTGAAGATATCTGCCAGGCGTTCCATTTCACCGGTGCTGGGCGCAGCGAAGACTACGCGCTGACCGGCAGCAGTGAGCTTGCGCACTTCTTCCACCATGCCCGGCACCGAGCCGTGAAAGCGCACGGTGGTTTGCGAGGAAAATTCGATCAGGGGAGCGTCGGGCACCTGCGGCTCTGCGAGTCCAAGCGCGTTTTCTGCTTGCGCAATGCGCAGAAGTCCAAGTTGTTCCAGCGATCCGCCAGGAAGTTTGGCGACGATTTCGTTCCACCGCTCGGGAGTCAGGAAAATATCTTCCGGCGTGGCCAGTCTGCCTACGCCGCTCATCTCGTGGCGCTGCCCAACGCGCTCCCACCAGCGCTCCTGCTCGGCTTCGATCGCCGCAGGCTCGTCGCTGAAGACAACCGCATTGGGCAGCAGGTCGAACAACGTGCTTTCGGCGCCGGCATTGGCGTAATACTCCCAGCCCGGAAAAACCGTCACGCCGGTCTGTTCAAGCGCGCTGCGCACCGCATCTGCCGCGCCCTCCACGCGGGCGCTGGAGAGCCGGGCGTGGACCTCGGTGAGCACCTCGTCGCGCACAGGCGTTTCCTGGAGCGGCAGCAGAACGATTTCATCCACGGGCGCGGCCGAGCGCTGCGTGCCGGGATCAAATTTTCGGATGGATTCCACTTCGTCGCCGAACAGCTCAATCCGCAGCGGGCGGTCAGCTTCGGGCGGATAAGCGTCAATCAAGCCACCTCGGACCGCGTATTGTCCCGGCATCTCCACCACGTCAACAGGGGTGTAGCCCACCGTGTTGAGATGGCCAACCAGCTCGTCTGCGTCAAGCGAATCGGTGCGGCGGATGGTCCGCGCCAAGCCGGCGTAATGTTCCGCCGGCCGCAGGCGCATGGCAGCGGACTCCGCTGGAGCAATCACGATGGATGCGGTTCCGGTCACGATCTTCCACAGCGCCGTTGCGCGTTCTTCCTGGATTTCCGGATGCGGCGAAAGATTTTCAAACGGCAGCACATCATATGCAGGCAGCTTGACCACGGCCTGGGGACTGCACGCTCCGCTCAACTCGCAAAAAGCCTGCACCACGGGGAACATAGCTTCGGCGGCGCGATTGTTGGCGGTGATGATGACCAGCGGGCGTCCCGCCGCGCGCTGCAAGAAAGGAATGAGGAGGGATTTCGCCGCCGGAACCAGCCCGGACAGACGGGTCCGCCCCGCAGAAGGCGTTGACTCCCCCCTACGCTGTTTGAGATATGCGGCCGCCTGTTGAAATCCCGGGCTCTTTTCCACGTCCGCCAGGACTTCGCGGACGAACGGCAGGATCACCGTTCTATTCTAGCAATGAAAAACCCACCACGGAGGCACGGAGACACACTGAGACGCGGAGCAAGGATCGGGCCATCGGATCATCGGGCCACCTTCTCTGGGGTCAGATCACCCGATGGCCCGATCTGGCGATCACCGATTTTCGGGGCCTCAATCGACGATTGCAGCGGCGACCCTACTGGTTTTGCGCCGTCGTCTGAGCCGGCAGCGGGTCACCGCGGAAGACTTTCATTTTGTCGCAGATTTCGCCGGCGATCTGCCCGTAAACTGTCCCGGCGAGGGAATCGACTTTGCCCGCCATCACGATGGTATCCGTGCTGGTCTCCCTCACTGTATAAAGAAAGTGATTGCTGAACGGGATACGCTTCACATGGACTACCAGGTCGGCGAACTCCCGTTTGCCTGTGATCTGCATCTCCCAGGCCTTGAACTCGGGCTTTCCCAGCAAGGAGCTCTCCAGCGCTTCGCGCTTCATCCAGAAGGTATCAGTCTCAACGTAAACACTGCGGGCCCTGGCCACCAACTCCTTATTTGTAGGAAGCCGGCTCCCTTGCTGAGCGGAGGCTACTTCCACCACGGCAAGCGCCACAAGGGCAAAAAGGAACGCGAACAAGAATGATTTCTTCAACATTTTTCACCTCAGTTTGTACTGCGAGGGTGATCATGGCATCGGCATGCCGCTAGGCGAAAGCGGCAAAGCGCGGCAGAGGGCGGCGCGGAACGGCAAGAACGTATCTGACCTAGCGTTTATTATTTGTAGGTCATGGCCATGAAACGAGCAACCTCCCGCAAGCTGCATGCGCGCGCCTCGCGCATCATTCCCGGGGGTGTGGATTCGCCGGTGCGGGCTTTCAAATCCGTAGGCGGAGAGCCGCCGTACATCGTACGCGGCAAGGGCGCACGCATTTGGGACGCCGACGGGAACGAATACATTGACTACGTCGGATCCTGGGGGCCGCTGATCCTTGGCCACGCACACCCGGCCGTAGTTACAGCGATCCAGAAGGCCAACCGCGACGGCTCGAGCTTCGGCGCCTGCACGCCACGCGAGGCCGAACTGGCAGAAGCCGTGATCGAGGCGTTTCCCTCGATCGACAAAGTCCGCTTTGTCAGTTCAGGGACGGAAGCCACCATGTCCGCCATCCGCGTGGCGCGGGCGTTTACCAGGCGAAAGTACATCATCAAGTTCGAGGGGTGCTATCACGGCCATGCTGATTCCCTTCTGGTAAAAGCCGGCTCGGGCGTTGCCACGTTGGGTATTCCCGGCTCGGCGGGCGTGCTCGAGGAGCAAGCCAAATTCACGCTGGCATTGCCGTTTAACCAGCGGCAAGCGGCCGAAGAGGCGTTCACAAAATTCAAGGACCAGATCGCCTGTGTGATCGTTGAGCCCGTGGTCGGCAACATGGGCTGCGTGCCGCCGCGCGAAGGCTATCTCGACTTTTTGCGACAGATCACGGCGCAACATGGCGCGGTGTTGATCTTTGACGAAGTCATGACCGGCTTCCGTGTGGCGCGGGGCGGCGCGCAGGAGCTCTACAGAATCAAACCGGATATGACTACGCTGGGCAAGATCATCGGCGGCGGGCTGCCGGTGGGCGCGTATGGCGGCCGGGCTGAGATCATGGACATGGTTGCGCCGCTCGGCCCGGTCTACCAAGCGGGCACGCTCTCCGGCAATCCCCTGGCCATGGCTGCTGGACTGGCCATGCTCCGTGAATTGAAGAGCAATCCTTCGATCTACCGCCAGCTCGAGCAAAACAGCACGGCTTTGGTTGATGGGGTTCTGGACCTCGCGACAAAGAAGAAAATATCCTTGTGCGCCAACTGTGTTGGCTCGATGTTCACTTGGTTCTTCCAAGCCGGCCCAGTCACAGATTGGGAAAGCGCGGCAAAATCCGATACCCAGGCCTTTGCCAAGTTTCATCGTGGAATGCTGGCCCAAGGAGTCTATCTGCCGCCATCGCAGTTTGAGGCAATCTTTGCGAGCGCGGCCCACACCAGGGCAGATATCGAAAAAACGATTGCTGTGGCAGAACGGGCGCTGGCGATCTAAAATTCCCCACAACGCTCTTCTGCCAGAATCATGCGGCGAGCAGGTAAGGGCCAGCGTCGCCGGCTACCCAGGGTCCCCTTCGGCAGAAGGAGGAATTGGAAATGGGAACTTCCGAATGGTTGAGTCAGTCCTTTGTACGTTTTGCCCAGAAGCTCGCTGGTGATGTTCCGGTCCGCCTTGCCGGGGAAGGCCCGGCCAACGAGACGCGCGGGCCGGCCATCGTGATACGGAACCCGCGCGTGCTTCCCTCGCTCCTTCTCAATCCTGAGATGGCCTTTGGCGATGGCTACAGCGAAGGACAAATTGAAGTTGAAGGCGATCTGGTCGGTTTGCTGGAGCGTATCTACCACGTGCCCAAGCGCGCCGGTACCAAGTTGATCGGACATTGGCTCGATTGGTTTCAGACCAACACGCTACGCGGCTCCCGGCGCAACATTCATCATCACTACGACCTTTCCAATGATTTCTACCTGCTTTGGCTGGACCGCCAAATGGTTTATACCTGCGCTTATTTCCCCCGGCCCGACGCCACTCTGGAAGAGGCTCAGACGGCGAAGATGGACCTGGTATGCCGCAAAGTGGGGCTGCGTCCCGAGGAAAGCGTGGTTGAAGCCGGCTGCGGCTGGGGCGCGCTGGCATTGCACATGGCCCGGCATTACGGCGTCCGGGTAAAGGCCTTCAACATCTCGCACGAACAGATTGTGTTTGCGCGCGATCGCGCGAAGCGTGAGGGGCTCTCTTCGCGAGTGGAATTTATCGAAGACGACTACCGCAACATCAGCGGCCGCTTTGACGCATTCGTCTCGGTTGGCATGCTCGAACACCTGGGGCCCAAGAACTACGTTGAGTTCGGACGCGTGATTCACCGGACGATCGGTGATTATGGCCGCGGCCTGCTGCATTTCATCGGCAGGAACTCTCCCCGGGCATTCAGTGTGTGGATGCGCAAGCGTGTTTTCCCCGGAGCCTATGCGCCGAGCCTGCAGGAAGCCATGGATGTGCTTGAGCCTCAGGATTTGAGTGTGGTTCACCTGGAGAATCTGCGCGCCCACTACGCCAAGACACTCGAGCACTGGCTTGCCAGATTTGAGCAATCCTACCAGACCGTAGTGGAAAAGTTTGGGCCGCGGTTTGCTCGCATGTGGCGCTTGTACCTGGCGGGCTCCCTTGCCGCCTTCCGAGTCGGTGGCCTGCAACTGTTTCAAATCGTCTTTGCCGGAAACAAGTGCGCTTCGCTGCCGTGGACATGGTCCAACCTCTATGAAGCAGAGCCGCTGGTTCAGGAGAAAAAATGGATTCATGCGATATCCTGATCGCCGGCGGCGGGCCTGCGGGATCGTCTTGCGCCTGGGCCCTCGCTTCCAGCGGCCTGAACGTGATGGTGCTGGATAAAGCCAGATTTCCCCGGGACAAGGTGTGCGGCGGTTGGATCACTCCGCAGGTGATGCAAGCGCTGGCTATTGATCCTGATGACTACGCTCAAGGACGCACCCTGCAGCCGATCACCGGCTTTCGCATCAGCAGCATGGGCGGCCACGAGGTCGAAGTTCCTTTTCACCAGACTGTCAGCTATGGCATCCGGCGGTGCGAGTTTGACCAGTACCTGCTGCGGCGCTGCGGCGCCCGCGTGCGCGAAGGCGTTGCCCTGACCGGCATCGAACGCTCAGGCGAGGGCTGGCTGGTGAACGGCGAGATCAAGGCACGTTTGCTGGTGGGCGCCGGTGGGCATTTTTGCCCGGTTGCACGCGTGCTGGCTAACGGACACAAAGAAGAGCCGGTGGTGGCGCAGGAGATTGAGTTCGCCATGACCCCGGACCAAGCGGCTCAATGCGGCGTCCACGGAGAAGTTCCGGAGCTGTTTTTTTCACGCGACCTCAAAGGCTATGGCTGGGTCTTTCGCAAGGACAACGTGCTTAATGTCGGGCTGGGACGGCTGGACCAACGCGCCCTGCCGGAACATGTGGGCGGGTTCGTTCGGTGGCTGCGGGCCTCAGGCAAAGCGCCGTTTGATCTGCCGGGACGGCCTTGCGGGCACGCTTATCTCTTGCTTGGCTACTCCCCTCGACTGCTGGTCGCGGATGGCGCTTTGCTGATCGGCGACGCCGCCGGCCTGGCCTACGCCCCCAGCGGCGAAGGCATACGTACCGCTGTGGAATCTGGGCTTCTCGCCGCGCAAGCCATTGCGCAGGCTGGGGGCGCGTATCGCCGCGAGCAATTGCAGGTTTATTCCGCTCTACTGGAGAGCCGCTTCCACACTAAGCCCGGCCAAGGACAGCCGCTTTCCTGGCGGTTGCCGCAAAAGGTTCGCAACTTCGCCGCACGCCTGTTATTGAAGAGCGAATTCTTCTGCCGCCACACGGTTATGGAGAGATGGTTCCTGCATCGTCACGAGCCCGCACTCGCGCCATTGGCGCGCCCGATCGTTCAGGGGTAGTTCCAGCCTTCGCATGAGGCGAAGGTGAACCAAGCGCAAAAGGGTCGCATGCTCCGCCCTTTGCTCCGTAGCGCTCGCTGTCACAAAGCCATCCTTGAGTAGAGGTTGAACGGAGTGTCGTCTAGATTCCCACGGCTCCGTAGTCTTCGCCGGTTTCAGTGTCGCGGACCTTCTCTTTTTCATAAGCGCGGTAGGGATTGCGGCGCAGGCCCAGGCGCCGCTTGCGGAGTTCGAACCCGGCATAGATGCCGCCGGCCAGAACCGCGGCTGTCAAAGCAGCCACGGAAAGGATGCGCCCTGGGTTCTTAAGCAGCGGTTTGCTTTCGCGGGCAGCGGCGCGTCTGCTGCGGCCGATGGCAGCATAGAAATCCTGCACTGCTTGCCGCCCACCGCGGTGCAGTGCGCGATGGGAGCGAAGCATGGAGTAGGTCAGAGGCATGGAGAGGTCTTCACCGCCGCGAACCACGGCCTGGTCTGTGTCGCGCTCCTCTTCGATTTCTAGCAACTCGTCAATGGCTGCGGCCAGCGCTTCCGGATTAGCCCACATGGAGCGAAAGGCCACGCGGCCGGACTTATCAATGAGGAACGCAGGATTGGGCAGGCCGGAATACTGGCGATGAATGGAGCCGCGCAGGTCATCCACCAGCACCGGCATCTCCAGGTCTTCGGCGTCGCTGAGCAGGCGGGCAGCGGCTATCTTTTCGTCCATCGAGCCGTGCGCTGGTATGCGCTCCCCGGGATGGGCTTCGCGCACGTACACAAACACGAACGCGACGTCATCGCGGAATTCGTCATACAGAGCGTTGAGTTCGCCGATGGTGGCCGCGGTCATGGGGCAGGTGGCCGACCCGAACACCAGCAGAACATTCTTCTCGCCCTGGTAGTCGCCCAACTGCAGATTCTCGCCCTCCAGCGACTCGGCGCTGAAGTCCGGCGCACGCTCTCCGGCTTCCGGTCCGGAAAAGCGCGCGTCCACGAACTCATCCAGACGTTCGCGGGAGAAACGCTCGTAGTTGTAGTTCCTGAATCCCAGCATGGATTTCGGTACCCCAGGGTTCGATGCGGCCCCCGTTTTCTAAAGTTACCCTGTCTTAATTTTTTTGGCCACGATAAAATCATAGATTCGCACCCGCAAGGCCATGCCGACGTGTGCCCGCAGGTAATTTCTTCAGCAGCAACTCGCAGGGAGGTTCTCGATGACATCGTTGCAAGTGGGGGCCATGGCCCCTGACTTTGAGCTGCCGGCCGTTACCGGAAAACAGAAGCACAAGTTCAAGCTCAGCGATTTCCGGGGCAAGAAGAACATGGTGGTGGCGTTTTATCCATTGGATTGGAGCCCGACTTGAACCAAGGAGATGTCGGCGTACTCGAACTATCTGCCCAAGTTCGCCGACCACGATGCCCAGGTCGTGGGCATCAGCCCGGATTCGATCTACAGCCACTTGGCGTGGCAGGAGAAATCCATTGGCTGGCAGGACTATCCGTTAGCCAGCGATTATTGGCCGCATGCCGGCGTGGCCCAGCAGTACGGCATCTTGCGCCTGGGCGAGCCGGTCCCGGGAATCAACGAGCGCGCGGTGTTCATCGTGAACAAACAGGGCAAGATCGTTTTTGCCAGGGTTTACGAGCTGGGCCAGGAACCGGACTACGAAGAGCTGGTGGCCGAACTCGGAAAACTGCCGAAGTGAGCGCCCTCGCACCCCAGAAAAAGATCAGGCCGGGTTGTTAACCCGGCCTTTTGTCCTTTTCGCGCAACTCGCGCTGGCTTTATTTTTGCGCCACAGTCTGCAGAATGGTCTTGGCTTCAGCGGCGTGCGAGCCATTGGGGTCAAGCTGAAGGTACTTGTTCAGGGCTTCCACCGTCCCTGGTCTCGCAGTGCTCCCAGGTTGGCTGATCTTGTAGAGGGCCGTGCCCTTCAAGAACCATGCCTCGGCGCGGGTGGCATCGGCAGCAATAGCTTTGTCGCAGCTGGCGATGGCGTCATCCCATTTACCGGCATTGAATAGCACGGCGCAGAGATTGTAGTAGGCGAGCCCGGGGTTAGGATTGTCCAGGGCGGCCTGCTGGAACAGCGGCGCAGACATCTCCGGCTTATCGAGCTTCACATAGGCATTGCCTTCGGCGATCAACATCTGGCTGATCCCGGTTTTGGCGCGGGCCGGATCAGGGCTGGGATTCCCGGGATCTTTCGGAGCCTTGCCGGAAATGATGGCCTGCGCCGTCTGGATTCCCGCATCGTAAGTCTTGATCGCATCTTGCCATTCGCCGTTGCGGCCTTGCGCGTCACCCAGCGCCTTGTAAAACTCCCAACGCGAGGTCTCAGGATTCGTTGCCAGCAATTGCTTCAGGGCCTTTTCCGCGTCCGGCCACTTCTGCGCCTGCATAGCCGCCTGTGCCTGGCCCAGCAAAGCATTCATGGCGGGAAGTTTGTCGTTGTAGGCTTTCATCCGGGCAGCCTCTGCCTTCTCCTCCTCTTTGGTCATTTTGGGACGTTCGACAGTTCCGCCCGCCATGCCCCCGCTAGCTGACGGATTGCCCACATCGATGTTGAGAGTCACCGAGCCGCCAGTGGAGCGTACCGTGACGGTGTTGGTGTACAGTACCTCTCCATTCGCGCCAAGCACTTCGACCTTGAAGGTTTCAAGCGCCATCCCTGCGGAAAAGTACTCTCCGTTTGCGGCGGTCTTGGTTTTGTATTGCTTGCCGTTGTTTGGATTCGTAAACACCACTCGCATATCGGCCAAAGGTTCGGCGTTCCTGCTGACGACTCCCTTAACGGCGCCTGTGATCGTATTGCCACCCTGTGGTCGGGCCGGCACGGCACTCAGCAAGAACAGCAACAGCACACTTATAGCAAACGATTCTTTTCTCTCCATGATTGAAGGCCTCCGTAAGCCTTGTGAGGGCAAAAGCAAAAAGCCAGTGTGCGGGATTATATCGCGAGGAAAGGCAGTGTCCACAGGCTTTCCTGTGTCCACTGCCGGATTCCTAAGTTGGGACAACGGCGGAAGCGGGATTATTTTTTCTTCTTTCCGTACGAAGTTTCGATCTTGGCGCCGATAGCTTCCAGCATCTGCTTTACGTCAACGGCGTGCGGGCCATCCGGGGCCAACTCGAGATATTTGTTCAGAGCTTGCGCGGTGCCGGCCGGTGGCACGTATTTCCCTTGAGCGTCCAATTTGCCCGCGCCCATCAGCAGCGACCCTTTGATGAAATACGCGTCCGCCTTGTTGGGGTCAGCGGCAATGGCTTTGTCACAAGCAGCCAGCGCCCCTTCAGTATTGCCGGTATTGTACTGAGTCGCACAAAGGTTGAAATAGGCGACACCCGGGTTGGGATCCATCTCTGCCGCTTTGGTGAACGAGGCGATCGCCTCCGGGTTCTTTTTCAGCTTCAAGTAGGCGTTGCCTTGCGAAGCCAGCATTTGTCCGACGCCGGCTTTGGCTTTCGCCGGGTCCGAATCTGGATTCCGCGGATCCTTGGGAGCGGTCCCGCTCACGATCGCCTGCGCCAACTGAATGCCTTTGTCATAGCTGCCGATCGCGTCCTCAAACTCCGCCAAGTTCATCTGAGTGGTACCCAGCGCCTGATAAAACCGCCAGTTGTTCGGGTCAGCCGCTACCATCTGTTTCAGGATCGGCTCTGCTTCCTTCCAGTTTTGGGAGGCCTGGGCAGCGTTGTACTGGCCAATCAGCGCATTCAAGCTCGTGGCTTTTGCGTTCTCCGCTTTAATGCGCTCGACTTCTTCCTTCGTGACCTTAGGCTGCGCTCCGCCCTGCCCGGCGATGTCCAAATTCATTTTTTCTACGCCACCCATCGAACCGCCCGCCACGCCGGCCTCGCCTTTGATTTCCCGATTCTTTTCCCGGAACAGGTTCTCGCCGGAGGCGCTTTGGACTTCCACGGTGTAAACGCCGCGGGGCAATCCGACCAAGGAGAAAGCGCCGCCCTTGTCGGTCTTTATCTTGAAGACCCTGCCAGTGTCCTGGTAGGTGAGTACCACCTGCACGTCGGCCACGGGTTTATTGCCATCCTTCACCGTGCCTTCGACCTTGGTCAACGTAGCCTGCCCCCAGGCAGCGCCGGCGGCACAAGCAAAGAGAATTGCAGTCGCCACAACGTGCATGGCTCTTGTTTTCATAATCAGCCTCCGCTTGCAACTTACTTCTACTATTCTAAGACCACTGGCTGCGCAGCGTAAGGGAGCGGATCGGGGACGCCGGCCTCGGCAAACGCGCGCAACCGCAACACGCAGCTTTCACACACTCCGCACGCCGTATCCTCACGGCTGTAGCACGACCACGTCAAGTCCAGAGGAGCCTTGAGTTCCAGCCCCAGCTTCACGATCTCGGCTTTGCGCATCGCAATGAGCGGTGTAACGATCTCAATCTTACCCTCGCGGGTACCTGCCTTCACCGCTTCCTGGAAAGCGCGGTAATACGCCGGACGGCAATCCGGATATCCGGAGCTGTCTTGCTCCACAGCTCCGATATAAACCCGCGTGGCGCCCAAAGTTTCCGCCCAGCTTACCGCAGCCGCGAGAAAATGCGCGTTGCGAAAAGGCACATACGTCACCGGCACCGGGCCTTTGCCGATCCTGCCTTCCGCTTCCGCGCCCTGGGCTTCCGGCACGGCAATACTCTCATCCGTCAAAGCCGAACCGCCGATCCGGCCCAGGACGTCATTACGCACCAACAGCCGGCGGCGGATGCCCAGGCGGTCGCATATTTGCTCAAACGCACGGCGTTCTCGCGCTTCGGTGCGTTGGCCGTAACTCACGTGCAGGGCAGCGGCGTCGGTGTCGCGCACCGCCAGGGCGGCACACACACCGGAGTCCATGCCTCCGCTCAACAGCACCACAGAACGTGGTTTCTCCGCTGCCACGCCCGCTTCCTTTTTGCCAATGAATTTCTTGGTATTGTGATGGCGGCAGCATCCAGAATAGCTGCCCCGTCGTTTATTTATTATCGCAAAACTTACCCTGGAAAACAGGGTTGTGGGTCAGCGGCCGACCCACAACCTTGTATCAGCGTAGACCAGCTCCGCTGACCCACTACACGCCTTTCGCCGCCGGATCCCAGATGAGTTTGTGGATCTGCAGCCCCAGGCGCACGTCCAGTTTGTCCGCGAGGATCCATTCCGCCAGCGCCCTTGGATCAAGCTGGCAATTCGATGTGTCCCGCTGAGCGCTGGGGGCCTTCAAGAAGACAGGGGAAAAAATCACGCTGTTGACCTTGGCTTCCAGTTGACTTTGACGCATGAAATCGCGGGCGAACTCATAGTCAGCGCGATCAGCCAGGACAAACTTGACTTCATCCCTCGAGGTAAGCGTGTCCAGGTTAGTTGTGCGAAAGGTCCCGCCTTCGCCGGAGCCGGGACATTTCACGTCCACGATCTTGTGCACCGCCTGCGGCACACGCGCCAGCTCGCGCTCACCGCTGGTTTCAAGCAGCAACGTGTATCCGCGGGCCAACAGGCGTTCCAACATCGGCACCAATTCGCGTTCTTGCAGCATAGGTTCTCCGCCGGTGATCTCGACAAGGCCCGCAGGGGAGAGCCGCCCAACTTCCTGCTCGACTTCCTCTGCCGTCATCTTCTTGCCGCCGGTGAAGGTGTATTCGCTGTCACACCATACGCAGCGCAGATTGCACACTGCCAGGCGCACGAAAGTACAAGGAATGCCGGCAAATGACGACTCGCCTTGAATGGACCGATAGATTTCGATGATCTGCATGGTCGAAGAAAGATTTGTGCGGATGAACGCGGATTCCAATTTGAGCAATTACTCGATTATGGCGATTCTGGCAATCCCGCCTCACTCCGAATATCGCGCGGTGGTCGTGTCCGTTTCCCAGATGGTTACATCGCCGATCGAAACCCGGCCCTTAGTCAGCGCTTTCAACCGCGCGCCCGCCTGCTCGTAGAAATACCGGGCGAGATTTTCCGCCGACGGGTTAAGCGACGTAAACGGTTCAATTTCATTGAGCATCTGGTGGTCCAACCGGTCGATCACGTGCTTCATGACTTCTTTCAGGTCTTTGAAATCGAGCAGCAGGCCGGCTTTGTCGAGCTCCGCTCCGCGCAGAGTAATCCGCACCTTGTAGTTGTGTCCGTGCGGGTTCTCACACTTGCCTTTGTAATCGCGCAAGTAGTGACCCGCCGCGAACGAATCCTCAACTGTGACCTCGTACATGGCTCACCTTGTGCCTTGTGCCTTGCCACATCATTGTAAATGCTTGTTGGGGAGGGAAGGCTGCCGGGGCGGAGTGGAGCCCCAAGGGGGCGGGCTAGCCTATCGAATCTCTGAATTCCAGTGCCCCGCGGCTGTCTTCGGAGCGCAGGCGTTGCTCGACGGCCTTCAGCACCTCCAACTTTGCGTGGCTGAGTCCCATGGCAGGGACCACGGTCATACCGCCGAGTTGCGTCGCCAGGTCGAAATAGGCTTGCCGGCACTGGCGCATGAAGGCCACGGGGTACTCGGGTTTACGGGCATAGGCGGCTGCCGGATCGGCGTCGAG